>NZ_VJZC01000035.1 GCF_009377185.1 Streptomyces spongiae
GTCTCCTCCGGAGACATGACGCGCCGTCACTTCGCGACGGAATGATGTTGGGTTGCTCCGCAACCCTCTTGAAAACGTTGAGAGTTGAACGTTACTCTCTGTCGTATTCTTCCCGTGGTCCCGGGTGCCGGCCTCCGGGTGGGGCCCGGGACTGACGGGGCGTGGCTCCCGGTCTGGGCAGCGGTTCAATCTTCTGTTTTCCCTGTTCAGAGGTTTAATGCCCCCGGTTTGAGGGGGTTTGTGTCTCTGGTTCTGCTGGGGCCGGGGCGCCCTCCGGGCTTCCCGGCCCCGGTCCGTTGTGGTTACAGTATGGCAGCAACGAGGGGAGGTTGGCAACCGGTGCCGCATCGTTGCACGTCTGACGGTATATCAGATCAAGCGGACATGCTTGGTTCTATCTGGACTAGACCTCTTGCGAATTGATACGTATTCCGTTACGGGTTACGGGGTGTCAGGAAAAGGCTTCGGATGAATTGACGGCGCGTCAGCCGAAAGGGAATCCTGATTGAGGGTGTTACGGGTTTCGGAAAAGACACGTAACACGTAACGGAGTTGCGGCAAGGGAAGGCCGACCCGTAACAGGAGATAGTACGGGAAGGAATGGAAGAATTGAACGCCACGAATTCAGCAGTCGCCGTAACCGCCGGAATGAGCGGGACGGATGCGGAGAGGGCGGCTGGAGAGGCCACTGCTCATGGCGGGACGGTTGCGGCAGCCGTGACGGATGAGGTCCGGCCCGCGGAGTACGACCGCTGGAGCGACGTTCCGGCCGGGCTGGTGACCCAGACCCGGCTGGCCGATGCCGATCCTCCCCGGCGCCCTGGCGGTCCCGTCCGCGCCTACGTCCGCGACGCCAACTGGCGGGGCAAGAAGCAGACCTTCGCCCTGTACGCCGTCGCCGAGTCCGTCCCCACCGCGGCAAGCGGCCGGCAGCTGGCCGCCGCGGCGCAGCGGCGGGCCGTGGTGCGGGCGTGTGAGGGGTGCGGGGCGCCCTGTCAGCTGCCGCTGCCCGAGTTCGAGGGTCGGCGGTTGTGCGGGGCGTGCCGGCATCGGGCGCGGCTGGCGGAGATGCAGGAGCTCCTGGCCGTGCGCAGGGCTGAACTGGGCCGGTGGGCACGGGACTTGCTGGCGGGGCCGCTGGCGGTGGTGTGGGTGGAGCTCACCGCGGCCGAGCCGACCAGGTCGGGGCGGGCGCGGCCGCCGCTGGCCGGGCGGGTCCAGGTCGTCGACGAGACGGGCCGGGGCCTGGAGACCGTCCTGGTCCGCCTGGCGGGGCCGCGGACCCAGGGCGCTCCCGCGGACGCGGTGCCGTACGGGGAGGGGGCGGGCCGGATCGCGCGGGCGCTGCAGGGGCGCCGGCGCCTGGTGTGGGGGCCGCTCGGCACCGTCACCGAGCGGCTCGCCGCGCTCGGGCACCCCACCGATCTTGACCGCGCGCTCGCGGTGCCGGCCGGCCACGGCCCGGTCTGGCCCGGCGACGTCGCTTCCCGGTACGCACAGTGGCGCGGCGAACTCGACCCCGCCACCGCCCGGTTGCGCACGCCCTGGCCGCCCGGCAGCGCCGACCGCCTCTGGTACGTCCTTACGCAGATGGCCATGTCCCGTGAGTTCGTCAATTCTGAAGGGACTTCGGCGGCGAACTGAAGGGGTGACGATGCGGGATCGGCGTGTAGTCAAAGCGACCGCGAACTGGACGTCGCAGGTGTTGAGGTGCGGCGCCTCAAGCCGACCAGTCCGGTCAGACTCGGGCTTCGCATCTACCGCATCCTGGCCAGAGGCATCGCCGTCCTCATCACAGGCTACGTCGGCCTTGGAGCGACCGACCGGCTGCACCCCTACGAGCGGGTGGCCGACGGGCCGACTGGTTGCTCAGCGACATGTTTGTCGCGTGAGGCACTCGAGTACCGTCCGCGGCTCCTCACAAGGCAGGATGGCCTTCGTACAATACGGCGGGGGGAGGCTCGTGGTGGCGACGGCGAATCCGCAGCTCGTGTTCATTCACGGCATCGGTGGACTCCGGAGCGCGGAGATGGAACGGCGGCAATGGCTCGGGGCGTTGGCTACCGGCGTGCGGGCGGCTGGACAGGCGGGGTTGGTCTCGGCGCTCACCCAGGGCTGGCTGGCAGATGTGAGATTCGCCGATTACAGCGATCTGCTCAACGCCAAGGGAGCCCAGGGAGGGGCACCCGGCGCTGAGTTGGACCACTTCGACGAGCGCGTGCTTTCCGGTTTGTTGGAGGCGATGGTGGATGAGCTCGTCGAGCAGTTTCCACCGGAGACGGGTACGCGCGACGCCAGGATTATCGGGCAGGCTCGGCACCATCTCGACGGGCTCTCATCGGGCAGTCAGGCACAGGGTGTGGGCGAGTTCGCACGGCGACTGGTCTGGGTGACCACGACCCTGCTGCAGCTGCCAGGTCTTCGCCAGACCGCGCAATGGGCGAACGGTCAGGCGTTCGCGCTGCAACTCTCGCAAGTCGCCCGTTACTTGAACCGAAACGGCGGCAAGGCCTCCGTGGGCTCCGCCATCCGCTCTCGCGTGCTGGAGGGACTGGATCCCGCCCGTCCGCTCGTCGTCGTCTCGCACTCTCTGGGCACCGTCGTGGCTTACGAAGCCCTGCACGAGTACGAGGGACCGGTCGCTTTGTGGGTGACGCTTGGTTCCCCCCTGGCGCTCGGCGGCGTGGTCCTGCAGCGTTTGGTGCCGCAACCGCCGTCCTGCCCGGAAAGGGTGGGGGCGTGGCACAACTTCTGGGACCGAAACGACGTCGTGGTCGGACGCCCACGGCTGGCGGACTGGATTGCCCCGAGTAGCGCAGGGGTCAAGGCACAGACCGCGCCCGTGAAGTCCGCTGGGGTGTGGACCCATACGGCTACCAAGTACCTGGAACACGCAGAGGTGGCCGGGCCGATCGTGGAGGCTCTTCTGCCGTGACGGGCTTCGTCACATCGGTGGCGCCCCGCCATGTGCTGGTGGTCGGCGCCCAGTGCAAGGGCGCGGAGGAACTGCCGGGGTTGGAAGGCGCGGCACGCCGTCTCCACAGAGCTTTGGTGGATCCGGATCTCGGTGCCTGTCTCGACCGCGGTGAGGGCGAAACAGGGTCACTGCTCGTGGGCACCACTCTGGGCAAGCCAGTCGTCGAAAGAGCCCTCGCCGGTGCAGTCGGCCGGGCTAAAGAGGACGGTGGTGCTCTTGTCCTAGCGCTGCTGGGCCATGGAATGGGTGGCTGCGGGGGACCGCTGTACTTCGTCACCTCGGGCAGCATGGAGGACGGAGCAATCCACCAGCTGGACGTGACGTCCGTGATCGGCACAGTGACGAATGAGCCTGGACTCGGTGGTCTGATAACCATCGTCGACACGTGCCACGCGGCCGCCTCGCTGCCGAGCCCGCAGTCCGCGACGGCCGGACTCCAGCAGGGCAGTGTGCGACTGTCTCTTCTCTTCGCCGCCTCCGCCCAGATGCCGGCGTGGGACATGAATCTGAGTGTCCAACTCGCCGAGTTGCTGGAGAACGGGGTGCCGAACGCCGGAGAATTCTTGGCCATCGACGATCAGTTGATCAAGGAACTGCGTAGTCGTATCCACACTCAGGAACCTGGCGGCTTCGTGTTCAACGGCGCCCCTGTGCCTGGAGAATCGCTGTGGCTGGCCCACAACGTCCAGGCCGGTGTGCGGCGCTCTGCTGGCGTTCTCGGTTTCCTGGCGTATGAGAGGTTGCGTAAGCTGCTGCGACCGCTGGAAGGAACGGAAGGAATCAACAGCAGCGAGCAGCTGGCGGATTGGCTGGGCGGGCCGGGGCAGGAACGTCATAGCCACCCCGCTGTCCGACGTCTCCTGGAGTTCCAGCGTGATCTGAGCGTCTGCACTTCCACCGTCGCCGTCCTGGAGGAGACCTTCGGTGGTTCCTTGACCGACGACTTGCTCCGCAAGGCGGCGGCACGCGCTGGATTCCCTCTGGAGGCGGTGGTCCAGGTGCCCTGCCTTTCCCTGCGTGACCTGGTGGAGCATGCGGTCCTTCACCAACCGGCCGTCGACCGCGCAAGCCAGGACCGGACGCTGGTGCATTTCGTCGCCGCCCTTGTCCACCTGATCAGTCCAGAGGGTGCTCTTCCGCAGCAGTTGGCCGCTTGGGCGGCCAAATCGGGTGCCGCCATCACTTTGAACAGTCGGCTGGTGGAACTGACCGGGGTGAAGCCTCGCCTGGTTCTGGTGGTCGCCGACGACGGCGGTGAGGACGTCGTTCGTGTGGACGCATCGCTGCTTTTCGGCTCGGCCGTGGTGCACATCGCAGAGTTCCCGTGCGCGCCCGGCCCGGCTGCCCTGGCGTCCGCACTGGATGATGCCCTTGGGTGGGCTCTGTCCTGGCTGGGGGCTGCGGGCGAGCGGCTGGTGCCGGTCGATGTGTCGGTCCCGACCTCCCTGCTTTTGGATCTTCCCCCGGAAGAGTGGCGAGTGGTCCGCGGCAGACGCATGCTGGGCGTCGACTATGACGTCACGACTCGCTGGTCGGGTCTGTTGACGCCTCCGTCCGGTATCCGCCTCGACGACATGCTGCACGCCGGCAGCCAGTTGCTGTCTTCCTTGCAGGCCAAGGCTCAGGCCGGCCCGTCATGGCTCGGCTCCGACGATCTCAGCAGCCTTGAGACGCTGCAGGAGTTGCTCAGCCGTCGTCGTATGGGCAGCTGCGTTTGGGGAGTGAGCGCCCTGCCGGAGAAGGACTTCGACCTGATGCTGGAGGAACTCCTCATCCACACCCCAGCCGTGATCTGGCCCCGGCGTGGGGGTATCTCCGATACGGGGGCGCTCCAGGATGCGGTCGCGGAGCACTGGGACTCGCTGCCGGAGAAACTCGCCCGCGCCTTCCAGGAGCGGCTGGGGAACTGCCTCGGCAAGGACGTTCCCGGTCATCTGGCGGATATCCGTACGACATGGCACGACGTGCACTGGCAGGACTTCTGCCAACGACGCGCCGGCCGGGCGGTCGTCGCCCCGCAAGACGTGACGCCGAAGGAGCAAGCATGAACTGGACTCCGTACTACACGGGTACGGGAAGCATTCCCCAGGAGCCTCAGACGCTTCCTCCTCCGCCTCCCTGGCGCGCGGCGAGCAAGCCCCGCAAGGCGGCAGATGGAGGGCTGTCGCCTTCTGCGGCGAGCACTTACCGGGCGGATGCCGGTTTGGTCGATGCGGTCAACGCCGCGCTACATCTGCGTCGGCCCCTGCTGCTGACCGGGCCGGCTGGCTCCGGGAAGTCCTCCGTCGTCGAGCAGATCGCTGCTGAACTCGGGCTCGGGAATGTGCTGCGCTGGCACATCACGTCACGCAGTACTCTCGCCGAGGCGCTCTACCGCTATGACGCACTGGGCCGGATCCACGCCTACAACCTTCGTGCCATCGAGCGTCCCGCTGCTTCCAGGATCGGGCGGGCTGCGCGCCGCGCTGCCCGTGCCGCGCGCGACGACATCGGGGATTTCGTCCAACTCGGTCCTCTCGGTACTGCCTTGCTGCCTGGAGGCCTCCCCCGTGCCCTGCTGATCGACGAGATCGACAAGAGCGATCTCGATCTGCCGAGTGACCTCCTCGATGTTCTGGAACGTGGTCGTTTCGAGATCCCCGAACTTGCCCGCCATTCGAGGAGCCGCGTCACCGTCCGTACCGCCGATCCGGGCATCCGGCGTGACGTCGACAACGGCTTGGTGGAGTGCGAGGAGTTTCCGGTCATCGTGCTCACCAGCAATGGCGAGCGCGACTTCCCCGCTCCCTTTCTCCGGCGCTGTGTGCGGTTCGACATGCCCACGCTTACGGTCTCGACTCTCACCAGCATCGTCGAGGCCCACTTGGAGAGAGTTGAGGAAGAGACCACCCACATTCTGGTGAACGCTTTCGTGGACAGACTGAACCGCGGTGAGAACCTCGCTGTCGACCAGTTGCTGAGCGCCGTACATCTCCTGCGCGGCAACCGCATCCAGGATGACGGGCAGCGGTCGCGGTTGCAGGAGTTGCTGCTCCAAGGGCTCGGGCGTGGCTGAGAACCGGGCTGCACAGTTGCTGGCCGCCCTGGCCCTTGCCGACCTGGGTGACATCAGCGGCGACGCGGAGGGGGACATCTCGGAAACTCTCGACGCTCTTCTTCTCGCCGCTGCCAGATCCGGCACCGGCGAGAGCGGTGACATCTCGACCGCTTCATCTCCGGCCGCCGAAGAGTCATCTGCCGATGCGCCTGTCCAGTCCGAACCGGAATCCGACGACTCCTGCGATGATCAGTCGTCTCCTGAATCCGAGTCGGACGCAGGCGCTCCCGGGGCCGCCTCGGTGTGGCTGAAGGACGACAGCGGCAGCCACTCGATCCCTGGCAGCCCTCTGAGCATTGGCCGCGCTTCGGCCCTGCCGAACGCTCTCGACATCGGCCGTGCCCTGCGCCCGCTGCGTCGCTTCCGGCCCTCCCGGGTTCGCCGGCGCCTCGACCTGGACGCCACCGTCGATCACTACACCCGAACCGGCGTGCTCGTCCCCCAGCTCGTGCCTGCCCCGGAGCCCTGGCTGGAGGTCGTCGTGGTCGTGGACCGCGGCACCTCGATGGCGGTCTGGGACGAGACCTCACTCGCCCTCACCAAGGTGCTGCGTGCCCTGTCCGCCTTCCGCAGCGTTCATGTATGGCATCTGGAACATCCACCGGAGGCCACGCCACGGCTCCGCGACCACCGCGGCCGGTCCCTCCCTGTGGAGCCGTCCGACCCCCGCCACAAGCAGCCTGCCCACCGCCTCCTTCTCGTCGTTTCCGACTGCGCGGCTCCCGCCTGGCGCCAAAACGGCCTGTGGCAGACGCTCCATGCATGGGGCCGAACGGCTCCCGTGGCCTTGATCAACCCGCTTCCGAAACGCCTCTGGCAGCGCTCCGGCCTCGACCTGCCCCGGACCACCGCAACCGCCTCCGTCCCGGCCTCTCCGGGACGTCTCCTCACCTACCGTCGTCCCCGCCTCTTCCGCGACGGCGTCCCGGGGACGCAGCCCTGGCAGGCCTTGCCCGTGCTGCAGATGGACGCCCACCAGATTCTCGCCTGGGCACGCGCCGTGATGCGTACCGACCCGGGCGGCTGTGAGGCCGTCCTCGTCCCGGCTTCGGGACGGATACCCTCCCGAAACCGCATTCCGCGGCCGAGTGCCGACTCACCTGATGCACCGGCAAACGACAAGCAGGTCACAGCCGCGGCAGTGGCCTTCACAGACAACCTGCGCTCCCCCGCCGTGCGGCTGGCGATCGCCGCCTCGTCACTCGACGTGTTCACCCTCCCTGTTCTCGACGTGATCCGTGAGCGCATCGTTCCCGAAGCCGCCGTGGCCGACATCGCGGAGTTCCTCACCGCCGGACTACTCACGGCGACCCGGCACGAGAACGCGGACATTGTGTACCGATTCCACCCAGCCGCGGCGCATCATCTGCGCGGGCTACTGAGCCGCGACCAGGTGTGGGACACCCACTTCGCGCTCACCGACCATCTCGAAGCCCATCCTCAGGCTCCGCACGGAATCGTCGCCGCGCTGTACTCGCCCACCAGCGAGGAGAATGTGCCCACCGGGCTTCGGCCTGTCGCCCAAGCGGCTGCAGCAACGGCCTATCTCCTCGGCGTCACATCCGCCGAGCCTCGCTCCGGCTTCGGTGGGCAGCACCTCCCTACGGTCGAGTCCCCCGATGACATGAAAGACGACAGCCAGCAACCTCTCGACCAGCCGTCCATTCCAACCGATCCCCCCGAGCCGGTACAGGACGTGCCAGCCGCCCCGGACAGCACCCCAGCCGCCAGAGCCTTCGTGTTGAGGCACGGGCAACGCGACATGCTTGATCGTCTGAACGCCGAGCGAGAGATCCACGACCGGCACCGCAACCTCCTCGTCGCGGCTCCTGGCACCGGCAAGACGCTCATGGCCGCCTTCGACTACAAGCAGCTGTGCGAGCAGCACCAGCGGGACCTGCGTCTTCTCTTCGTCACGGACTCTGTGGTAGCAGTGCACCAGGCGCACCAGACCTATCAAGACGTCCTCATGACCCCGCAGTTCGGAGAGTCCCTGCATGGCGGGGGAATCCCCGAGCGTTGGAATCATGTGTTCGCTACGTGGCAGGCCCTCGGACGAGTCGTGGCCGAGTTGCCCATCGACCAGTTCGATGTGATCGTCATCGACGAGTTCCACGGAGCAGTAACGCCGACGTTCGCCAACATCCTGGAGCGCTTCGCGCCGATGGAGTTGCTCGGCCTCTCGTCGGCTCCCGAGCGGACGAACGGCCCGAGCATCCACGAGGCGTTCTTCGATGGCCGCATCGCTGCAGAGATGCGTCTGTGGGACGCGCTGGACAGTGACGTCCTGTGCCCCTTCCATTATTTCGGCATTGCGGACAACACCGACCTTCAACCACTGGGCTGGAAGCAGGGAACGTACGACGGGGCGTCGCTGAACGCTGTGCTGACCGGCAACGACGCACGAGCGCGGCTGGTCGTCAGCGCCATCCGGGACAAGATCCCCGATGTGAAGGCCATGCGAGCGGTGGGGTTCTGTGTGTCCGTGGCACACGCCGAATTCATGGCTCAGTTCTTCCGTACCGCCGGCTTCCGCGCACTGGCTCTCACGGCGGCGGCTCCGCCAGCGGAGCGCCAGAGGGCACTTTCCTCTCTCAAGAACGGCGACTTGCAGGTCATCTTCTGCGTCGAGATGCTCAGCCACGGTCCCAGCATCCCCGAGGTGAACACCCTCCTCCTGCTGCGCCCGACGTCGAGCGCCCTGCGATTCCTGCAGCAGCTCGGTGTCGGCCTTACCCACGCCCCGGGCAAGCGCGTACTGACCGTACTCGACTTCATCGGTCACCACCGTGCGGAGTTTCGCCTCGACAACCAGTTCCGAGCCATGACGAATCTGACCGGCAGACGGCTGCTCGACCACGTCGAGCACGACTTCCCCCAGCTCCCCGCCGGCTCCATGATCACCCTTGACGAGAAGGCCAAGATCCTCGTCATCGACAGCATCAGGGAGCAGATGCGGCGCAGCGTCACCGACGCGGCCCGCGCGGCCGCCGAGTACGGACAACTGGGCCTCAGGCGCTACCTGCAAGAGACCGGGCGGGAACTCGATGACCTCTACCGCGGCGACGGCACATGGACCCGGGCCCTACGCCAGGCCGGCGTCCTCGAAGGCGAGGCTCCCGAAGAAGAGACGGCGCTGCTCAGACGTGTGCGCTCCTTTCTCCATGTGGACGACCCGGAGCGCATTCAGGCCTACACCCGCATGCTGGAGGACGACGCTCCCCTCTATAGCGATCTTGATGAACGGGGCCAGGCGTACGCTCGCATGCTCTTCTTCCAGCTATGGCCCCGCGGAAGCGCTGAGCACGCACGCTACGAAGAGGGGCTCGCAACCCTTCACCAACAGCAAGCAGTGCGGAGCGAGTTGCGTCAGATACTGGCACACAACCTGGACAACGCCGGGCGCGTCCCGATCCCTCTGACCGGAATCGGCGACGGGCACAACGTCCCCCTCACTATCCATTCCTCATACACCCGTGCGGAGATGTTGTCGGCGCTCGGAGTGGCCCAACTCGGTGGCCAAGCCCCGGCCGCCTTCGCTCAAGGCGTTGCGTGGTGCGAGTCAGTGAAGACTGACGCACTGTTCATCACGCTGGAGAAGGACGACGAAGAACACTTCTCACCGCGGAGCCGCCTGCGCGACTACGCATTGAGCAAGACCCTGTTCCAATGGGAATCCCAGAGCATGACCTCCGAGGCCTCGCCCACTGGACTTCGCTACCAGAACCATGTCGAGATGGGTACCAGCGTCCTTCTCTTCATGCGCCGGTACAAGAGCAGCGACATCGGGAGCTCTCAGCCCTGGGTCCTTCTCGGGCCAGCCGAGTACGTCGAACACACGGGCAGCAAGCCGATGGTCATCCGGTGGAGGCTGAGGCACGAGCTCTCTGCGGATATCTGGTCGTACGCCGGCATTTCTTGATCTGAGACTCGGACCGTTCCCCTCGAGGAAGAGACGGGCCGGCGGGGTCGGCATTCCAGCATGCATCAGACACCCACCAGCGACGAACTCACCCGGCGAGGTCGGTGGCGGTGCTCGCAAAAGCGGACCGCCTCCGGAAAGGTGAACAAGCCGTCTGCGTCACTTACTTCGTCCTCGTCGGGGATACGAGCGGCCTCCCGCATCGTGCACAGGGCCGCCGCCGCGACGACCGCGACCGGGTCGGTCGTGGTGTAGATCCTCTCGAACATCCTCGGCCCGGTGAGCCAGCCGCCAGCTCGCGCCCCGTAGATTGCGGGAGAGAGGCCCTACAGCTTCTCAGGCGCCGAGGCCGACGTGGGAGACGTAGGTGTAGGCGCCCCAGTCGGAATCGAGTTCGGTGATGATGTCGTCCCAGATCTCTTCGAGTGCCCTGGCGTCGCCGGCTTCCATGGCGCTGACCGCCTCGTCCCAGACGTAGCGGACGGCGGGCAGGGTGCGGATGGCCTGGTCACCCGTCAGATTGGCGCGGCGGGCGTGTTCGTCGACCAGGTCCTGGTTGATGGGGTGGATCTCGACGGCGGTACCTCTGCCCCGGTTGTTGAGGTGTTGTTTGAAGGCGCCGAGGTTGGCCAGGATGCGCCGGGTGCGTAGGTTCCAGTAGGCGGTGTCGATCAGTTCGAGGTTGGCGTTGCTGGGTTTCTGGGTGCCGGCGAACCAGTTCTTCACGGTGCGGGGGCGGACGGTGATGCCGACCTCGCGCAGGGCTTGGATGCCTGCGTCGCTGTTGAGATATTTCAGGCGTGCTTTCAGACCGCGGGGGGAGGTGACGGGGGACTTGATGCCGCCTTCGATGATCATGCGGGAGAGGGCGTCTTCCAGGGCGCGGCCCAGGGCTGCGCCGCCGCGGACGTTCTCGGGTGAGCGGTTGGCGCCGAAGGTGCCGAAATTCCGCCATCCGCTGTCGTCGTAGGGCATGGATTACTTTGTCTCCCCGAGGGTGTAGAAGCGCTTTTCCTTCATCTGGGTGGGCTTGCGTCCTTCTTCCCAGACGTTTTTCCAGTCGCCTCCGGCGATGTGGAGTTCATCAACTCCGGATACCTGGACCAGCGTAAGGCCCGCCTGGTGGGCTTTCCATGCTTTCAGCCAGAGGTTCGCGAAGGCCTGGGAGCGGATGATGTGGACCCACTCGGGTCGGCGGAGTTCGCGGTTTTTTGCTGATTCGCCGATCGTTGAGGTGAATCGGGAGTACATGGCTTTGACGTATTCCTCGGTGACGGTGTCCGCGGTTTCGATCGCGGTGGTGCGGGCCTGGTGCAGGACGCGGCGGAATTTTTCCAGCAGGCCTTCCGAGGCTCCGGACGTCCATGACTCCAGGATCCGGGGTGCTTCGCACAGGCCGAGTTCAGAGCAGCGGATCAGCAGGCGGACGGTGGCTTCGTCGAGGAGGTAGGGGCCGGGCTCGATGCGGTTGCCGAGCGGGCTGGGCAGGTGCTCGTGGGGCCATTCGAAGTGGTCGACGCGGTGGATGCCGGCACGTTTGCGGTCGAACCCCCCGGTGGGGTGGTGGACGAGGGCGCCGATGGGCAGGTAGGTTTTGAAGGCCGACAGGTAGGCCGCGTTGGTGTCCAGGCCGTAGACGTCCAGCGGAGTCTGGGTGCCGGCCTTGAGGGCCGCGTACAGGGGGGCGTTGCGCCATTTGTGGCGGCCTTCCCAGATTTGGTCGGCTGCGCCCTGGGCTGGTTTGGAGAGGAAATCGAGGGTGGGCGGGTAGACGGTGTGGACGTAGTTTCCGCCGACCCGGGTGAGTTTGAACAGGGCCATCGAGTCCGGCACTGCTTTCTTCTTCAATGCCTTGACCGCGGCCTCGATGTCGCCGTTTGTCTCGTCGAGGGCCTGCTCGACGGCATCGGTGATCTTGTTGAGGAAGAAGGTGTAGTTCCGGCCTCCGCTGCCGGTTCCGGTGCCCGGGGTCCCTTCGGGTGGAGGTGTGTCGTCGCGGAACGATGCCGACGCCGCTTCCTCGGGCTCCTCAACCTGCTGGGTGCCGTCAGCCGTACCGGGCACAGTGGTGAAGTCCTCGGCGACGGGGGCGGGTTCGGTGACCGTCATGGATGCCGTCGGCGGGGTTGCGGCGGGCGTGGGTAGCGCTGCGGGGGTGATTCCGGCCGCTGTCGCGGTTGCGTGATAGGTGGTCAGGGCGGCGCGCAGCCGGTCGGCTGCGGGCTCGGGGGACAGGCGTAGTCGGCGGGCTCCGAGTTCGGTGGCGCGGGCGCGGGCCGCCGGCAGCAGATGGTCGTGGCCGGGGAGAAGCGCGTCGCGCAGGGTGGCAAGGACGTGCTGGGCGTGGGTCGACAGGGTCGAGCGGTCGTCGGTGCCGGTCAGGTACGGCTCGGCCGCGGTGAGGAGTTCGGCTTCCGCAGCGGCAAGATCCGCTGTCCCGTCGAGGTTGGGGCCTGTCCCTGGCGTGCCGGTGGCTGGCTGCGGAAGGCCGGAGCCCGACGGCGCAGGGGTGGGGCAGTGGGCGGCGAAGGCGGTCAGCGCGGCGCCGAGACGCTCGCCTGCAGGCGTGGGCGGCATCGAGGGGCGGCGGGCGGCGAGGTCGGCCAGCATCTGGTGCAGTCCGGGCAGTTCACCTGCACGGCCGGGTGTCGTGGCGGCTTCGCGCAGTGCGGCGAGTGTGCCGGTCAGACGGGCGGGCAGTCCCTGCTGGGCGCCGGAGGTGAACGGTAGTGCCGCATCGAGGAGTTCAGTCTCCAGGGCCGCCGTCCACTCCCCTGCTGCGGCCCCCGCGCCGGCTGGACCAGCGGTGACTGTCTCTTCCTTTACGTCGAGGGCGGCAGACGCAGCGTCGGGCCGGCGCATTGGCTTGGTCTCGGGCGGGTCGGTGAAGCGCGCGCAGCGAAGATCGGCGTGGAGGGTGACAGTGGTCAGCTCGCCGAAGTCTCGTTCCGCGACGACGACTTCGGCGCGGGTGTCGGTGCGAGTCAGGGTCAGGGTCAAGTGGGCGGCGTCCAGGGCGGCCACGGCGGCGGGGTCGTCGGTGTCCAGGGCGGCCACCACCGGTACGTCCAGGCGGCGGGCGAGGTGCGCCAGGGTTCGGGCCGCATCGGTCAGCGCCGGGCCGGACAGCGGGACGAGCGGATCGCCCCTGTGCTGGAGCCGGTCGACGACGACCAGAGCCAGTCCCTCGACATACGGGGCGGTCTCCGCGATCGCCTCGGCGCTCAGGCCCGTGCCGTCGTCGATGTGCAAGGCGGCGCCGGTCAGCCGGGCTTGGACGGCGGCCGCGGCGTGCTGCTCGTCCTCGGTGAGGTCGCCGGTACGCAGCCGCCGGTAGTCGAGTCCCGCTTCGGCCGCGGTCACCCGCATCGCCACGTCCGTCCGCGTCAGGCCCGACGCCGCGTACAGGACGGGGAGTTGGCGGGTGAGGGCGCTGTGGCGGGCGGCATGCACAGCGAGGATTGAGCCGCCGGCGTGCGGGGCGGCTGCCACCACTGTCAGCACTCCTGCGGGGAGGTCACCGAGAGCGGCGTCCAGAGCGTGCAGGCCGAACCCGAAACCCGATGCAGCGCTCGACTCGGACGCCCGGGTCAGAGCCTGGCCGACGACATCGCCCAGATCATGCAGTATGCGTGGCCCGCCGCTCTTGCCCGCCGGTGTGGTGCGGGCAGCATCGGTCGTACCGCTTGAGTCTCGTCCTGTGTTCGGGTGGGCGGCCTCCGGCCGCATTTCCGTCCCGGTGTCCCGGACCGCGCCTGGGGCACCGTCGACTGGCAGTGCAGGAACGGCCGTAGCAGAGGCCAAGAGCCCGGAAGTGGCCGTAGCAATGCTGGAGACTGCCTCGATCGCGGGGACACCCGCAGCGGCAGGGGCGGACGGGTCGCTGTTTAGGGGTTCGGGGGCCGGTCCTTCGACAGGCTCAGCCGGCATCTCGGGGACGGGAGACGCCAAGGACGGCTGACGCTCGGCGTCCGATGAATGGACGTCGGTGTCGGGCACGGCGACCAGGCCGTCGCCGGACGGGACCAGGGCGGCGTCGACGAGAAGCGCCAATGGCGTCGTACGGTCCAGCAGCACCTGCGGTACGCCCGTCTCGCCGGGGCGGCCCACTGCGTCCACCACCCGGTCCCCCAGCTTGGGCCGTGCCGCTGTCCGCGCCCACGACGGCCACTTCTCCAGCCGGGCACGTGCCGCTGCATCCAGGCGCCCCACGGGAATCAACGCCGCCCGATAGCTGACACCGGCCTTCGCGTCCCGCTTGACGATCACCGTCACCCGCCCCTCGCCCTCTGCTGCGTCCACCAGCTCATACAGCCGGTTGCGGGCGTCGGACACGCCCAGCGTCTCCGGCTCTGCGGCGGGCGCCCCCTGCGTGGGCAGTCCAGAGGCGGACGGAACAGGAACAGCGGAACGGGCAGACATCGGGCTTTCTCCAAAACGCAGGACAGCCAGCAGCAGGGCTTCGAACGGATCGGCAGACACAGACTCCTGAAACCGGACGACAGCGCAGCGCAGTACCGCCTCTCGTCCCGCGACGAGACTCTAACCCAACCCGTAACAACACCCGTCACTCTAACGCGTAACGCTTTCAAGTGATGAGGCATCCTCAACACGTAACGCAGTTCGGGGAGGAGAAGCCCGCCGACAGCGCCGCAAGCAACAGCTACAGCGCACCCATGTCCCGACAGCACCTGTCGAAGAGGCGTCGCGCCTGGCTGTCGCCATCCCCACGGGCTCCCGTACTCCCCCAGTGTCCTATCGCACCAGTGCCTGTAGGCCGCCGACCAGATCGGCCTGTGCCAGTTCGTCGCGCTGGGCCGGTGTGAGCCAGCGGGCGGACGATCCAGCAGGTGTCCGTTCCACCAGCAGTACGTCGTCGACGGCCTCGGCAACAGCGTGCAGATGGCTGATCACCATCACGAGGCGATTCCCGTCGGCTTGGGTGCGCAGTACCTCAAGGGCGCAGTCCAGTGCGGTGGTGTCGAGGGCGGCGAAGCCTTCGTCGAGGAACAGGGAGCCGAGGGCCGGGCCGCTGCGGGAGTGCAGTTCGGCGAGCGCCAGGGCCAAGGCGAGTGATGCCTGGAACTTCTCTCCTCCGGACAGCCGGCTCGGGGGGTGGGCGACGCCGGAGGCGCGGCTGACGATGTCGAAGCTGTCGGCGAAGCCGAAACGCCCGTCGGACATTTGGCCGAGCAGGTCGCTGGCGACACCGAGCAGTGCCTGGGTGCGCAGCATGGTGAGGTGGTTCAGGAACTTGGCGTCGACCAGTTCGCGGCGCAGGACTTCCAGGGCTTCATAGCGGGCCTTGCCCGCGGTGATGGCGAAGTCCAGGTCGGCAGCCGGCTTGATCAGGTCCTGTGCTTCCTGCTGCTTCTGGCGCTGGTCGTTGGCTTCTTTGGTTGCCTGTCCGGCTGCGTCAACGAGGGGGTAGAGCGCTTCGGGTGTTGTCAGGTCGGCGTTGGTATCGAAGCCGTCGACATCGGTGAGCGCGCTGGCGTGCTCGCTGAGGGTTTTCTGGGCAGTGGCTGCGTGGTCTGCGGCGGCGACGGCATGCTGGGTGAGCTTGTCTCGCAGCGTTGAGGTGGTTGTCGACAGGTGGGCGGCGTACTCGCGGATTTCGGCGATCTCTGGCCGGTCCGGGGCCTTCGGCGCCTGGTGCTGGTCGGACACATCGAGGTACCTGATGGCCTGGGCGACGGCCTGGGCCCACATGTCCAGTTGGCCGCGCAGGGTGCTCAGCGGATGGTCCAGCCGGGCCTGAGTGTCCTTGTCGAGGGCACGCTGTTGGCCAAGTACGTCGGTTTTCTCCGCCCTTGCCTTTTCCCTCTGGTCGAACAGCTCTTGGACTTCGGCCTGCCGGGCAGCGACAGCGGCGGCGGCAGCGGCAGCCTCGTCAGCGAGGACGTCGATCGCATCGTCCGGCAGCATTGCTCGGATGCGGGAGGGAAGCATGCCGGCCTGGACGGTGGTCCCGGCCACGGCACGGGTGTGGCGCTCGAAGGCTTTGGCGGTGTCGTCGGTGCGGCGTTGATGGGCTCGCGTGCGCTCGGCCAGAGCCGTGCGGCCGGCTTCGATCTCGGCGGTGCGGCGGTGTCCTTCGGCCTGTAGTTGCTCGGCGTGCGTGGCGGCTGCCTTTTCGCATGCGGCGATCGCGTCGGTGATCGGTGCTGTGTCCTGCTCGAGTGGTGCAGTGCCATCAGGGGTCGGGGCAGCCAGGGCTGCAGTGGCCTCGGTCAGTGTGAGTGATGCCGATTCGGCGTCGAAACCTGTGGGGGTTTCGGCGGCCAGAGCCGCGAGGTCTGCGAAGGCACGCACCGCGTCTGCACTGGTCTCCTGCGCTGTCTGCTGTGCGCTGTGGTGCTCCCTCTCGCGTTCAAGAGCCGCCTCGTCGGCGGCGGTCACCGCGGCACGGGCTTCAGCAAGCCGTTCGACGGCCTTGTCACGTGCGGTTGTTGCCCGGCTCAGCCGGTCTGTCGCCGCGGTCAGCTCGACCGTGTCCGTGTCCGTCGGGGGTGCGAAGTCGTCCGGGACCCGCTGGTGGCACAGGAGACAGTCGTCACCGGGGCTCAGTTCGGCAGCGAGCGCGGCGGCCGTGTCGTGTCGTCGCAGCGCCTGAAGATGAGTGTCGGCTTCCGCGACGGCTTTGCGTGCTGCCTCTGCCTCCGCCTCCACCGGGCCGAGATCATCACGGGCGGATGTGCGCCGGTCCACTGCGGTGGCGTGTGCGCTCGCGGTGCCGGCGACGCGGCGGGCCGCCGTCAGGGCTGTGGTCAGCGTGGTGCGGACGGTGATCGCGCATGCGCGGATCCGGGCGCTCGTCCTGGCGGCGGCGTGGGCCTGCTCGGCCAGCGGTTTTGCGTTTTCGGCGGCCTCGGCCAGTTCTGCTTCGGCTTCGGTGAGGGCGTCGCGTTCGCCGGCGAGTTGTTCGGCAAGTCCGGTGAGCCGGTCGCGCTCGCTGCGGTGTTCCTCGGCGTGTGCCGCGAGGGTCTTGAGGATCATGGCGGATTGAGCGAGGGCGTCCTGGCCTTCTCCGGCCGCGTCTGCCGCAGTGATCGCTGCGGTCAGTTCGCGTTCTCGGATTACGGCTTGGGCGGCGCGCTGGTCCAGGGCGGCATGTTGTGCGGCGATGTCGGTGGCGACCGGCTCGAGTGCGTCGAGTGTGGCGCCTGCATCGGTCACTGCGCACGTTGACAGTGTTTCGGCGGTGCTGGTGGCCGACGCCGCGGTGGCCCGGGCTGCCAGAACCTCGCTCCGCAGTGCGGTGATGCGCTCGATGGCGGTCTTCAGCCGTTCGGCGTGGGCGGTGGCTGCGTCGGCGGCTGCGCCGGCTTCCGCGGCGGTCTGCTCGGGGTTGTCCGGCATGGGGGCGCGTTTGGCTCTCGCGTCGCTCAGCAGTGCCTGGAGAGTCTGGCTGTGGCGGGCGGCCATCTGCTGGACCAGTTCCAGTGACTCGGCGCCGAACAATTCCCGCAGCCGTGGGCTGCGTTCCTTAGGTGTGGCGGTGAGGAGTTGGTCGAACCTGCCTTGTGGGAGCAGTCCGACGCGCAGGAAGGTGTCGTAGCCCATCTGCAGGACCGCTTTGATGCGGTTGTCGACGGCGGTGGCGCCGTCGGTCTCCTCGCCGGTGTCCAGGTTTTTCAGGTGGTGCCGGGCGGCGTTCGGGTTGGTGGCGTGCATGGTCCGGTGTATCTGCCAGCGTTGTCCGTCGTGCAGGAAGGTGAACTCGACGCTCATGGCCTGTGCACCGTCGGCGATGAGATGTCGGGGTTCTCTGGCATCCCAGGTGCTTTTGCGGAACAGGGCGAAGACGATGGCGTCGAGCAGGCTGCTTTTGCCGGCGCCGGTGTCGCCGAGGGCTGCGACCAGGCTTTTGCCGGTGAAATCGATCCGGGCCAGGTTGGGGTAGCTGCGGAATCCGGTGAGAGCGAGTACCAGCGGTTTCATCGTGCTGCCTCCGCTGTGGTGGTGTCGGTGCCGGTCAGCAGGCCGGAGCGGTCGATGCTGTCGAGGGGGCGGCCTGCGATGGCGGCGGTCAGCAGGTTCTCCTCGCAGCACGGTGCGGGATCGTCGGGGTCGGGTTCGGCTTGCAGCTGGGCGAAGGCGGCCATGACACGGTCCAGGGCGGGGCCGGTGGTGCCGCGGCCGGGCAGATAGTCGCGCAGCAGGTCTTCGATGTCCGGCAGCTCCCTGGTGGAGGTCTCCCGGTCCAGCACGCGGTGGGCTGCATCGGCGCGGCGTTCTTCGACGTCGACGATCGTCGCGTGCGGCAGCATCGTGGTGAGGGTGTTGGCCAGGGACGGGTTGAAGGCTTCGACGTTCACCACTGCTTTCACCCATGCGTCTCCGACCCGGCCGGCGAGCTGGGCGATCTCTTCCAGAGTGCCTTCCAGGCGGATGAGTCGGCGGCCGGAGGTCAGCGGCACGGTCTCGATGAGGGGCTCCCTGCCCGGGCCGATCTCGGCCAGCACGACGCTCTTGGTGTCGCCCCTTTCGCCGAAGTCCATCTGCAGCGGGCTGCCGGCGTAGTAGGCCGGGAATCCGGCGCGGGCGACGCGCTGTGGCTTGTGGATATGGCCGAGGGCGCCGTAGGCGACGCCGGGCATGTCGGTGGCTGCGGCGGCGTAGTCGTCGGCGATGGAGATTTTCCTCTCCGAGTAGGAGGGGGCGGCTCCTTCGACGAACAGATGGGCGGCGAAGACCAGAACGTCTCGGGCGCCGCTGCCTGTGGTCAGGCGGCGGTAGGCGTCGGTCTGGACGGTGCGCATCCGCTGGGCGTAGGTCGCGGTCGTCAGGGCGGGATCGGCGAAGTCGTAGGTGAACCGGTTGGGGTGCAGGTAGGGCAGTGCGCCGATGCGCAGCGTCAGGTCCCCGTCCTTGGCGGGGTAGTCGGCGACGAGCAGCCGGTCGGGGCGGGCGTCGGTGGCGAAGCGGACCCGGGCCTGGTCGTGTTCGCGGTTGCCCATGTCGTTGAGCACGTACTCCACGAATGCCAGAACGTGAGTGGTGTCGTGGTTGCCGGCGACGACGACCACAGGTGCGATCGCGCCGAGGCGGCGCAATGCCTGTGCTGCGCGGCGTATGTCGTCCAGGCCCGGGCGGGAGCTGTCGAACAGATCGCCGCTGTGCACGATCAGGTCGGGGGCGAACTCGTCGGCGATGTCGATGATTTCGTCCAGGACGGCGTCGACTTCGGCGTCGCGTCGGTAGCGGCCGATCTGGCGGCCCAGGTGCCAGTCGGAGGTGTGGAATACGCGTGCCGTCACGGGGCGCCTCCAGGGGGACGGTCTGCGGGCGGCCGCGGGCTGCGCCGCTCGGCCAGAGGTTCGGTGGCGCCGACTGTACACCGAATCTCAGGAAGAAGTCTGGAAAACTCTGGAAGTCTGGTAGCGTCTGGGGCATGAGTGATCCGCTGGACGCCCTGGAGAAGAGCATCAGCACCCTGCGTCGCGCGATCCGCGACGCTTCCGCCGCCGGTGACACCGAGCGCGCCAGCGAGCTGCGGGCGCAACTGCGCCGTGCCGAGCGGGCCTGGGACGCCCTCCTCGACGCCGACGAACCAGCGCCCGCGCCGCCCCGACCCGTGCCGGAAGCAGCCCCGGCCGCCCGGGGATCGCAGCTCCCGGCACGCGAGCACGTCCACCGCGCCCTGATGCTGCTCGGGACCCCGGCCGCACCCAAACTGATCGTCGGCGTGCACGAGGCGTTCTTCCCGGGCGAGCTTTCCGCGTCCAAGCTGTCCAGCCTGCGCCGGGACGAGGAGCGCTCCTACCGCTCCAGCCCCGGCGCCCGGCCGTACTACCTCCCCCCGGCACTGGCGCACGACCTACTGACACCGGTGCGGGCTCTCGTCACCATCAGCACCTGGACGCTGGAACAGCGCATCATCGGACCGCACTCACCACGCGTCGACTTCCTCACCGGCGCGATCCGCATCGCCGAGGCGGTGCACACCGCGGCACAGTCCCGAAGCGGGCCCAGCCCGGAGGCGCTGCGGCTGCTGTGGCGCTTCGCCGTGAACATCCCCGACGCGATGCCGAAAAGCGCCTCCGGTCACGAGAATGCTCTGGATCCGGAGCAGGTGATCGAGGCCGCCCAGGCCGAGCTGGACGTGCACGCCGACGCCGACCGAGCCGCCCGGGCCGAGGCCTCGCGGCGGGCCCGCAAGTCGCTGAGCGACGACCAGCAGCTGTTCGGCGCACCCTCGCAGGGCGTCACACACCTGCGGGCCCGGGCCTGACCCTCTCCGTCAACAACAGTCCCCTCTCCCCTGCAAGGATCTCCGACACCGTGAAAGCACCCGTCGACGACCGACTGGCCGCGCTGCGCGGATCCGCAAAGCGCCGGCCCTACAACGCCCGCTCGCTGGCCGCCCTGGAGAACAACCCGCGCTGCACGCTGCGGGCCCTGCTGGACGCCTCCGGATCCGACAAGGCCGCGATCGCCGAGCACGCCGGCTACCCCTCCCCCTTCGGCCAGTCCGCCTTCGCCTTCGCCCGCGGCAACACCTTCGAAGCAATGGTGAAGGACAACGGCTGCGCGGAACTCCTGCGCGTCCTGCGCGAGACGCTGAAGCTGACGCTGCCCGAGGTGGCGTACCGGGACCTGAACGACGTCGGCGGCGACGGCCGCAACGAGACCCGCCGCGACCACACTGCCGAGGTACTGCTGCAGGCAGCCCAGGGCACCGGCGACGGCACCCTGTTCGACCACCCGATGCTGTACCTCGAGGTCGGTGGGCAGGAGGCGTTCCTGGAGCCGGATCTGGTGGCTTTCCGTATCGACGGCCGCTTTTACATCGTGGAGATCAAGAGCTTCCCGATCATCGACGGGCAGGCTGACCCGGCGCAGGTGCGGTCGGCGACCACCCAGGCATGCGCGTACGTCATCGCGCTGCGCGCTCTCCTCGAGGAGGCCGGGATCGGCCCGGAGGCCGTGTCCGACACCATCGTGCTGGTCGCACCGAAGGACTTCACCAACCGCCCGACCGCGGCGTTCGTCGACGCCCGCAAGCAGGTTTCCGCCCTGACCCGTCAGCTGGCCCGCATCGAGCGCATCAGCGACCTCGTGGACCTGCTGCCCGAAGGGCTCACCTTCGACCTCGACATCGACAAGGACAACAAGCGGCCCCGCCGCCCGGCCGAAGAACTGGCCGAGGCGCTGGAACAGGTGCCCGCGACGTACCGCCCGGACTGCCTGAACCACTGCGAGATGGCGTTCTACTGCCGCGCCCGCGCCCGCGCGGAAGCCTCACTGGACGTACTCGGCCCGGCGGTGCGCGAGCAGTTGGGCGGGATCGACACCGTGACCATGGCCCTTGGACTGGCCCGCGGGCAGCTGACTCCGACCGCTGACCAGAGCGACATGGCAGCCGCGCTGCGGCACGCCGCACGGCTGCGCGCCGAGCTGACCGGAGAAGTCGGGGGTGCCGCGTGAGCATGCTGTCTGCGTTGGCGCATGTAGAGGCGATGGAAACCATGGAGGCGGTACACCAGACCGAGTTCCGCCACCGGCGCCTGTCGGGCCGGCCGCTGGTGATCATCCCGCTGACCATGGCCGGAGAAGCCGGAGCTCCGCTGGCGGCCATGGTCGGCACCGCCAAGAGGGACATGACGCTGCTGGTCGTGCCTCAGCCCCGCAACCGGGACCAGAGGTTTACGTTCGCCGCCGACCTGGGCCGGATCGTGATGAGGTACATCGACTCCTACCGCCAGGACCGCCGCGGCGACGGCGAGCGCTCCTATTACAGCGACGCGCCGCAGATCCTCGTCCCCAACCACGGCGGCATCAAAGCCCTGGCCGACCTCGGACGCATGTGCCGCTTCCGCTCGACGTCCGGCCCCTACGCCGTACCGGACGTCGTCCCCGAGTTCGGCATGTGGCTGACGTTCCTGGTCGACACCGCCGAAATGGCCGGCACCTCCATGCTGCTGCCCGTCACCGCGATGCTCAGCGAGCACTGGGCCACCGGCCAAAGCACGCTGGAGGACCAGAACCTGGCCTCCCTCATGGCCTGGATCGCACCCCCGGACGGGCTGAGCGTCGAGCAAGCCCTGGCCGACGCGGAGAATCCGGACATCTGCCCGCCGGCGGGCCCGGCGACGTCCCCGGAGTTCGACAACCGGCACCTGGCACCTGCGATCAAACGGTTCGACGCGGCCCACACCCTCGGCGACCCGCACGAACTGACCACTGCCCAGGCCGAGTTGCGCGACCTGGTCGCAGAACAGGTCAAGCCCACCTGGCGCATGATGTGGACAGCCATATCGCTGCTGCGGTCCGTCCCCGAAGCACCGCGGGCCGCCAAGCGCTTCGAACGCGACTGCGTGTCCTTCACCTCCTACTCCGACTACCGGGATGCCGGCGGCTTTCCCCAGCGCAAGCGGGACACCGCGATCGGCGCGGCACAACGCCTGAGCCGGCTGGAGCGAGCGCTGGCCGACTTCGAAGCCGATATGGCGTTCGACGACCCGTTCGTGCTGGCCGACCGGCGCAGCGCCGGGGAGGCATTCGCGGGAACGGTCCAGGAGAGCGAGCCCGGCCGAATGGTCACCACGGCCAAGAACAGACGGGTGCCACGCCCGTACGTCACCCTCCGCACCGACGACCCCATACGGCTGGCCGCCGGCACCAAACTGATCAGCCCGTCCATGCCGGCAGGCCACAAGGCCGTCATCGCCTCCGTCCACCCCGACGGCGACACCACGCTGGTCACCGTGGAGGTCACCGGCGGCATGGGACGCTCGCGCACCCCGAACTCGGGCACCGTCCCGGAGCCCGGCCAGCACCTCGCCTACCTTCCCGACCCGGGCTGGCGCCCGACACCCGTGTTCCCGGCATCCGATCACACCCCGTGGACACACAGCCCCGGCCCCGACGAGCCGGACACCGACTCCGCCGTACCCGAGGACGCCGCCGCAGAGGAGTGGGGCCATGACGACTGACGACACCACTGCACCCGACCCGGCGGCGGCCGCGGCTGCCGCCACTTCGGCAATCCTGGCCGACCTGGCCGACACCCGGCACAAGGCCGTCGTCGTCGACTCCCCGCCCGGCGCCGGCAAGAGCACCCTGGTGGTCCGCGCCGCCCAGGAACTCACCGCAGGCGGCGAACGCCCGATCATCGTCGCCCAGACCAACAACCAGGTCGACGACCTGATCGAGAATCTCGCCAAAAAGCACCCCGACATCCCCGTCGGCCGCCTGAGCGCCACCGACTACAGCCCGCCACCGGACTTGGGCGGCCTGGCGAACACGACCGTCGGCCGCACCCTGGCCGATCTGGCCCGCTGCCGGATCATCGTCGGCACCGCCGCCAAGTGGGCTACCGTGCGCGACAGCACGTTCGGCTGGGCGATTCTGGACGAGGCCTACCAGATGCGCTCGGACATGCTGCTGCAGATCGTCGAGCGTTTCGACCGCGGCCTGTTCGTCGGCGACCCAGGCCAGCTGGACCCCTTCACAATCGTCGGCACCGAACGCTGGATCGGCCTGCCGCACGACCCGACACACAACGGCGTCAGCGTGATGCTAGAGCACAATCCCAACATCCCCGTGCACCGGCTGCCGGTGTCCTGGCGCCTCCCGGCTTCCGCCGCGCCCACCGTCAATGAAGCCTTCTACCCGTTCACCGACTTCACCGCCGGAACCGCCCACGGCACACGCGCCCTGCAGTTCGACACCGCCGCGTTCGGCAGCACCGACCTGGACGAGACCCTCACCATGGCCTTCACCACTGGCTGGGCCCTGCACGAACTCAAGCGCCGCCACGTCCCACGCACCGACACCGAAACCGTCCAGACCGCCGCCGACCTCGCCGCCCGGCTGCTGGAGCGCGGAGCGGTCGCCACCTGCGAACGCCAC
This sequence comes from Streptomyces spongiae, assembly GCF_009377185.1. Lineage (GTDB taxonomy): Bacteria > Actinomycetota > Actinomycetes > Streptomycetales > Streptomycetaceae > Streptomyces > Streptomyces spongiae. The sequence goes on from NZ_VJZC01000035.1 coordinate 23,857, forward strand.
CGCGACGGCCGCACTCTGACGGCCCGTGACATCGCCATCGGCGTTGCCCACCGCGACCAGGCCGACCTGGTGCGCACCGCCCTCACCCGGACCGGCAACCCGAAGGCCCCGGGCGTGGCGGTCGACACCGCGAACCGGCTGCAGGGCCGCGAGTTCGAAGTCGTCATTGTCGTACACCCGCTGTCCGGCCGCCGGGACGCCACAGCCTTCCACCTGGAGACCGGACGGCTGTGTGTCCTCGCCTCCCGCCACCGGCAGGCATGCATCGTCGTCGCCCGCGAAGGAATCGCCGACCTCCTCGACAGCCACCCCTCAATGGACCCGGTACACCTGTCCGTGCCGGCCAAATTCCCCGACGGCTGGGAAGCCAACCAGGTCATGCTGGCCAAGCTCGCCCAGCACCGCGTCGCCGCATGATTCTCGTACAGCGCCCGCACCCCGCGTGCCCGGCTTTCCCACCGAATCCGCAAACGCATTCGCTTTTCGGGTTTCGTCAGTGCCGGCGGCGGGACGGCAAAGTGCTAACGGACCGCGCTTCACGCCCTGGTAGAAAACAGCCGTTGTTCCCGGTTCGCGGGAGATCTGCCAGTGACGGCCTTCAAACTGGAAAGCCCTGTACACGTGGGGAGCGTACGAGGCGATGGGCGGAATGGATCAATCGCGACAGTGGTGGCGGAGCGTTCTGTCCAGCGACTGGACTGTATTCGCCCTGCCCGAGGACCTGGTGCGGGAACGCTATACAGCCCTGCTGGCTGCGTTGGAGGAATTGTCCACCCGCGGCCCGATGTGGACACCGGCTCAGATCCTCGAGCAGCTGCGCACCGTGGGTTACCACGATTGGCTGGCCGAGGAGCAGTTGCTGTCGTCGCTTGAGCAACTGGCCAAGTGGGAGCTCGCCAAGCCGTTCAGGGACTATGCGGCACCAGTGCGCAACTACCGCGGGGTGATCTCGCGGCAGGAGGCCTGGGCGCTGACGCTGCGGGGCCGTGCACTGGTGGCCGCCGTGCGGGCAGCGGTGCTGGACTCCCGTCGTGCACTGCAGCTGCCGAGCCGGCTGCTGGACGGTGTGGAGCAGACGGTCCGCCGGATGCTGGAGCATTTCCAGAACGATCCTGGACTGCTGACAGGGGACCTCGATGACGTACGGACCCGGATCGATGAACTCCAACGGGTCACGGCCGACTTCTACGGCGCGCTGGCGCAGATGGTCCAGTCCGATGTCACTGACGACGACGTGTTCGGCAGGAACCGGGACCGGGTGCTCGAGGCGCTGCGGCAGTTCCCGCGGGAGTACGGGCGGGCGCTGCGGCGAGTGGGAGACGCTCTGACAGCGCTGCGGGAGGTGGGCCACGGTCCGGTCGTGGAGACTGCGGCCGTGCACGCGGGTCTGGTGGACCCGGCCGAGCAGCAGCGCTGGGTGGACGAGCGGATGCGTCGCTTGGCCGACTTGGAGGCGTGGTTCACGCCTGACGGGACGGTCTACCGGTTGATCGCTTCGGCCACTGGTGCTGTGCACACGCTCCTGATCGCGATCGACCGGCGATACGCGGCCAGGAGGCGAGGGGCGGATCTGGGGGCTGACTTCCGCTCTATGGCGCGCAGTTTGCACCGGCAGAGCGGCGAGGAGCGGGCGCGGCGCGTGTACGGGGCGGCATTTGGGGACTGGCCGGCGTGGCACGCCCAGATCGGTCCGGCTGAGGAGGACGTGGCGCATGCGACGGTGGCGGCAGCCGGACTCACGGTGCACCGCGTAGAAGTGACGCTGCGTGAGCATGAGCGGGTGGGAAGACCGGGTGGCAGGCCCCGCAAGCTGGCGGACACCACCGTGGACAGGGAGAGCGCGCTGGTGCGGGCGCACGAGGAGGCGCAGCTGCGCCGCCGGTTTGCCCGGGTGCTGGTGACGCCTGGAGAGGTGGGGCTGGAGCATTTCGCGGGGTTGGCAGCGGATGCCTCGGTGATCTTGCTGCGGGCGGTGGAGGCAGCGCTGCAGGAGTTCGACCCTGTGCTGGGGTTCGGGTCTGCGGTGGCCGAGGGGGCCAACGTCGTGGTGCGGGTGCGGCCGGGGTTGCCGGACCGGCAGATCCGGGTGGAGTTGGCCGAAGGGGTCTTGACCGGCCCGGATCTGCGTATCCGTGTCGATGCGAGCGAGCAGGCCGACGATGCGGTCACGCGGGGGGCGGCATGAGCGGCGAGGTGCTGGAGGCCGATCTGCGGGATGCGGCCCGGGTGCTGATAGATCGGGGACGGCTTCGGGCCGAGGCTGAGCCGGAGCTTTACCGGGCGGCCGTGAAGGGGCAGGCGGCGTTGGCGGGGCTGTTCCGGTCGGAGCTGGGCTGGACGTTCGAGGTGCTGGAGGTGGCGCAGCTGGTCCGTCTGCACAAGCGGCGTGTGGATGTCCCCGGTGACCGGGGGCCTTCGGTGGCCCGTGGCGGGGGCCGTCCGGTGCTGCTGTCGCAGGAGGCGCTGGTGCTGGTGTGCCTGGTGTGTGAGCAATTGTGGCGGCGGCCGCGGTTGAGCGTGCGGGAGTTGATGCAGGCCCTCGCGCAGGTGTGCGCGGAGGAGGCCGCCTCGGGTGGGCTGCCGCGGGTGCAGTGGGTGGCCGGGGAGGGGACGTCGAAACACGAGGCCCGCTGGCACCGGCAGAATCTGGTGGACGCGTTGCAGGTCCTGGAGGCCGAGGGTTCGGTGGAGGCGGACTCCGACCTGGAGCGGGTCGTGGCGGACGAGGACGCTGACCTTGTGCTCACGGCTTCGAGGGACCGGCTGGCGGCGCGGTTCTCGTCACTGTCCCCCGCGCTGCTCGGCCTGGACGCGCTGCCCCCGCAGGAGCACGCGACGGCGTTGTCGACCGCTTCGTTGCTCGACCCGGTGGCACCGGAGCCGGACCAGGCGGCGTCATTGGAGGAGCGGCGGCTGCAGGCGCTGCGGCGGCTGGTGGACGACCCGGGTGTGGATCCCTTCGACGAGCAGACCTCGGGGACGGCGTACCTGCACACGCTGGCCGGCCGGGAGCGGGGGCTGGCACTGCTGGCCGGCCTGGGGCTAGGGGTGACAGTGCGCCGGGACTGGTGGGAGGTCACCGATCCCAGTGGACTCGGGACCGCGATGGACTTCCCCATCGGGCGGCGGATGGAGCGGCAGGCCGCGCTGGCGCTGCTGGCTCATCTGTCCGAGCGGGACCGGGCAGGTTCGCTGGTGCAGGTGGGCGACGTCGTGGAACTGCTGGAGGGGGTGCGGGCGGTGATGCCGAACTGGGCGGCCGGCCACAGGGCACAGCTTCCCACGTTGGCACGGGCAGCGATCGGTGAGCTGACGGCCGCGCGGCTGCTGGTACCGGTGGCGGGTGAGGCAGAACAGTGGCAGGCGACTCCTGGGGTGCACCTGTGGCGAGTGCGGGTGGCGCACGCGGCCCGCGGCGTGGCGGGGCCGGAGCCCGGCGAGGCGTCCGGTGTGGAACCGGCTGAGGGGGATGCGTGAGGATCGCCGGAAACGGGCCCGTCGGGGCCGAAGGCGTCGGGCTGGGGGTGCCGGTCGCACAGGGCCGCTGGCAGCCCACGCGGGCCGGGGTGGTGAACTCCTGGGCCTGGGCGGAGGAGGAGCTGCTGTTCGGCAACGGGTGGCTGACCCTCGCGGGGCCGAACGGGTCGGGGAAGTCCTTGTCGGCGTCGATGCTGGTCACGGTGCTGCTGGACGCGGACGTGTCGCAGACTGCCTTGTCGGTGTCGGGGAAGGCGGCGGGGACGTTGCTGAGCCGGCACACCGACCGGGACGAGCAGCAGGACCGCACGGGGGTGTGGTGGCTGGAGTACGGGCGGCGCACCGATGGCGGGGCTGTGGAGTATGTGACGACCGGGCTGTGGCTGAGGGCAGTCGGCAAGGCAGTGCACCGGGTGTTCTTCCTGGCGCGGGGGCGGGTCGGGGAGCAGCTGCGGCTGCAGGTGGACCGGGAGCCGGTGCGGGTCGGTGACCTTGCAGCGCAGTTGGCTGCCTGTCAGGGGCAGGCCTTCACCTCCAGCTCTGCATCTGCGGCGTCGAACCGGGCACGGTTGTCGGAGCATCTGCGGGTGGTCGGGGACGAGCACGACTACCGGCGGGCGGTGCGCGAGGAGTTGTTCGCCCCGCTGGACGAGGTGCAGTTCGACGCGCTGGTGGGGGTGCTGCGGAGCCTGCGCAGTGTGCGCACTGCGGAGGCGATCTCCGCGGCCGAGATGGGCCGGTTGCTGTCCAGCGCACTGCCTGCACTGGACAGCGAGCGGCTGACGGTGATCGCTCAGGCGATGGAGCGGATCTCCGAGCTCGAGGACCAGTTGGAGCGTGCCCGGGCGGAAGAGAAGCTGCTGCAGGGCGCGGAGCGGACGTATCGCCGGTATGTGGAGGCGGTGGCGGTGGTCGAGGCCGCCTCGCTGATCGCGGCGAACACTGGGTTCGACGCGCAGACCAGGCGTGAGCGCCAGGCGAGCGAGGAGGCGCAGCAGGCCGGGGCGCGGGAAGCCGAGGCCGTAGGGCTGCTGGCCAGAACACGGGCCGAGATCGGGGAGTTGGAGGGGCGCAAGAACGCGGCGGAGGAGGAGCTGCGTGGGCACGCGGGCGCAGTCCTTCCGCAGCGTGAGAAGCGGGCGGTCGAACTGGCCGCTGCCGCCCGCACAGCGGCCAAACGGTCGGACGAGGTCGGTGCGGAGGCTTCCCGGGCTGAGGGCGCCGCCCGGGAGTCGGCGGATGGCGTCCGGTCGGCGCAGGGCGCCGTGTCGGCGGTGTCCGGGCCGCTGAGGGTGGTGGGGGGCCGGCTGGGCGCGGATGCGGCCCTGGAGGGACTGCTCACCCTCGACGAGCATCTGGTGGCGGCCGAGGCCACGGCAGTGGCCGCAAGCGTGGTCGACGAGGCGTGCGCGGCGCCGCTGGCGTGGGTGGACACCCGGCTCTCCCAGTTGCGGAAGGTGGAAGCCGCGCTCGGCGACCATGCGACGGCGCAGGGACTGGAAGTCGCGGCGGCGGCCGATCTGCGCGAGGCCGAAGGAATCGAGGAAACGGACCGGGCCACGGCCGACCAGGCGGGCAGGACGCGGGCGCGGGCCGAGGACACGCTGCTGGAAGAGATGCGGCAGTGGGCGGACGAGGCAGTGGAGTTGCGCGGTCCCGCCCTCGAACTGCTCGTACGGGACGGTCGCGGCGACGGGGAGCGGTTGCCCGTCGGGAAGCTGACAGCCGGTCTCGCTCAGGTCGCCGGCGAGGCGCGGGCGAGGATCGACGCGGCAGGGCACCACCGGCAGGCAGCTGCGGACCGCGCGGTGGCCGAGCAGGCGGCCGACGCATGCGAGCAGGCACGCATGCTGTGGGAGCAGGAACGCGGCGCGTCCGAGCAGGCAGCCCAGGCGTTGTCCGGGGCGCAGGAGGAGGCCCGGGAGCAGGACGCGGCCGAGCAGGAGGCCCGGGAGCAGCACCAGGAGACGCATCGGCGGCAGGTCGCACAGGCGGAGGCCGCCGTCGCGCAGGCTCAGGAGGCAGCGGACGGGGCCGGATCGGCGTCCGTGGCGGCCTGGGAGCAGTGGCAGGGCCTGGTCGGCGTGTGGCGGCGTGACGCGGTGCTGATCGATGTCGGCATGGTGGTGGAGCCGGCCGGGGACGGGGCCACGGTCGACGCCGCGCACACAGTCGCGCAGATCCAGGTGTCCCTGGAGCGGGCGCACGCAGCGGCCGCCGGGCGGCTCCAGCGTGCGGTGGACGCCGCCGACCAGGCGGCGTCACTCGCGCAGGAAACGGTCCGTGACCTGGAGCAGCAGCTGGAGCAGGCCCGGCGGGCGGCGCCGGTGCCACCCACACCGCTGTGGCGCAGCCGGCAGCCCGTGGACGGCACCCCGTTGTGGGCGCTGGTGGACTTCGCCGGATACTTGACGGACGAGGCCAAAGATCGCCTCGAGGGTGCTCTGCTGGTCAGTGGCCTGCTGGACGCGCTGGTGCGTGCCGACGGGCAGGCGGTGGCAGGGGATGTGACCCTGCGCCCGGGAGCTGCTGTGGCGTCGGGGGCGAGTCTGGCGGACGTGCTCCGGCCCGACGCGCAGGGCCGGATCGCCCCCGAGCGGGTCCACCAGCTGCTGCGGTCGATCCCCCTGGACCCGTCGGCGGGCGATCAGGTCACCATCGCGGTGGCGACCGCGGTCGCACCGGTCGGCTACCAGGCGCGGTTCATCGGGCGAAGTGCCCGCGAACGCGCCCGGCTCCAGCACGTTGCCGGCCTGGAGCAGCAACTCGACCAGGCTCAGGGGGCATTGCACCGGGCACGCGAGGAGACTGCGCGTGCTCGCGCCCGGGTGAACGCCGCCGCGATGGAGCGGGACCGGTTCCCCTCCCCCGCCGGGTGGGAGCAGGCCTGCGAGAGGTGGCAGGGCCTTCTCCAGGTGCTGCAGGAGACCCGCAACCAATCCGCTCAGGACATCCGCCTCGCCGAACGCGGGCTGGCGCAGGCACTGCACGCCCTGGACGTGGCTGCCGCGCGGCGCCGCAGCGCGCTGGAGCTGCTGGCCCAGGAGGCACGACACGCCGAGCAGGTGGCGGCCACGGCACTGGCCGCAGCCCGGACGGCTGAAGGCACCGCGCGGGAGACGGCCCAGACCGCGGCCGCCAGCCACGCCGGGTGGGAGCAGGCGAAGGCCGCCCAGGCCTACGCCGATGCCGAGCAGGCGGGTTTCCCGCCGCTGGATCAGGTCTTTTCGGCCCAGCAGCAGGAGGACGACGCGAGCGAGCAGCTGCAGCACTCCATCAGGCGCACGGCCGAGGGGCGCGAGCGGCACCGCCGGGCCGGCGAGGCCGTGCGCCAAGCGCTGCGGGCGTTGAACCGGGCAGCCGACGCGGGCGGCGGCACCGTGCTGCCCACGGATCCGAAGGCGGCCGACGCCCACCGCGAGGACACCACCTTGATGTTCCGGCAGGTCGAGGCCTGGCGGGGGGCCGCAGGGCGGGTGATCGACCTCGCGGGACGGGCACGCCAGGACGCGGCAACCGCCGGGCGCTGGCGGACCCTGGCAGCCGACGCCGCCCGGGAGGCAGAGCAGACCGCCGTGGACGCGGGGCGCGAGAAGGCGGCTGTCGAGGAGATGCGGCGCCTGCACGGCGCCGAGTACGAGGAGCTGCGCGCCTCGCTGCAGGAGGTCACCGGTGCGCTCGAGCGCGCCCGGGCGCAGGTGGAAGAGTTGCAACACGCCAAGGAAGAGGCTGCTGCTGACGCGGCGTCGGCCCGGGCGCGGCTGGATGAGGTCGCGCCGCTGCGCCAGGCAGCCGAGGAGCACCGCGATGCCTGCCTGACCCGGTTGGGCCGACTCGTCGACGAGGGCCTGGCACTGGTCGACGAGGCCATCTCCACCGGGCCGGAAGGCCGGCCCGCGAACCTGACCGCGGGACTGGCCTGGGCCAGACACCTGCAGGCCGACCGTCACACCGGGCCAGGCACGGGAGTGGGGACGGACCGGCTCGCCGCAGCGATTCGGGCCCGGGACGCTGCGCTGAAGACCCTCGAGGGCGCCGCCCGCACCGCCAACAGCGCACTGGCCCGGTTCAACCGCCAGATCATCCTCACCAACATATCGGGCACCGGTTGGCAGCGTGCCGAGGTCGCCGACCCGGCCGCCGCCCGCGGCCAAGACCTGCGCGCAGCGGTGGAGGCACTGCGCGCGGCAGTCGCCCAGCTGGAACAAGACCTGCGCGCCGACATCAAGAAGGCCATCAAGACCAGCATGTTCGCCCAGCTGCAGCGCGACGTTCAGGTCCGCCAGGATCTCGCCCATCAACTGGTGCAGCAGATCGGCCAGACCCTGGCGGACGTGCGTACCGGGGTGGCCCGGGTGGGCGTGAAGGTCGAGTGGGCGGTACGCAAAGACGCGGACGCAAAGGCCATGGTGGAACTGGTGAAAAGTCCCCCCTCGGACGAGATGTTCGAGCGGATGTATGACGTGCTGCGGCAGCGGATGGACGAGTCCGTCGGGGACACGTGGGCGGACCGGGTCGCGCACACCTTCGACTACCGGGCCTGGCACGAGTGGACGATCTCGGTGACACACTCCTCGTTCAGCGACGGGGACGGGGACCGCTTCAAGGAGGTCAAGCCGCGCGGCATGAACCCGCTGGAGACGTTGTCGACCGGAGAACGGCGCCTGGCCACGATGCTGCCCCTCCTGGCGGCCGCGTGGTCGATGTACAGCGGGGAGTACCGCGGGCCGCGGCTGCTGTCGATCGACGAACTGGACGCGGCGTTCGACGACGCGAACCTTCGGCAGATGCTGGGACTGCTGCGCCGGTGGGAGTTCGACGTGCTGGCGACCGCCCCCTCGATGACCCCAGTGATCAAGAAAGAGGCCGGGCAGGTCGTCATCCACCAGGTCATCACCAGCGGGAAGCACCGCGTGACCGTGCCGTGGCTGTGGCAGGGCCACGGGGAGGCGCAGCCGCTGACGCTGGATCTCGGCCCGGGCTTCGACGGTGGAGTGGCCAGCTGATGGGCACGACATGGGAATGGGTCGCGGGCGATGAGGCACTGGCCCCGCTGTGGGCGGCCGTGCACGACCGGCTGTGCGCAGGGACGGATCCGGCAGCAATGGCGAGTGTGCGGGTGACCGGTCTGCCACCGGCGGGGGTAGCGGCGTTGCGGGCGTGGCTGGACGACGCGGGCCGACTACGGCGTGGCACCTCCGCAGTCGTCGTGGATGCCCGCGGGGCGCGAGTGCCGGTGCGAGCGCTACGTCAGGTACTGCGGCTGGAACCGCAGGACTTGGTGGCACTGGTGGAGCAGGCTGTGGGACGGCCAGTGGTCGACCGCGCGCGGCAGCGCATGAGCGACACGGCGCTGCGCCAGGATGTGTGGCAGTACGCGGCCGCGCAACTGTCGGCGTGTCCGGGGTTGGTCGCGCGGATGCGCGCCGCCGGGATCGGCGTCGACGAAGGCACAGGAGTGCGCAAACTGGTCGACGCACTCGCCGCCGTGGCGAAACGCCTGCCGGCCGACCCGCCCGTCTCGCTACCCAAGCTCGCCCACGACACCGTCGGCGACCCTCATTTCTTCGATCTCGACACTCTCGCCGGCAGCCGACTCGTCACCCTGGTCGCCGAACTGACCGGACAGGTGGAGCCGACACGGCCGGACCGGATCCGCGCCCTGCTCGAGCAGACCGGAGTGGTCCCTGACCGGCTCACCGCCACCGTGTTGCTCCACCACGTCCAGGCCATCGGCGAAGGACCGGTCGACCGACGCCTGCGCGACGCCGTCGCCCCAGTCGCGCTGCACCTGTTCGACCTGACCCGCACTCCCCCACGTCTGGACCCGGCCCAGGTCCTCACCGTGGTGGAGAACCCCTCCGTCCTCGAAGCCGCCCTCGCCCGAGGCCATCCTGCGCCGCTGGCGTGCACCAGCGGACAATTGCGCGCCGTCGACCACGCCCTGCTGCAACTCGCCGTCGACCAGGGCGTGGCGCTGCAGTACACAGGCGACCTGGACGGGCCAGGCCTCGCCATCGCGCACACTGTCGCCCGCCTGTACGGCGCCAGACTCGTCGCCATGGACCTGGCCACACTCCACGACGCCGGAACCCGGCCGTCCGCAGTGTTGCTGGGCCCGCTCGCCGCCGAAGACATCGACCTGCAGCTCGCCCGCGAACTGCGCGACGTGGGCCGGGTGGTCTTCCAAGAACACGACGCCGTTCTGGACCGTCTCCTCCCACCCGCTTCCGCCTACTGAGCTTGACTCATGAAGTCGTTGGGGTGAGGGAAAGTCCGGTCCCGGTGAGGCATCCGTCGATGAGGTGGGGACGATGCCGTGCCAGATGGTCTGAATGAGGTGCTCGGGTGTGGTGAAGGCGGTATTGGACAGCCAACAGCGCAGCCGCCGATACCGTCCGCCACATCAACAACCACAGGAGCGCGACCTGATCTACAAGCCCCCGACCAATCTGTCACGTCACGGACATACACGCCTTCAAACACACCCTTTCTTTCATGCCCGTTTGGACTCGTACGGGCTCCAACCACGCAGGTACGGGCGCAGGTCCTCTGGTGTGATCGTCGGAGGGTCCGGTAGTCCTGGGTTCTGAGGTACGGGGTCGATGCGGTCCGCGTAGGCCCGGGCCCAGGTGGTCCAGGCAGTGGTTGCTTCGGCCACGTCGGTGGTGGCGTGGTGGTCTTCGAGCGCGTCGCAGTAGGCGCGGATGGCAGTGGCTTCCTGCCAGGCCTGTACCTGCGTGCGCAGGGCCTTCAGCCGGTGATCTTCCAGAAGGGCAGTGCGAGCCTGCTGCATCGCAGTCAGCCAGCGTTGGCGTGTCTCTTCTTCCTTACGCTGCTGGACCTGCAGTCGTTCGTACTCGGCGTGTGCGCGGTGGCCGATCTCTCGGAACAGGGCGGGGAGTTTGTCTTCCAGGCGCCAGCGTTGCCGGTCGCCCCAGTGAGAGCGTCGGCCTCGATGGGCGTAGGTGTACTCAAGGCTGAGCTCGAGTTCGTGGGATGGGCGTGTGGTGCGCGCGGTCACGCGTTGCCAGGCGTACTTCGCGCCGCTGGGGTCGGGTACCTCGTAGGAGCCTTCGTGGAAGGAGAGCGGGAAGGAACTGTCGCCGATGGTGATCACCAGGCTGGCTGCTGAACCGGTCTCGGGGTTGCTGACCGTGTAGTTCTTGGCTTCGGCTGCATGGCAGAGGGCATGGAGGATGCGGCGGGCGCGGGGCTGGCAGTCGGGGCAGGCCGGGATGTGTGCTGCGGCGGCTGCGGAGTGCAAGCTGTCTGGGGGCAGGTCGTCGGAGACGGGGACGGTCTCGTTTGGGGGCGTGGAGCGTCGCGGCGGTGGCCCGGGGCGCAGGGCGATGATCAGGTCGCCTTTGTCGCGTCCGGTGTGCTGGATATGGTGGCCGTCGGGGATCAGATGGTCTGCGCGTGCGGCGTGCAGGACGCGGCGCCAGTGGGCCCGCTCGTCCGGGGTGGGGTTGATGATGTGCAGGGTGCCACCTGCTTGCTGAAGTCTGGTGATCAGTTCGGCTGCCTCGGGTGCCGTCGACGGGGCAGAGGCGCTTGGGCGTGGGGCGAGCGTGGTATCGGTGTGGGCGAGGTGCTGGAGGCCGGCTTCGGTGGGGGCTGCGTTCCAGCGGCCGTCGGCCCGGGTTGTGGTGACCAGGCCACGATTGCGCAAGGCGTAGACGGTTGTGGCGAGGTCGGAGTCGTCGGAGGTGATGGGCGTCTGGCCATGGCAGATGCGGCGCAGGACGTCGAGTTGGCGCTCATTCAGCTTGGTGCGGGACACGGATCTTCCTGTCGTCGGTGCCCGGTCGGTCGGGGGTGTCAGTCGTCGCGCTCGGCCTGGCGCAGCGTCTCAAGGGGGATGCCGAGTTCCCGCTCGAAGCGGTCGGCTGCCCGGGTCTGTCCGGCCTGGCGGAGGCTGCCGATGGCCTGCTCCATGAGCTGGCCGATGCGGAGGACTTCGTCGCGCAGGGCCTTGAGTTCTTCGAAGCTCTCGACCACGTCGGCGCCGCACCATTGGCGCAGCAGGTTGTAGGCGGGTTGGTTGCTGCGGTCGACCTCTGCGCAGATCTCGGCGCTGATGTGGGTGCCGGGAATCTTGCCGCGGCCGGGGTAGTAGCGGCCGTAGATCGCGTCTTGGCGTGCCTGGCGTTCGTGTTTGTCCACGACGGCCATCAGGTGGTCGGCGCGGGTGCGGGCCAGGAGTCGTGCCACCTCAACGGTGGTGGGCCAGGGTGCGGTCAGCGCGCCGTCGGTGTCGGTGAAGGCCCGTGGATCGCTGCAGAAGAAGCTTTCGGGCACGTCGAGGAGCGCGGCCAGCGCGGGGACATCGTCGACGTACAGCAGGCCCCGGTCACGGTAGTTGACGCCGAAAGACACAAGCCCCTCCCACAGATGCTCGTCGAACAGGATGACGACCGCCCGGAAGACGGTGTCGTCATCGTCCGGACTGTCCCGCGTCAGCTCGCTCCACCGCTCCTCGCGGGCCAGCCAGGCGTCCTTGTCCTGCCAGGCCACCCGCAGCCGGGCCGGCGGCACCCACTCCTGCCGGCCTTCCGCTTCCTCCGCGACGAAGCGGACTTTGACCCGCACCGGGCGTTGCGTGCCCATCTTCAGGACCTCGACCTCTGCGACGGGTCCGTGGTGTGGCGCCACCCGGTACGCCCACCGCTCCCCCACGTCCACAGGCCCTCCTCTCCTGGCCAACGCCTTGCCACTATCCTGCTCCTGATCACACGGCATGAAGGTGAGCTCCATCAGACCTGCGCCCCCGTAGCGGTGGAAGAAGAGCCAAGTCGAACGGTGTTGTCACCCGTTGGCCAAGGGTCTCTGATGCCGACGCGGACTTCGGGCCCGGATGCTCGATTCCAGGAAGAGCGCTCTGTGGGGCCCGTCGGGGTCAGGCCGCGCACTCGTAGGTGGTGCCGGTCCCGAAGACGTCATCGAAGGGTAAGGCCCGCTGGCTACTGACCAGGTGGTAGGCGCCGTTGGTGGGGTGGAGGGTGTGGAAGCTGTTGTAGAGGACCTCCGCGGGTGTCAGGACATGGAGGTCGCCCAGGACGTAGTACAGCGGCACGGGCGCGTGGACGCCCATGAATTGCAGGCCTGCCAGGGCGCACTTGTGGGAGATGGCGTAGTTGCGGGAGGTGGTGCTGGGCATGCGCGATTTGGCGTCTATGGTGACGAGTTCGCTGCCGCGGGCTGCGATGAGGTCGGGGAAGTAGCGCAGTGCCGAAGGTGTGTGGCGCAGGGCTTGCCGGATGGGTGCCGGGTAGGTGCCCTGTCCGCAGGGGTGGACAATCCAGCCGCGTGCTTCGAGTGCGTTTTTGACGGTGTGTTCGTGCTGGTCTCCGATGGTCTTTCGTGCCAGCCAGTCGGTCACTGCTGTGCCTCCTCGTCCGCGGCCCTCTTCGCGTAGTACGAAGTGCCACTGTTTCGTATTACCACCGTAGCGGCTATCATGCCGCCATGACGGAGTACGTTGACCCACGTTTTCGTCCCACACTGTGGCCCGGATCCACTATCCCGGTCCCGCCCCTGACGCGGCGCATCAAGAACGTGCGCGTCAAGGGCGACTGGATCCTGTGGACCCCGGCCCCCTTCGAGGACCGCCCGGCCGTGGAGCTGCCCGAGGACTTCTACCTGCGCGAGCTGATGGAACTGCCGGCCGACGACATCGAGGGCGCAGCCCGGATGATGGCGGCCTACGGACCCCTCTTCGGCGCCGACCGCGACGATCTGTCCTTCGCCAACGAGGACGTGTACTTCGAGGTGCAGGACATCCCCGAAGCCGACAGCGAGCAGCAGCCCTACCCATTCGGTGTGCACCGCGATCTGGTGGCCATCTACGTGCGGACCGCGCAGGCCGCGATCACGACATGGCTTGCCTGCCAGCGCGAGGGCGGCCTCGAAGAACTCGTCCGACCGCACGTCACCGAGGAGACCCTGGCCGATCTGCGCACACAGACCCAGGACCACAAACCGCCGTGGCCGCAGTCGCTCGAGGAGCTGCAGGAGCTTCTCATCGACGCCGAACTCACCTCGCTACAGGAGGTGTTGAACCGGGCCCTGGGCCGCTTCAGCATCGGCATCGGTGATCTCTCCGACCGCTACCCCACCGTCTACTCCGTGGCGTTCCTGCAGCTGTACAACCACCTCGTCGAAGGCGCCACCGTCCACCACTGTGCCAACGAAAGATGCGGCCGCGCCTTCGTCCGTCAGCGCGGCCGCGCCGCATACCGGCAGCACCGCACCACCGGAGTGAAGTACTGCTCCCGCGAATGCGCCCGCGCCCAGGCCCAACGCGAACTCCGCCGGCGCCGCAAGCAAGAGGCCAGCAATCCCTGAGCGGGCTCGCCAGGCCGCCGCATTCGCCTGATCGCTCGACGCATAGCGGTGCACTCGACGCAGCCGAAGCACTAGCGACTGGTCTCGAGGTCGTTGAGGACGGCGAGGACCGGGCCCCAGCACATGCCGACGGTGTCGCGGTCGGGTGTGACGCCTCGTTCTTGTTGTTGGCGCAGGTGGACGAAGTTTCGGTAGTCACGGACGATCTTCATGAAGTCGTGGGCATCCATCTGGATCCAGCCGCGGGAGCGAGCGGTGTCAAGCAGCAAGGAGAAGCTGGTTCGTTCGGGAGGCACGAGCTTGCCGTTCGGCATGGGGAAGCCTTGCAGCAGGGTGGGGTCGCGGTGGGTGAGGACGTCCAGGAGCAGCGCTTCAGCGAAGCTGCCGATGCCGATGAGCGTGAGGCCGTAGGCGCCGTGCTGTTCGCAGATCTGGGTTTCGGTGACACGCTCCATGAGCTGCTGGAGGAAGGCTTCACTGCTGACGAGGGGCCGTATGCGGGCTTCGAGGTCGTCGGGAGCGGTGAAGACGGTGGTGTGGCCGTCGGTGCCGGGCTGGCCCAGGACGGGACGTCCCGAGACGTAGGTGACGGTGAGCTGTTCGGCGGCGAGGTGAGTGTTGAGCGTCTGGCGCACGAGGTCGGCCGAGGCGAGGCCGTCGTCGTATTCGAGCGGGTCGCAGATGCGGCACAGCAGCCGGCTGACGGCGGCCACATCGTCGGTGCTGGTGAGGATGTCGGAGAGCCAGGGGATGCGGGGTGAGCCGTCGTACTCGGCGGGCTGGGGCCATCCGGCGCGTTGGAGGAGCTGGGTGAGCTGATAGCCCCGGCGTTCGAAGGGGCCGTCGATGTCGACGATGAGGCGGGCGACGCGCTCGAGGGTGAGGGGATCGAGAGGTTTCACTGCGGGGTCTCCCTGTCTGCCGTGTGCTGGGCCTGTTCGAAGGCGCGTGTGAGGCGTTCGACGATGACGCGGCCGCGTTTTTTGAAGCCCAGTTCGGTGATGGCCTGGTTGATGCGGGTGTCGCGGTCGAGCTGGAATCCGTCGCTCAACAGCCAGGACGCCAGGGCCAGCAGGTCGGCGTCGGAGTAGTCGCCGATGCGGTCCGCCGCGGGTAGGGCGGGGCGAGGGCGGCGTG
>NZ_VJZC01000351.1 GCF_009377185.1 Streptomyces spongiae
ACTGCGCGACCGGCCCGCGACGGCCTGCGGTCGCCGTACGACGCCAAGGGGCTCTTCCTGACAGCGGAGGGCTGGGGCGCAGCCCCGCAGGGGGCGCGGGGAACTGCGCGACCGGCCCGCGACGGCCTGCGGTCGCCGTACGACGCCAAGGGGCTCTTCCTGACAGCGGAGGGCTGGGGCGCAGCCCCGCAGGGGGCGCGGGGAACTGCGCGACCGGCCCGCGACGGCCCGCAGCCGCCGTACGACAGCAAGGGGCCCTTCCTCGCCGTGCGCGGAGCGCTACGTGGACGGCTCCGCAGTCGACGCCGGCACCGGATCCGTGGCGGGCACGCGCCGGCGGCGGCGCCGCTTGAGCAGGGCCCACGGCCCCCGCGGCCCGGTGGGCATCGCCGCCGCGACCTCCGTACCCGCCTCCGACGCGGCCTCCGCCGCGGCGCGGGCCACCGGCAGGAACCCCTCGCGGCGGGACACGTCCGGACGCTCCTCCTCCGCCGGCCACAGCCCCAGCGTGGCGCAGACCGTGGGCAGGACGGCCATCGCCGCCGTGGCGTAGCCCTCGGCGGAGGGGTGGTAGCTGTCCGGGCCGAACAGTTCGCGCGGGTTCGCCGCGAACTCCGGGCCCAGCAGGTCGCCCAACGAAACGGTTCGCCCGCCCTGCTCGACCGTACCGATCGTCTGGGCCGCAGCCAGCTGACGCGACGCCCGCCGGGCCAGCCAGCGCAACGGCTGCTGCACCGGCTCGATCGTGCCCAGGTCGGGACAGGTGCCCACCACGACCTCCGCACCCGCCGTACGCAGTCGCCGGACCGCGCCCGAGAGATGGCGGACCGAGCGGGTCGCCGGCAACCGGTGGGTGACGTCGTTCGCGCCGATCATGATGACGCAGATGTCGGGAGCCGGGCCCGCATCGGCGAGGACCAGGGACACCTGGCGGTCCAGGTCGTCCGACTGGGCACCCGGTAGGGCCACGTTTCGCAACCGCACCGGACGTTCCGCCACCGCCGCGAGCCCCGAGGCCAGCAGCGCGCCCGGAGTCTGGCGTGCCCGGTGCACGCCCTGCCCGGCCGCCGTCGAGTCGCCGAGCATGGTGAGGAGGATCGGCGGATCGTCAGGGGTGTCGTACGCGCGCCCGTACAGTCCCTCCGCGCTGGGCGGGTGCGGGCTGTGACCGTTGCCCACGATCCGCTTGGCCATCTGCACCTCGGCCAGCAGCACTCCCACGGTCGCCGCGCCCAGCAGCCCGATCCCACCGCCGCCGTACGCCGCGCCCGCAGCGATGCGCCGGGCCACCCGCGCCCTCGACATGCTCGTCATGCGTCGACGCCACCTCCTCCTAGCCGTACACCCCCTCCATGCCCCGTACAGGGCGTGGACCAATCTCAACAGCGCGTGAACGGACGCCTGGGGGGCTTACGCTGGCGGAACCATACAACCTGTCCTTTTTGCAGCTCCGGAGACAACGGTGCAATTTCACGACTCGATGATCAGTCTCGTCGGCAACACCCCGCTGGTGAGGCTCAACAGCGTGACCACGGGCATCCAGGCGACCGTCCTGGCCAAGGTGGAGTACTTCAACCCCGGCGGTTCCGTGAAGGACCGCATCGCCCTACGCATGATCGAGGCGGCGGAGAAGAGCGGGGAGCTGAGGCCCGGGGGAACCATCGTCGAGCCGACCAGCGGCAACACGGGCGTCGGGCTGGCCATCGTGGCCCAGCAGAAGGGGTACAAGTGCATCTTCGTGTGCCCCGACAAGGTGAGCACCGACAAGATCAACGTACTGCGGGCCTACGGCGCCGAGGTGGTGGTGTGCCCCACCGCCGTGGATCCCGAGCACCCCGACTCGTACTACAACGTCTCCGACCGGCTGGTGCGCGAGACGCCGGGCGCGTGGAAGCCGGACCAGTACTCCAACCCCAACAACCCGCTGTCCCACTACGAATCCACCGGCCCCGAGCTGTGGGAACAGACCGAGGGGAAGATCACGCACTTCGTGGCGGGCGTCGGCACCGGGGGCACCATCTCCGGCACCGGGCGGTACCTGAAGGACGCCAGTGACGGCAGGGTGCGGGTCGTCGGCGCCGACCCCGAGGGCTCCGTGTACTCCGGCGGGTCCGGGCGGCCCTACCTCGTGGAGGGCGTCGGCGAGGACTTCTGGCCGACCGCGTACGACCGGACCGTGGCCGACGAGATCGTCGCCGTGTCCGACAAGGACTCCTTCCAGATGACCCGGCGGCTGGCCAAGGAGGAGGGGCTGCTGGTCGGCGGTTCGTGCGGCATGGCCGTCGTCGCCGCGCTGCACGTCGCCGAGCGGCTCGGTCCCGACGACGTCGTGGTCGTGCTGCTGCCCGACAGCGGGCGCGGATACCTCAGCAAGATCTTCAACGACGAGTGGATGGCCGACTACGGGTTCCTGGAGGACGAGGGCCCGAACGCGCGCGTCGGTGACGTCCTGAACGACAAGGAGGGCGGTTCCATCCCCTCGCTCGTCCACATGCACCCGGACGAGACGGTCGGTCAGGCGATCGAGGTGCTGCGGGAGTACGGCGTCTCGCAGATGCCGATCGTGAAGCCGGGCGCCGGGCACCCGGACGTGATGGCCGCGGAGGTCGTGGGGTCGGTCGTCGAACGGGAGCTGCTCGACGCGCTGTTCACCAAGCGGGCGTCCCTCGACGACCCGCTGGAGAAGCACATGTCGCCGCCGCTGCCGCAGGTCGGCTCCGGTGAGCCGGTGGCGGACCTCATGTCCGTGCTGGGAGGCGCCGACGCGGCGATCGTCCTCGTCGAGGGCAAGCCGACCGGGGTCGTGAGCCGGCAGGACCTGCTCGCGTTCCTCGCCAAGGGGAGCCTCAAGCAGTAAGCCGTCCGGTCCGTGAGTCGTCCGGTCCGTGAGCCGTCCGGTCAGTGAGCCGGCCGGACGGTTCTTCCGGTTCGCCCGTGTGGGGCGGGTCTGTCCACCCGTTCGGAGTCTGCTCGCGTAGAACTTCGCGGAAGTGGTACGAGCGCGTCACGTTCACGCAGCACACGCTTAACACGGGTCCGGCACATTAGTGGGTGTCGGCAGGGCGGGAGCGGCTCCCCGCCCCGGCCGGCGCCGAACGGCGCCAAGGACCTCCGGAGCGGCTCCCGGACCTCCATGGACGCCACCGGACGCGCAAGCCCGGCCCTGACCCGGCCCGCGTCCCTCGCGGGGACCGCCGTCGTCCCGCCCCCCGGCAACGGGGGTGCGGCGGTCCCCGCGCACCCCTTTGCGCCTGAACCGGCGCCGCTTTCGCGGACCTTGTTGCGGTCCGTTGTGGTTCCTCAATTGATGGTTGCGGTCGTGGTCGCTTTACAAGCAGGCGACTCGGCCCACAGGAGGCGTCACTCGTCCCAGTCGCTGTCGGCCGGCTTCTTCCCCCGGCGGCCGAATCCGGGGCTGTTGCGGAAGGCCCAGGCTCCGTTGACGGCGGCGATGCCCGCCCAGGCCACCAGCAGGCCGGGCAGGCCCGCGATGCCTCCGCTGATTGCCGACAGCGGGATCGCCAGGACGAGGGAGACGATCCCGAAGCCGAAGCGTTCGCCCCAGGTGTCGGTGGACTCCGGGGTACGGGTGCCGCGGGCCACGACCATCTGGTGCTCGGCCAGCTGGCGCCGTACCCGGCGGTCCACCGCGCCGTCGAGGCGCTGTTCCACCTTCTCCAGGAACGAGTCGACCAGCGCCGACTCGTACTCCTCGCCCAGCTCCTCACGCGCGTGCAGGGTGGCGGCGAGTTCCTTGTTGAGTTCGGCGTCGCGGGTTCCATTACCGGTCATGGAGTCCACGGTAGGCAGCCGCGGGTGCGGTGGCACTGGGGTTAGCCCCCCTGTTGCGGCTGGGGGCCGTACCCCCCCGCTACTTCGTCAGGCCCTTCTGCTTCGCGTACGCGTCCGCCACGTCCTCCGGGTCCTTCTTGTCCTTGTCGACCTGCCGGTTGAGCTCGGTGAGGTCCTTCGTCGTCAGGACGTTGCCGAGTTCCGCGAGGGCCTTGCGGACCGTGGCGTCGGCCTTGCGGTCGGCGATCAGGGGGACGACGTGCTGGCCGGGGATGAGGTTCTTCGGGTCGGTGAGGACCACCCAGTCGTTGGCCTGGATGTCGGTGTCGGTGGTGAAGAGGTTCGCGACGTCCACGTCACCCTTCTTCAGGGCGCCCTTGACCAGCGGCCCGGAGGAGTCGAGCGACTTGAACTCCTTGAACTCCACCCCGTACACGTCCTTGAGGCCGACCGCACCGACCTCACGGGTCTTCACCTCGGCCGCCGCGCCGATGACCAGCTTGCCGTTCTGCTTCGCGAGGTCGGCCAGGCTCGTCAGGCCGTACTTCTCGGCCGTCTCCCGGGTGACCACGAAGGCGTCGGAGTCCTCCGCCATGCCGTACGGCAGCACCTGGAGGCCGGCCGGGAGCGCGATGGTGAGGGCGTTCTGCATCTCGCCCTCCTCCGTGGCCGTCGCCTTGGGGGCGACGTAGTGCAGCAGGGCGCCCTGGTACTCGGGCAGGAGATCGATGTCGCCGCCCTTGAGCGCGGGGATGAGGATCTCGCGGGTGCCGAGGTTGGGACGGACGGTGGTCTTCACCCCGGCTGCTTCGAGGACGGCCGCGTAGAGGTACCCGAGGACCTGGTTCTCGGTGAAGTTGGCGGTGCCGATCGTGATGCCGTCCTTGCTGGAGCCGGAGCCCTGGCCGACGGAGCCCTCGCCTTCGAGGGACGTGATGCCGCTGCTGCACGCGGCGAGGGCGGGCACGGAGGCGGCGGCGAGGAGGCCGCCGAGGAGCGTACGACGATTCATGTCTCGGTTTCCTAGGCAGTGCGGTGGCGGAAGAGGAAGCGCTGGAGGCCGCTCAGGGCGAGGTCGAGGACCACGGCGACCACGGCGACCAGGACCGCGCCGCCGAGCACCTGCACCAGGTCGCGCTGGGCAAGGCCGTCGAAGACGTAGCGGCCGAGGCCGCCGAAGGAGACGTACGCGGCGATCGTGGCCGTGGCCACCACCTGGATCAGGGCCAGGCGCAGGCCCGTCATGATCAGGGGGAGGGCCAGCGGCAGCTCGACCTGGAAGAGGACCTGGTGGGCGCGCATGCCCTGGCCGCGGGCGGCGTCCTTCACGTCCGGGTCGACGGCGGTCATGCCCGCGTAGGTGTTGGTGACGATCGCCGGGACCGCCAGGGCGACCAGGGCGACGTACACCGGCCACATCGACAGGCCGCTGGCCAGGAACACCAGGACGACCAGACCGACGGTCGGCAGCGCGCGGCCGAACGAGGCGAGGTTGATGGCCACGAAGGCGCCCCGGCCGGTGTGGCCGATGAGCAGGCCGAGCGGGAGGCCGATGGCCGCCGCGATGAGGGTGGCGAGGAGCGAGTACTGGAGGTGCTCGGCGAGGCGGTGGCCGATGCCGTCGGGGCCGGACCACTGCTCGGCGCTGGTCAGCCAGGAACCGAGGTTCGTAAAGAGTTCGTACACGGTGTCAGGCACCCCGCTTCCGGGTCCACGGAGTGAGGACGTACTGGAGGGCCACCAGCAGCGCGTCGGCCACCAGGGCCAGGAGGAGCGTGAGGACGACGCCGGCGATCACCGGGGTCGGGAAGTTGCGCTGGAAGCCGTCCGTGAAGAGCTGGCCGAGGCCGCCGTCGCCGATGTACGTGGCGACCGAGACCAGCGAGATCGACATGACCGTAGCGATCCGTACACCCGCCATGATCACGGGGAGGGCGAGGGGCAGCTCGACGGTGAGGAGGGTGCGCAGGGGGCGGGTGCCCATGGCCTTCGCGGCCTCCTTGGTCTTCTGGGGTACGGAGTCCAGCCCCTCGACCGTGTTCCGGAGCAGGACGACCAGGGTGTAGATCGTCAGGCCGATGACGGTCGTGGTGCGGGTGAGTCCGCTCACCGGCAGGAGCAGCACGAAGACCGCGATCGACGGGATCGTGAAGAGGACGTTGGACAGGCCGAGGAGCAGCCCGCGCAGCGGGCGGATCCGGTGCGCGACCACGGCCAGGGGCAGCGAGATCAGCAGACCGAGGAAGACCGCGGTGAGGGCGGCCTGGAGGTGGGAGACGGAGAGGGTGGTCAGGTCGTCGGTGTGGTCGCCTATCCACGACCAGTCGATGGTCATGCGGGGCGCTCGGCGGGGGTGGCGGTGGCCGTGACGGGCGCGGTGCTGTCGGGGCCGGCGGTGCGCGCGGCGGCGGCGCCGGCCGCGGCGTGCGCCGCGTTCGCGTGGGCGTGGATCTCCTCGCGGGCCGTGACCCCGGTGACCGTGCCGTCCGCGTCGACGCGCGCGACGAACCCGCTCGGCGAGGCGATGGTCTCGTTGAGGGCGGACAGGAGCGAGTCGGTGTCGCGCAGCGCCCGGGCGGGACGCAGGGGCGCCTCGCCGGTGGTGCCCGAGGTGGGCAGCGCGTCCGTGTCGAGCCAGCCCAGCGGCCCGCCCGCGGCCGAGGTGACGAGGCGCCAGCGGCCGTCGGACCTGGATATTCCGGACACCGGCTCGTCGGCGGGCAGGGTGGCCGCGGGCGCCTGCGGTACGTCCTTCAGGGGCGTCAGCGACAGCAGTTTGAGTTCCCGTTCGGCGCCGAGGAAGTCCGTGACGAAGTCGTCCGCCGGGTGGGCGAGCAGCTCGGCCGGGGGCGCGTACTGGACGAGGTGGCCGCCCGTACGGAAGATCGCGATGCGGTCGCCCAGCCGGACCGCCTCGTCGATGTCGTGCGTGACGAAGACGATGGTCTTGCTCAGCTCCTTCTGCAGGCGCAGGAGTTCGTCCTGGAGCTGGGTGCGGACGACGGGGTCGACCGCGCCGAAGGGTTCGTCCATGAGGAGGACGGGCGGGTCGGCGGCGAGGGCGCGGGCCACGCCGACCCGTTGCTGCTGACCGCCCGAGAGCTGGTGCGGGTAGCGCTTGCCCATGTCGGCGGCCAGGCCCACGGTTTCGAGGAGTTCGGCCGCGCGCGCCCGGGCCCTGCGGCGGCCCCAGCCCAGCAGCAGCGGCACCGTGGAGATGTTGTCGAGGACCGTGCGGTGCGGGAAGAGCCCCGCCTGCTGGATGACGTACCCGATGGAGCGGCGCAGTTCGGCGGCGTCCTGTGCCAGGACGTCCTTGCCGCCGACCCGGATGGTGCCGGAGGTCGGCTCGACCATCCGGTTGACCATGCGGAGGGTGGTCGTCTTGCCGCAACCGGAAGATCCCACGAGGACGGTCACGCCGCCTTCCGGCATCTCCAGCGAGAGGTCGTGGACCGCTGTCGTGCCGTTCGGGAAGCGCTTGTGGACAGCGTCGAACTGGATCATGAGGTGTCCCTTGCCGGGTCTGTATAACGTCATGCAGAGTTCTCGGTATGTGAATAGGTTGTCAACGGTCGGGCGTTAATCGCTGGTAACGAATGACCGCCAGTCGAGACTCTTTGCCCGGTTTGAGAGGTGTTTGGGTGTGATGTCGTCTCGCATTGTGGACGTCCCCGGTGCCGTGTCGCCCCGGCCCGTGGTCCTCGACGGCAGCCGCACCGGCGTCGAGGACGTCGTACGGCTCGCCGACGGGGCCGCCCGCCCCACGCCCGGCGCGGAAGCGATGAAGCGCATGGAGGAGTCCTGGGACGCGGCTCGGCGGATCGCGGCGACCGGCAGGGTGTACGGCCGCTCCACCGGCGTGGGTGCCAACCGGACGGAGGATCTGCCGACCGAGGCCGCCGCCGGGCACGGGCTGCGGCTGCTGCGCAGCCACGCGGGGGCCGTCGGGGCGGAGCTGCCCGCGCGCCAGGTGCGGGCCATGCTCGCCGTACGGGCCAACCAGCTGCTCGCCGGCGGTGCCGGGCTCAGGCCCAGCGTGGTCACGGCGCTGTGCGAGGCGCTGGAGAGCGGGGCGTACCCGGTGGTGAACGAGTTCGGGTCGGTGGGCACCGGCGACATCGCGGCACTCGCCCAGGTGGGGCTCGCGCTGGCCGGGGAGCATCCCTGGAGGGGACCGGACGCCCCCCAACCGCAACTGCTCGACAACAACGACGCGCTAGCCCTGATCAGCAGCAACGCCCTCACTCTCGGCCAGTCCGCCCTGGCCCTGCACGAGTTGCGCGGACTGCTCGCCGCCACACAGGTCGTCGCCGCGCTGTCGTTGCTCGCCGTCGACGGGTCGCACGAGGCGTACGCGGCGCCCGTGCACGCGGCCCGTCCGCACCGCGGGTCGAGTGAAGTGGCCCGGCGCATGCGGGAGTTGATCGGCGCGGACGACCGGCCGACGCCACCGCTGGGGCGGCTGCAGGACCCGTACGGATTCCGCTGCCTGCCGCAGATCCACGGGCCCGCGCTCGACGCGGCGGACGCGCTGGAACAGGTGCTGGAGGTGGAGATCAACGCCGCCGCCGAGAACCCCCTGATCTGCGCGCAGGACATGGCCGCGTACCACCACGGCGGCTTCTACCAGGCCCAACTCGCCCTCGCCCTGGACCACTTCCGGCTTGCCGTCACCCAGGTGGCGCGCTTGTCGACGTCCCGGCTGTCCACCCTGAACGAGCCCGCCTACACCCGGCTGCGCCCCTTCCTCGCCGACCACGAGCCCGCCTCCTCGGGTGTGATGATCCTGGAGTACGCCGCCGGCGCCGCCCTCGGAGATCTGCGGGCCTTCTCGGCACCCGCGTCGCTGGGCCACGCTGTACTCTCCCGAGGCGTCGAGGAGCAGGCCAGCTTCGCCTCGCTGGCCGCACGGCAGACGCTGCGGGCGTGCGACGCGTTCCGGCTCGTCGTCGGCTGCGAGCTCGTCGCCGCCGTGCGGGCCCTGCGCCAGCGCGACCTGCGGCCCGATCCCGGGCTGCCGGCCGGGCGGGCGCTGGAGCTGGCCGAGGCGGTGCTCGACGCGGACCAGGCCGACCGGCCGCTCACGGACGACGTGGGCGCGGCGGCCGCACTGCTCGACCGGTTCACGGACATCTGGACGGATACCGGTGGCGATGACGATCACGACGTCCGTCAGGACGGTGGGAACGGTCAGGACCGTGGGAACGGTCAGGACTTTGGGAGGGGAAGCACGTCATGAGCGTGACCGACAGCCCGGCGGCGCGCCTTCAGGCGCTCTTCGAGGGGCACCGGCTGACGCCGACACAGCGGCGCATCGCGCACAGCATGGTGCGGCGCGCCGCGGACGTGCCGTTCCTGTCGAGCGTGGAGCTGGCCGAGCTGGCCGGGGTCAGCCAGCCGTCGGTCACGCGGTTCGCGGTGGCCCTCGGCTTCGACGGGTATCCGGCGCTGCGGCGGCATCTGCGCGAGGTCACGCCCGCGGAGCCGGCCGCGGACACGACGTCGTACAACGAGTACCAGCAGGCCGTCGAGGCCGAGATCGAGAACCTGCGGCACCTGGCCGACCTGCTGGCGGATCCACGGCCGGTGGAGCGGGCCGGGCGGCTGCTGGCGGCCTCGCGCCCGCTGCCGGTACTCGGACTGCGGGCGGCCGCGGCCCAGGCGTACGGGTTCTCCTACTTCGCCGCGAAGGTCCATCCGGACGTACGGCTGCTGAACGAGGGCGGCACCATGCTGCACGACCGGATCGACGCGGCGGTGTCGGCCGGGGCGAGCGCGCTGCTGTGCTTCGCGCTGCCGCGGCATCCGCGGGAGGTCGTGGACGGGCTGACGTATGCCAAGCAGTCCGGGCTGACGGTGGTCGCGGTGGCCGACTCGGCCTTCGCGCCCGTGGCCAAGGTGTCGGACCTGCTGCTGCCCGCCGCCGTGGGGACGGGGCTCGCCTTCGACACCGCGTGCGCGCCGATGCTGCTGGGGCGGGTGCTGCTGGAGGCGATGTGCGACGACCTGCCGGGCGCGCAGGCGCGGCTGGAGGAGTTCGACGCGCGGGCGGCTGCTCGGGGGCTGTTCGTGGAGTGAGGGGGCCCGCGAGGAGCGGTTCTCAGGGAGGTCTCACGTTCGCTGGCTAGCGTGCCCACCGGTGGTCGTACGCCGTGTGCGCCAAGTGCGTACGCCTGTATTCGTACGCCAGGAGCCGAGGAGGCGGGAACGTGACGCGTGGAGGGCAGGGACTGGCACGGGCGGCCGTCGTGGTGCGGGCCGGAGCCGCGCCGTTGTGGTGGCTCGGGGTGCTCGCGGCGGGCATCGGCGTGCTCGTGCCGGGGCTGACCGGGCGGCGCATCGGTGTCATGGCCGGGGCCGCGCTGTTCCTCGTGGCGGTGGCCGTGGTGGCCGGTGCGCGGCGGAAGCGGTACGGGGCGCTGGCCCGGGGAGCCGCCCGGGCGGGCAAGCACGATGTGCTCCAGGACCGGCGGGTGACGGTACGGAACTGGCGGCGCGGGCACCGGTGGTGGCTGGTGCTGGGCTTCCTGGCCGCACTGGGGAGCGCGTTCGCGGTGCCGGCGGCGGGCGGGATGCTGCTGGCCGGCGCCGGTGCGGGGCTTCGGCTCCGGGCCGGATGGATCGGTCGGGTGGAGCGGGGCGCCGAGGAACTGCTGTGGGTGCGGGTCGACTGGCTGTCGGCGCGGTGCGGCGGCCCCGCGGCCAAGCGGGTGAAGGCGTACCGGTCCACGGGCGTGGCCGCGGGG
>NZ_VJZC01000352.1 GCF_009377185.1 Streptomyces spongiae
CCCCAGGACCCCCAGCCGACCGCCCAAGCCCCTCTCAGGCTCCCAGGAGACCCACAGTGAACGACTTCCCCGGCAGCGGCCTCTACGACCGTGCGCGCGCCGAGTACACCGGCCCCGCGGCCGAGTCCCGCTACGTCATCCCGCGCTTCGTCGAGCGCACCTCCCAGGGCGTGCGCGAGTACGACCCGTACGCGAAGCTCTTCGAGGAGCGCGTGATCTTCCTCGGCGTGCAGATCGACGACGCCTCCGCCAACGACGTCATGGCGCAGCTGCTGTGCCTGGAGTCGATGGACCCCGACCGTGACATCTCGGTCTACATCAACAGCCCGGGCGGCTCCTTCACCGCGCTCACGGCCATTTACGACACGATGCAGTTCGTGAAGCCGGACATCCAGACGGTCTGCATGGGCCAGGCGGCCTCCGCCGCCGCGATCCTGCTGGCCGCGGGTACGCCCGGCAAGCGCATGGCGCTGCCGAACGCGCGCGTGCTGATCCACCAGCCGTACAGCGAGACCGGTCGCGGCCAGGTCTCCGACCTGGAGATCGCCGCCAATGAGATCCTCCGGATGCGTTCGCAGCTGGAGGAGATGCTGGCCAAGCACTCCACCACGTCGATCGACAAGATCCGCGAGGACATCGAGCGCGACAAGATCCTCACGGCCGAGGACGCGCTCTCGTACGGCCTGATCGACCAGATCATCTCCACCCGGAAGATGAACAACGAGTCCGTCCGCTGACGCGGACCCTGTATCGTCTGCCGCCCCTTGACATGGTTTGGCCCAGTGCACGTCAAAGCGAACCGTGCCAAGGGGGGCCCGAACGGGGGGCCAGGCAAGGTACCGTCGGACATAAGGCAGCACCAGGAGCCGCTGGACCTAGGCGTCTCCCAGGCGAAGGGGAAGCACACCGTGGCACGCATCGGTGACGGCGGCGATCTGCTCAAGTGCTCGTTCTGCGGCAAGAGCCAGAAGCAGGTCAAGAAGCTCATCGCAGGCCCCGGTGTGTACATCTGCGACGAGTGCATCGATCTCTGCAACGAGATCATCGAGGAAGAGCTCGCGGAGACGAGCGAGGTCCGCTGGGAGGAACTCCCGAAGCCCCGCGAGATCTACGAGTTCCTCGAGGGATACGTCGTCGGCCAGGAGGCCGCGAAGAAGGCCCTCTCGGTCGCGGTGTACAACCACTACAAGCGCGTCCAGGCCGGCGAGAACGGCGGGGCGAACGGCCGTGACGACGCCATCGAGTTGGCGAAGTCCAACATCCTGCTGCTCGGCCCCACCGGCTCGGGCAAGACCCTGCTGGCCCAGACCCTGGCCCGTATGCTCAACGTCCCGTTCGCCATCGCCGACGCGACGGCGCTCACGGAGGCCGGGTACGTCGGCGAGGACGTCGAGAACATCCTGCTGAAGCTCATCCAGGCCGCCGACTACGACGTCAAGAAGGCCGAGACCGGGATCATCTACATCGACGAGATCGACAAGGTGGCCCGGAAGAGCGAAAACCCGTCCATCACACGGGACGTGTCGGGTGAGGGCGTCCAGCAGGCCCTCCTGAAGATCCTGGAGGGCACGACGGCCTCCGTCCCGCCCCAGGGCGGCCGCAAGCACCCGCACCAGGAGTTCATCCAGATCGACACGACGAACGTCCTGTTCATCGTGGGCGGCGCGTTCGCGGGCCTGGAGAAGCTCATCGAGTCCCGGGCCGGCGCCAAGGGCATCGGCTTCGGCGCCACGATCCGCTCCAAGCGCGAGCTGGAGTCCAAGGACCAGTTCGAGGACGTCATGCCCGAGGACCTGGTCAAGTTCGGCATGATTCCGGAGTTCATCGGCCGTCTGCCCGTCATCACCTCGGTCCACAACCTCGACCGCGCGGCCCTCCTCCAGATCCTCGTCGAGCCGCGCAACGCACTGGTGAAGCAGTACCAGCGCCTCTTCGAACTCGACGGCGTGGAGCTGGACTTCGAGCGCGAGGCACTGGAGGCCATCGCCGACCAGGCCATCCTCCGCCAGACCGGCGCCCGGGGCCTGCGAGCCATCATGGAGGAGGTCCTCCAGGCGGTCATGTACGAGGTCCCGTCCCGCAAGGACGTGGCCCGCGTGGTCATCACGGCGGACGTCGTCCTGTCGAACGTGAACCCGACCCTGATCCCGCGCGACGCCCGCGGCCGCGGCTCGGGCGAGCAGAAGACGGCGTAGGCGGTCCCGTATACCCAATAGGTGCCTGGTGCTGAAGGAAGCGCCGGGCACCTCGCCTTGTCTCAGACACTGGGCGAATGGATCACGCCAGGTTTCTTGCCAACCTTGAGCAAAGCGCCCGCTTCGTGATCAGGTTGACCCGAACCGCACCGATCACTTGTTCGAGTAATCGGTGGAATGGAAAGGGGAGAGCCTATTATGAAGTTGCTGAAGGGCAAGAGATTCCTGGCAGTGGCAAGTGTGATTGTTGGAGCGGTAGTTGTGCCGCTGTCGACGGCTCCATCGGCGAGTGCCGACCAGCTCAACTGCACCAACTATTTGGCGAACCGGGGCTACATAGTTGGGGTCAATGTCCGGGCGGCGTGCAGCAATGGGCGTTACCCCACAGGTCCGAGTCCTTTCTGTGTGGCGCCCCTAGTTAGGATCGGCGTTAAATCGGATCACGCTCACACTGCCTGCGCTTACGCCTGAAAGCTGAGCCGCTGAAGCAGCGGCGGGGCGTCCCGACTAGTGGGGCGCCCCGCCGGTAAGGTGCGCTCGTCAGATCTTGACGCGCACGTCGTTGCGGAGCTTGGCGGCGAGGCTTGCTGTCTCATCCGCCGAGCCACCCTTACCGGTGGCGAAGGTCGCGATATCGACAGCCATGACGATGGCTACAGTGCTGTGGTCGCCCCAGATGCACATGGGCATGCGCACTGTCTGCGGAGTCGTGCTGGAGCCCGATGAGCCAGTATTGGTGATCTCGGCGATCTGGCACTTCATGATGCCGCTCTCGAAGCCAGAGGGCGTGACTTCTTCCGGGCTGCCGACGAACTTACCTTGCGTGTCCTCGGCGGTGTCATCCTTCTCAGATTCCTCCTTCAGCTTGGCGAACATGGCGTCCACTACGGCCTCTGGGTCGTCAATCGTGCCGTAGACACCGCTGAAGGAGAGGCTTTTCGCGCTGAGACCGGCGCCACTCTGGTAACCGGCACTGGCGTCCTTCGCGTCCTTGACGCCCCACTTTTCGAAGTCCTTGATGTCGTCGTCGCTCATGGAGTCGGCCTGCATAGCCCGGTCGGACTTTTTGTACTCACCGTCGAGGGCCGTTGTCGGCGTCGTCAGCTTGTGCGGCCCGTCGTCCGCGATGTCCGACCCGCCGCCGCTGCGGCCCAGGCCGAGCGCGAAGTACGCACCCACGGCGATCGCGGCCACGACGGCCACCGAGCCGATGATGATCCCCGTCTTCTTGTTGCCGCCACCGGGAGCCGGCGGCTGGGGAACCCCGTAGGGCTGCTGGCCGTAAGGGGGCTGCTGACCGTACGGAGCCTGCTGGCCGTAGGGCGGCTGCTGCGGCGGTGCGCCCTGGGGGGCCTGCTGGGGGTACCCGTAGCCGGGCTGGGCCGGCGGTGCCGGCGGCGGCGCCTGCTGGGGGTAGCCGTAGCCAGGCTGGGGTGTCTGCGGCGGCTGGCCGTAGGGGCCCGGCTGCCCATACGGCCCAGGCTGCTGGGGTTGCCCGCTGTACGGGCCCGGTTGGTTGTAGCTCATCAGGGTTCCTCCGTTGATCCCTCCGCCCGCGGGCGAGAGAGGCAGTCTCTTACGCGGTTGGGCGAAGAATGCTGATGCACCTCTGCGGCGGATCAGCATTTCCCACCTTCTCACAAGCTGAAGTGGTAACTTGTGAAGCATGCAGACCGCACCTGTGAAGCGGGCGTTCAAGTACCGCTTCTATCCGACCGTCGCGCAGGCAGCCGAGCTGTCGCGCACGTTCGGGTGCGTGCGGAAGGTCTACAACATGGCGCTTGCGGCCCGCACTGAGGCATGGACCCTGCGCCAGGAGCGCGTCAACTACAACGCGACGTCGGCGATGTTGACGGCGTGGAAGAAGACCGAAGAGCTGGCCTTCCTCAACGATGTGTCTTCGGTACCGCTTCAGCAGGCGCTCAGACACTTGCAAAGTGCGTTCGTTGCGTTCTGGGACAGGCGAACGAGGTACCCCCGCTTCAAGAGCAAGAAAAAGTCCCGGGCGTCGGCCGAGTACACCACCTCCGCTTTCCGCTACCGAGACGGCAAGCTGACTCTGGCGAAGATGAGCGAGCCGCTGGACATCGTCTGGTCGCGGCCCCTTCCCAACGATGTCCAGCCCTCGACGGTAACCGTCTCGCAGGACGCGGCCGGGCGCTGGTTCGTGGCTCTGCTCTGCGAGGACCCAGGGGTGAGGCCGCTCCCGCCGGCTGATGAGGTCATCGGGGTCGATGCCGGGCTTGATCACCTGCTGACCCTCTCCACGGGCGAGAAGATCATCAATCCCCGGCACGAAAGGAAAGACCGTGCCCGCCTCGCGAAGGCTCAACGGGAGCTGTCCCGCAAGGCTGACGGGAACGGCGCCAACCGGGCCAAGGCCCGCGTCAAGGTCGCTAAGATCCACGCGCGGATCGCCGACCGGCGACGTGACCACCTGCACAAGCTGACGACTCGGCTCGTTCGTGAAAACCAAACGATCGTGATCGAGGACCTGACCGTTCGGAACCTCATGAAGAACGGGAAGCTCGCCCGCGCCATCAGCGACGCGGCATGGAGCGAGTTCCGCAGCATGTTGGAGTACAAGGCTGTCTGGTACGGCCGTGACGTGATCGCGGTGGACCGGTGGTTCCCCTCCTCCAAGCTGTGCTCTGTCTGTGGCATGCTCGCTGAGAAGATGCCGCTGAACGTCCGTACCTGGACGTGCGGCTGCGGCACGACCCACGACCGGGACGTGAACGCGGCGCAGAACCTCAAGGCCGCCGGGCTGGCGGTGTCGGCCTGTGGAGCCGGTGTAAGACCTCAACGGAGCACTCCGGGCGGGCGGTCGGCGATGAAGCAGGAAACCCGCGGCGCGAGTCGTGGGGCCCTCCCTCGTCCCACGAGGGGGAGAAAGCCAACTCTGGGTTCCCCTCCAGATCTCAAGCCGAGACAGAGATGACCGGAGGTGCTTATGCGTTCCTGACATCCTGGCGCAGGCCATGCGCGCGGGATGCATCGGGGTGCGCACCGTTACCAAAGAATCGAGTTTCGGGACACGGTCGTGACACCCCTAAACTGAGCCCGTGACCGAGAACGCTCAGCAGCAGCCCACAGCGCCCAGCACCGAACTGCCGACCCAGTACGCGCCGGCCGAGGTAGAGGGGAAGCTGTACGAGCGCTGGGTAGAACGGGGTTACTTCACCGCGGACGCCAAGAGCGACAAGCCCGCGTACACCATCGTCATCCCGCCGCCGAACGTCACCGGCAGCCTGCACCTGGGCCACGCCTTCCAGCACACGCTCATGGACGCCCTCACGCGCCGCAAGCGCATGCAGGGCTACGAGTCGCTGTGGCTGCCCGGCATGGACCACGCCGGCATCGCCACCCAGAACAAGGTCGAGCAGCAGCTCGCCGAAGAGGGCAAGTCCCGCCAGGACTTGGGGCGCGAGGAGTTCGTCGAGCGCGTCTGGCAGTGGAAGGAGGAGTACGGCGGCAAGATCCTCGGCCAGATGCGGCGCCTCGGCGACGGTGTCGACTGGGACCGCGAGCGGTTCACCATGGACGAGGGCCTGTCCAAGGCCGTCCTCACCATCTTCAAGCGGCTGTACGAGGACGAGCTGATCTACCGCGCCGAGCGCATCATCAACTGGTGCCCGCGCTGTCTGACGGCCATCTCGGACATCGAGGTGGAGTACCAGGAGGACGACGGCGAGCTCGTCTCCATCAAGTACGGCGAGGGCGACGAGACGCTCGTCGTCGCCACCACCCGCGCCGAGACCATGCTCGGTGACACGGCCGTCGCCGTTCACCCCGACGACGAGCGCTACCGGCACCTGATCGGCAAGCGGATCAAGCTGCCGCTCACCGACCGCTCCATCCCCGTCGTCGCGGACACGCACGTCGACCCCGAGTTCGGCACGGGCGCCGTCAAGGTCACCCCGGCCCACGACCCGAACGACTTCGCGATCGGCCAGCGCCAGGGCCTGGAGTCCATCACGATCATGGACGAGCGGGCGGTCATCACCGCCCACGGCCCCTTCCAGGGCCTGGACCGCTTCGAGGCCCGTGCCTCCATCGTCGCCGCGCTGCGCTCGCAGGGCCGGATCGTCGCCGAGAAGCGTCCGTACGTCCACTCCGTCGGCCACTGCTCGCGCTGCAAGACCACCATCGAGCCGCGCCTGTCCATGCAGTGGTGGGTCAAGGTCGGCCCGCTGGCGAAGGCCGCCGGCGACGCCGTCCGCGACGGACGGGTCAAGATCCACCCCGAGGACATGTCGAAGCGCTACTTCGACTGGGTCGACAACATGCACGACTGGTGCATCTCGCGCCAGCTGTGGTGGGGGCACAGGATCCCCGTCTGGTACGGCCCGGACGGCGAGGTCGTCTGCGTCGGCCCCGACGAGGAGCCGCCCGGTACCGAGGCCGAGGGCTGGAAGCAGGACACCGACGTCCTCGACACCTGGTTCTCCTCCGGCCTGTGGCCGTTCTCCACGCTCGGCTGGCCGGAGAAGACCCCGGACCTCGCGAAGTTCTACTCGACCGACGTCCTGCTCACCGGCCACGACATCATCTTCTTCTGGGTCGCCCGGATGATGATGTTCGGCCTGTACGCGATGGACGGCGAGGTTCCGTTCCGCACCATCGCCCTGACCGGTCTGGTCCGTGACGAGCGCGGCAAGAAGATGTCGAAGTCGTTCGGCAACGTCGTCGACCCGCTCGACTGGATGGACACGTACGGCTCCGACGCCCTGCGCTTCACGCTCGCGCGCGGCGCCAACCCCGGCACCGACGTCCCGATCGGCGAGGACTGGGTCCAGGCGTCCCGCAACTTCGCCAACAAGATCTGGAACGCCACGCGCTTCGCGCTGATGAACGGCGCGACGGTGGAGGGCGAGCTGCCGGCCGCAGACAAGCTCTCCGCCACCGACCGCTGGATCCTCTCCCGGCTGAACGAGACGGTCGAGCAGGTCGACGCGTACTACGAGGACTTCCAGTTCGCCAAGCTCAGCGACGCCCTGTTCCACTTCGCCTGGGACGAGGTCTTCGACTGGTACGTCGAGCTGTCCAAGACGACGTTCCAGGCGGGCGGCGAGGCGGCCGAGGTCAGCAAGCGGGTCCTCGGCGAGGTCCTGGACGTCACGCTGCGGCTGCTGCACCCGGTGGTCCCGTTCGTCACGGACACCCTGTGGACCACGCTCACCGGCGGCGAGTCCCTCGTCATCGCCGACTGGCCCAAGGACAGTGGCTTCCGTGACCAGGCCGCCGAGCGGGAGATCGAGACCCTCCAGTCCGTGATCACCGAGGTCCGCCGGTTCCGCGCCGACCAGGGCCTGCAGCCCGGCCAGCGCGTCCCGGCCCGCCTCACCCTCGACGGCACGGCGCTGGCCCCTCACGAGGCCGCCATCCGCCAGCTGCTCCGGCTCCAGCCGGAGGGCGAGGGCTTCGCGGCGACGGCCACCCTGCCGGTGGCGGGCGCCGAGGTCGCGCTGGACCTCTCCGGCGTGATCGACGTGGCCGCCGAGCGCAAGCGGCTCGCCAAGGACCTCGCGGCCGCCGAGAAGGAGAAGAGCCAGGCCACGGCCAAGCTCGGCAACGAGGCGTTCCTCGCGAAGGCCCCGGACCAGGTCGTGGAGAAGATCCGCACGCGGCTCGCGAAGGCGGACGAGGACATCGCGCGGATCCAGGCGCAGCTGGAGCGACTGCCGCAGGCGTAGCCGTTCGCACGCCAGTACGCCGTCGAAGGCCCCCGGAGCCACCAGGTTCCGGGGGCCTTCACCTCAGCGACACAGCCGCCTCAAGCCTCTGTCAGTCCGCGTCCGTAGACTGGCCCCGTGAGTGAGCTCCCCCCGCACGACAGCAGTGAGCAGCCCGACCCCGTCGACTCCTTCGAGGAGATCGTCGCGGCCGAGACGGACCGCGATCCCGATCTCGCGGTGATCGAGGCCGGCAGCCGTACCCTGCGCGCCCAGGGCGGGCCGCCGCAGGCCGACGTGCCCGCGCGGCCGGCCGATCCCGAGGTCGACAAGGCCCTCCGCGAGGTCGAGGCGGAACTGGCCACGCGCTGGGGCGAGACCAAGCTGGAGCCGTCGGTCGCGCGGATCGCCGCGCTGATGGACGTGCTGGGCGAGCCCCAGCGGTCGTACCCCTCGATCCACATCACCGGCACCAACGGCAAGACATCCACCGCCCGCATGATCGAGGCGCTGCTCGGCGCCTTCGAGCTGCGCACCGGCCGCTACACCTCGCCGCACGTCCAGTCGATCACCGAGCGGATCAGCCTGGACGGGGCCCCGATGACGGCCGAGCGGTTCGTCGAGACGTACCAGGACATCAAGCCGTACATCGAGATGGTCGACGGCTCGCAGGAGTTCCGGCTGTCCTTCTTCGAGGTGCTCACGGGCATGGCCTACGCGGCCTTCGCGGACGCGCCCGTGGACGTGGCCGTCGTCGAGGTGGGCATGGGCGGCACCTGGGACGCCACCAACGTCATCGACGCCGACGTGGCCGTCGTGA
Source organism: Streptomyces spongiae (assembly GCF_009377185.1). Lineage (GTDB taxonomy): Bacteria > Actinomycetota > Actinomycetes > Streptomycetales > Streptomycetaceae > Streptomyces > Streptomyces spongiae. Next base: position 8,691 of record NZ_VJZC01000352.1, read on the forward strand.
CGCCCATAGACCTCGACCACACCGACCGGCTCGGCGAAACGCCCGGTGAGATCGCCGGCGAGAAGGCGGGCGTCATCAAGCAGGACGCGACCGTGATCATGGCGCAGCAGCCCGTGGACGCGGCGCAGGTGCTGCTGAAGAAGGCCGTCGAGGTGGACGCGACCGTGGCCCGGGAGGGCCTGGAGTTCGGGGTCGTCGCCCGGCAGGTGGCGGTCGGCGGACAGCTGCTGACGCTGCGCGGGCTCGGCGGGGAGTACGAGGAGGTGTTCCTGCCGCTGCACGGCGCCTACCAGGCGCACAACGCGGCGGTGGCGCTCGCCGCCGTCGAGGCGTTCTTCGGCGTGGGCTCCCAGCGGCCGGAGCCGCTCGACATCGACACGGTCCGCAAGGCGTTCGCGTCCGTGGCCTCTCCGGGGCGCCTGGAGGTCGTACGGCGCTCGCCGACGGTCGTCCTGGACGCCGCCCACAATCCGGCGGGCGCGCGGGCCACGGCGGAGGCGGTGAGCGAGGCGTTCGACTTCAGCCGGCTGATCGGGGTCGTGGGCGCGAGCGGCGACAAGAACGCGCGGGGGCTGCTGGAGGCATTCGAGCCGATCTTCGCCGAGGTCGTGATCACTCAGAACTCCACCCCCCGCGCGATGGACGCGGACGAGCTGGCCGGAATCGCGGTGGAGGTGTTCGGGGAGGACCGTGTGCAGGTGGAGCCGAGGCTCGACGACGCCCTTGAGGCGGCGATCACGCTCTCCGAGGAGGAGGGCGAGTACGCGGGCGGTGGCGTCCTCGTCACCGGGTCCGTGATCACCGTGGGCGAGGCCCGACTGCTGCTGGGGAGGGGCTGAGTCCCGTGCGTACGTTGTGTTCCTCGACGCTGATCGGTGAGTTCTTCGTCATCGGGTTCGCCGGGCTGGTCGCGATGAAGGATCCGGACCTGTCCATGAGCACGGTGTGGACGGTCTGCGGGGTCGCGATGGCGCTGTGCGTCCTGCTGTGCGGGCTGATCACCCGTCCCGGCGGGGTACAGCTGGGCTGGGCGCTCCAGATCGCGCTGATCGCCTCCGGGTTCGTGGTCCCGGTCATGTTCTTCCTCGGGGCCGTCTTCGGGGCGCTGTGGTGGGCGTCCGTCCACTTCGGGCGGAAGGTGGACGAGGCCAAGGCGCGGTTCGCGGCGCAGGCGGCCGAGGGGGTGCCGGGGGAGGCGTCCACGGGTGCCGGGGCCTCGTGACGTCCTGACGCTGTGTGACGCTCCGTTGGGCGCGCCCTGTAGCCTTCTGAGCTCCGCACACTTGTGAAAACTGAAGGAGTCACTGTCGTGAGCCAGCGCACCCTCGTCCTCCTCAAGCCCGACGCCGTTCGTCGTGGGCTGACCGGCGAGATCATCAGCCGTATCGAGCGCAAGGCCGGGTGGCGGATCACGGCGCTGGAGCTGCGCACGCTGGACCAGGAGACGCTGGAGCAGCACTACGGGGAGCACAAGGGCAAGCCGTTCTACGAGCCGCTGGTCGAGTTCATGGCGTCCGGGCCGGTTGTCGCGCTGATCGTGGAGGGGGAGCGGGTCATCGAGGGTCTGCGGGCCCTCGCCGGTCCCACGGACCCGATCGCCGCCGCGCCCGGGTCCATCCGGGGTGACTTCGGCGTCATCGTCCGCGAGAACCTCATCCACGCGTCCGACTCCGAGGAGTCCGCCGAGCGCGAGGTGAAGATCTTCTTCCCCGGGCGCGCGTAACCCTCCGGTGGTTGCGCGGGGGGTCTTCGCCCCCGCCGCCCCTACCCATTCCCGTCCCTTCCCTGGGGGCTGCGC
>NZ_VJZC01000353.1 GCF_009377185.1 Streptomyces spongiae
CAGCCGTGGTGCCCACTCCGCCCCCGACGGGCCGGAGTACGCCGATCTCCCGCAGACCCGGTGACACGACCGCCGTGCCCGCCACGACCGCCGCGACCCGCTCCGGCGGCCGGCGCCCCCGCCGCCGTACACGCACCGCCCTCATCGCCGCCGCCGCGACCCTGGCCGTCACCGCGACGGGGATGTACGTCGCCTACCAGCTGTCGAACGGGCTGAACGACAAGGACACGTCCACCTCCGACACCTCCGACACCTCCGCCACTCCCACCCCGGCGCTCCCCACCGGCTGGCAGCCCTGGCAGGCGAACCTCACCCAGCCCGTGAAGGACTCCCCGGTCACCAACGTGGACACCGTGGAATCCGGCTGCGTCACCGGCGGCTCCGCCTCCGCCCTGTACTGCGCGGGAACCGGCTTCACGGTCGCCCGCGTCGCAGCCGCCACGGGCGATGTCGAGTGGCGGTTCGGCAGCACCTCGCAGGCCGCCGAGCGGCCCCTCGGCGTACGGGACGGGCTCGTGTACGTGCACGTGCAGCCGAACGAGGACTCCGTCTACTCGACCCAGCAACTGGTCGCCGTCGACACCGACACCGGGAAACGGTCCTGGACCACCACAGTCGACGCGGGCTATCCCGCCGCCCTGTTCAACGGCGGCCTCCTCGCGATGTCGAACGAAGGGACCGAGTTCGTCGCCGTCGACGCCAAGACCGGCAAGGACCTGTGGCGGACCCCGGCGAAGTCGTCGGCCGGTACCGCCTGCGCCCCGGCGGTCCTGGGCGGCGCCCCCTACGGCATCTGCGTCAACGCCGACGACCCCTTCAAGGGCGACGCCGCCCTCCTGCGCCTGGACCCGGCCAAGGGCACGGCGCGCGAACTCGGCGGGCTGCCCCTGACGGCGGAGCCGCTCGGCGCCGTCGGCGGACAGCCGCTGTTCGCGGAACGGCAGAGCACGGATACCGAGTCGGACGACGGGCGCGACGAGCCGTACAAGAACCTGCTGCGGGTGAACCCGACCACCGGCACCGTCACCCGCCTCCCCCTGAAAGGCACCCCGCGAGGCACGCCCACCGTCGTCGGCGGCGCCGTGTACTTCGTCCGCCCCGACGGGACCGTCATCGCCGTGAGCGCGTCCAAGGGCACCCAGCTGTGGAAGCAGAGCACCCAGATCGAGAACCTCTCGGCGCCGGTCCTGTCGAAGAAGTACGACGACCTCTACTTCGTCAACCGCTACGGCCGCCTCCTCGCCCTGGACCGCGAGTCCGGCACCGAACAGTGGAACACGGACAAGCTGAACGACCCGGGGTCCTCGGCGGAGGCCAGGCTCCCCAGCGTGACGCTGGCGAAGGACGCGGTCGTGGGGGTGGCGGGCGACATGGCCTTCTCGGTACGCCCGGACGCCCCCGAGGCACGCCCGTCGGCACCCGCTACTGCCTCCTGAGCGGCCTTGGCGCGCCCCGAAAGGGGCGCGGGGAACTGCGCGACCAGCCCCCACCGGCCCGCAGATCAACCCCGTTACCCCCGTTGACCCCGTACATCCAGCAACGCGCTGAGCGTCCGTTCCCCGCCGCGGTCGCCGGCGGTGGCCGGGACCAGGGCGATCTCGTCCAGCCCGGCCGCAGCGTAGGCGTCCACGCGGGCGCGCACCGTGGCGACGTCACCCACCAGGCCGACCGTGGTCGCGGCCTCGGGCGGGAGCGCGGCGAGCAGGGTGTCCGGGTCGGCCCCGGAGGCCGCCAGCTCCACGGCCTCGCCGTAACCGGCGTCGGCGAACACGTCGCTGTACCCCGGTACGGTCAGATAGCCGACGATGCTCCGCAGGACCTGGGTGAGGGACTCCGGCTCCGGGTCCACGGCCGCGGGCAGCCAGGCGGCCAGCCGCGGCGGCGTCCGCCCCGCCCGCTCGGCAGCCGCGGTCAACTTGCCGCGCAGCTCCCGTACTTGCTCGGGCGAGACGACATCGAGCAGCATGCGGTCGGAATGCTCGGCGGCCGTGGCGATCGCCCGGTCACCGAACGCCGCCACGGTCACCGCCCCTCCCGGCGGCCGCTGCCGACGCCGGAAGACACTCCCCGGCACGATCGCCTCACCCGGCTCGCCGTGCATGAGCCGGCGCACCGCCTCGGCACTCTCCGCGAGCGCGGCCGCGGGCCGGGTACGAGGCCGGCCGTGCACGCCCTCGACGACCCTCTTGCTGGAGGTCCCCAGAGCCACCCCGACCGGCCGGCCGGTCACAGCGGCCACCGAAGCCGCTCCCCTCACGATCGTCAACGGATCACGCACGGACACGGGAACGGGCCCGGCCGTGAGCGCCACGCGCTCGGTGGCACCCCCGATCGCCGTGGCGAGCACGAACGAGTCCCACGTCGCCCCCTCACCGACCCACACCTCTCCGTACCCGAGCCGGTCGGCGACCACGGCGACCCTCAACGGCTCATCGACCGGGCTGTCATCCTCACGTGCTGCGGCAACCACACTGATGTCCATACAGGGCACGGTAGTTGCTGTGAGGCTCGTGCCTCCGAAGTCGTACCGTGAAGGCTCTTGACCTCAAGTTTGCTTGAGGTCCGAGAGTGATCCGCATGAACACCGAAACAGCGGACACCAAGGCCGCAGACACCAAGGCCGCAGACATCAAGACCGCGGACATCAAGGCCATCGAAGAGGTCGTGGCCACCGTCGAGCGCACCCAACGAGCCAAGGACGTCGAGGGATTCCTCGCCCTCTTCCACCCCGACGCCCTCTGGACCACCGCCCACGGCAAGGTCCTCATCGGCTTCGACGCGATCGCCGAGTTCACCCGCGCCGTACTGCCCGGCGCGACGTGGAGTGGCGAAGTCACGTACGAGGCAGTCCACATCGAGTTCCTGAGACCCGACGTGGCGGCCGTCAAGGTCCGGCAGGTCTACCACGCGCCAGAGGGCGATGCGGCAGAGGGCGACGGGGAAGGCGCCCCGCTCTACGTCATGACCAGGCAGGACGACGGAACCTGGCTGCTGCACGCCGGCCAGAACACCGAAGTCCGGGTCGGCTGAGCCGGCGCGACCTCCGTAGCGTCGGCTGTCGGTCAAAGTGGGTGCTTCGGTGCGCTGGGGGCGCACGCGACGGAAGCAGTCGGATCGGTCGCTTGTGACCGATGAGAAGTATTTCGTAAGCATCGGTGAAAAGGCCACGGCTCGTGCTCCCTTCCCGCGAGCATTTCCCTGACGCCCGATCGACCATCGGGTGCCTCGAGGGGAAGGAATCACTGTGCGCAGAAGTCTCTCTCTGCTTGTCGTGCCCCTGTCACTGTCGGGCCTGTTCTCGGCCCCGGCGACGGCTGCCGGGACCGAGAACACCACCCCGGGAACGCGGGACGCGACATCACAGCAGGGCCAGGCGGAGTCCCGCGCTCTGTCGGAGAAGACGAGCAGCACCGCGGCACAGACGCGTGAGTACTGGACACCGGAGCGCATGCGCGAGGCGCTGGCCAACCCGATGGACCCACCCGTCGCATCACCCGACGTCGGCCGTTCACAGAAGCCGAAAAGCCCCGACGGCGATGCAGGTAACGGCGGTGACAGCGGCGACAGTGGCAAGGACAAGAGGGCACGACTCTCGGCCCATGCCGTTCCGCCCAGGAGCGTGCGCGCCGACAGCCCCGAGGAGGGCGTGTCGACACTGGCCCAGCCGCGTTCCGACTTCGTCAAGTACCCGAGCTCGTGGCCGAACACGGCCACCGGGAAGCTGTTCTTCAAAACGCCCCAGGGGGGCAAAGTCTGCAGCGCCTCCGTCATCGTGTCGGACACCAAGAACGCGGTCTGGACGGCGGCCCACTGTTTGCACGGAGGTAAGGACAGCGGCTTCTACACGGACTTCAAGTTCGTCCCGGCCTATGCGAAACGCGACGCCCCTTGGGGCGAATGGTACGCAGACCGGGTGATCGTGCCCCAGGCGTGGTCCGAGGAGGCGGACCTCCGTACCGACGACATGGGGGCTCTCGTGATGAAGAAGCACCCGACCTACGGCACCCTCCAGGCTTCGGTCGGAGCGTACGGCTACGACTTCGGCGACACCGATCACAGCGACGTGTCCGTCCTCGGGTACCCCGTCGACGGCTATCGCCGCCCTACCAGCGACTTCGCCGACGGTAGGCGCATGATGTCCTGCCAGGGCGACACCAGCGACGCCAGCAACTGGAACCCCTTGGACGACCGGCTCGGCATCGACTGCGACATGGGCCACGGCTCCAGCGGCGGCCCGTTCCTCGACGGCGTCGACGACGGCGACATCCAGATCGTCGGCACACACAGTCACCGGGCCGGGGGCCTGGAGGTCTACTCGGCGGAGCACGGGGACCGGGCGGAGGCGGTGATCGACCTGGTCAACAACTGACACCAGAACCGGCCCGGTTGCGGCGGACGATCAACGGTCCGCCGCAACCGCGGCCGAGGCCCTCATGAGGACTTGCTCGGCCGGTTGACGTCCACGGTCGTGAGCTGGTCGTAGCCGTATCGCCCGTACAGGGCGTCCCCGATGAGTGCCAGATCCGGAGACGGACCGCCGGAGTCGGTGCGTGCCTTGGTCGTCCAGCGTACGGAGCCCTTCTCGGCGTCGAGGGAGAGGAACCCCCCACCGGGTGTGCCGAAGTACAGCGGCCCTTCCGTCCCCGGCGCGACGACAGGCCCGGACACGTCCGAGTACCGGGTGGACTCCTTCCACAGTTCCTTGCCCGTCGTGCTCCGCACGGCGGACACCTCGCCGTTGGGGCGGACGAAGTACAGCGTTCCGCCGATGAGGCCCCTGACCTCCTGATCCGCCTTCAGGGAGAGGGGCACCCGGCGAGTCGACTTCTTGCGCGGGTCGACCAGCAGCACGGCTGAGCCGCTGGTGGTGTCGTCGAATCCCGAATCCACCAGGACGAGCTTGCCGTCCTGGGAGCCCACCAGGGTCAGGTCCTGCCGGGAATCGACCACCGCTTCAGGCCGACCGGTGGCCGGGTCGAGTGCGTAGACGGCCGTTCGATAGGCGGAGTCCGCGGTGTCCGAATCGGAGTGGCACAGGGCGTAGGGGCGGTGGTTCACCACCTCCACCTCGTAGCAGGACAGGGTCTGACTCGCCCGGCGCGACCACCGGGTCTTGCCGGTCTCCGCGTCCACCGCCACGTACGTCTGCGCGTCCCAGCTCTGTGTGAGGACGAGATCGGACCGCCCACTGCGGAAGATGTCCCCTTGGGCCGCGTCACCGATGTCCGCCGACCAGCGCCGCTTGCCGTCGCTGACGCCGTACCCCTCCAGCCGGTATGTGCTCTCACTCCGGCCCGGGACCGTGGCGACGACCATCCGGTGCCGGGAGACGCCGATCAAGGACTCGGTGGTGTCGCTCTCCGGATGCTTCCACAGGGCGCGGCCCGTCGCGGGATCGAGCCGGCTCAGCGCTATCCCGTTTCCACCGCAGTAGAGCTCCGAGGAGTACGTCAGGCAGGTGTGACCATCGAGGATGGCTCGGCCGCCGGCGATGCTCCAGAACCCGTTCTTCGAGGACGGGAGCGTGCGCTGCCAGGCACTCCAGCCCGCGGGAAGCGACGAGGCGGCCTCCTTGGTCTGCGCCTGCTTCTCCTGGGCCGTCTGCTCCTGCTGATCCAACGGCCCGAAGGCGAGAAGCGCACCGGCCCCCACGGCCGCCACAGCGGCGAGCGCGCTCGTGGCGATCCACCGCCCGCGCGGTCGACGAAGCCTGCCGCCGACACCGGCACTGGCACTGGCACTGGCAGTAGCAAGGGTCTCGGCATCGGCCTCGGCACTTGATGCCGGTTCGGAGCCTTCGGAGCCTTCGGAGCCTTCGGAGTCTTTGGATCTTTCGGAGCCTTTGGGGCTTTCGGAGGGGGCGTAGCCGTCCGCGGGCAGCGACCGGAAACGTTCCAGCAGGTCCGTCACGGACGGTCGCTCGGCCGGATCCTTCGCCAGGCACTCCTCGGCGATCTCCCGCAGGGCCGAGGACAGGCCGTTCAGGCTCGGCGGCTCATGCACCACGTTGTACGCGGTCATGTAGGGGCTGTCGTCCGTCTGGAAGGGACTCGATCCGGACGACGCGTACGCCAGGACCGCGGCCAGGGCGAAGACATCCGTCTCGGACCCGACTTCGCGCGGCGTGACGAGCGCCTCCGGCGACATGAACGGCGGCGTGCCCATCACGCGGCCCGTGGTCGTGAGAGTCTGCCGGTCGGCGGCCCGGGATATGCCGAAGTCGATGACGCGCGGGCCCTCTCCGGACAGGATGACGTTCGACGGCTTGAGATCACGGTGGATCACCCCCGCCCGGTGGATGTCGCGCAGGGCTTCGGCCAGACCTATGGCCAGCTGCCGCAACTCCTGCCCGGACAACGGGCCCTGCTCGGCGACCCGTTGATCGAGGGTCGGACCCGGGACGTACGAGGTCGCCATCCAGGGGCGTACCGCGTCCGGGTCGGCGTCCACGACCGCCGCGGTGAAGGCGCCGCTGACACGGCGGGCGGCTTCGACCTCCTGACGGAACCGGCCCCGGAACTCGTCGTCGTCGGCGTACTGCTGGTGGACGAGCTTCATCGCCACCCGGCGACCGGAGTCCGACCGTGCGTCGTAGACGACGCCCATGCCACCGGATCCCAGGCGACCCTCCAGCCGATAACCGCCGATCGACTCAGGATCTGTCGCACCGAGTACCACTGGCTGCTCCCCGTCCCCGCTTCGCGAATGCCAACCGGCGTACAGACTAAGTCCCCGGCGATCACCGCCGACACCCGCTGTGGCGCCGCCCCATGACATCACCGCGAAGGCCACTCACGCAAAGCTCCAAACCCCGCTCGACAAAGGAGAGTTGGAGGAACACCATGGTGCTCCGGCGATGGCCGGAGGGGGCTGAGCCAGGGGGTGGGCCGTGGGGCACGACGCACTGCCGCGCGAGTACCGGATGAAGCGGAACAGGATGCTGCTGTTCCTGTTCGTGATCGCAGCGGGCACGGTGAGCGTGGTGGGGGCCGTAATGAGCGCCGACGGCCTGGGCGCTTTCCTCACGTACGCCTTCTTGATCGCGTGGGTGGCACTCATGGGGTGGCTCTTCTACGCCACCCTGCGCTGTTCCACCGTGGCGGACATCAAGGCGATCCATGCGCGTGGCGTTTTCAGACGGCGAAGACTGGCCTGGGAGGACATCCAGGACATCAAGGTCGAGTTCAGCTATGAGGGGGCTGTACAGAGCGGTGCGGCCGGTGTGCTCGTGCACGCCTACGGCCGGGACGGCAGCAAGGTGCTGCTGCCCTTCCTCGACGACGTGCACGTGGACGTGGAGCGCGAACTCGGAGTGTTGCTGGAGGCATGGCAGGAGCTGCGCGGTGAGGACTGGACGCCGAACCCCGAGGCCGCCGTCGCCATCCACCGGCACGAGGCCCGCCAGAAGGCCATCTCGACAGGGCTCACCGCCGTGGGCTGCGCGTTCCTCCCGCTGATGGTGCTGGCCGGGCTGCCGCTCTTCATGGCATGGCCCGACTGGCTGGAGGCGATGCTGAGCCCGCTCTGGGTCATGCTGCTGGGGGCGTTCCTGGTCTTCACCCTGACCGCGGTCCTCTCGTATCGCCGGCGGGTGCGGGGCGACTGACACACGGTGCCCCGCAGCGCGGGATCACCCTGGACTTCTCGCAGGCCCAAAAATGCCACTGAGCTGATGCAGCGAGTGCGACCGCTCGAACGTCTAGTCTTGCGACGCTCAAACTCTTGATCGGGCGAGGCTGGAAGGAAAAGGTGTGAGTGGGAACTTAGTTCGGGGACTCGCGGTGGCTTCTGCCACCGCCGTCACCACTGTCGGCGCCGTTGCGGGGGTTGCCCAGAGCAGCACCGGCCAGTCGACGGACGACGCCGAAACGAAGGCAAGCGGCTCGACCCTCCTTGCGGACTTACCCGTAGGGCAGCAGGCCCAGGTGCAGACGGCCTCCCTGACGCAGCAGGCCGACGCGCAGGCCATCGCCGCGGACAGCAGCGCGGTGTTCACCGCGGCGGAGGAGGCCCGAAAGCAGGCTGCTCAGGACGCGACAGCCAAGCAGAAGGCGGCCCAAGAGAAGGCTCAGCAGGAGAAGGCCGAGCAGGAAGCCAAGGACCGCGAGGAGGCGGAGCAGAAGGCCAGTCGCTCATCGAGCTCGTCGAGTTCGTCGAGCTCGACGGCGGACGCCTCCAGCTTCGCGCCGCAGTCCTCGTACACCACGGCCGAGGTACAGGCCATCGCGCGGGGGATGGTGCCCGGCAACCAGTTCCAGTGCTTCAGCAACATCGTGGACCACGAGTCCGGCTGGAACTACAAGGCGGTCAACCCCTCTTCCGGGGCCTACGGTCTCGTGCAGGCCTATCCCGGATCCAAGATGTCGTCCGCCGGAGCCGACTGGCGGACCAACCCCGCCACACAGATCAAGTGGGGCCTGAACTACATGAACGACCGCTACGGCAGCCCCTGCGACGCCTGGTCCTTCTGGCAGGCCAACGGCTCCTACTGAGCCCCGCCGAGGCGCCAACCGGTCCCGGCGGGCCGGTTGGCGCTGGCTGACGGCCGATCAGAACGGCGAAATCCGAGGAGATCCGAAGCATGGCGATATGCAAGAAGTGCGGCGTACGAAAGCGCCGTTGGCCCCGTTCCTGTCCCGGGTGCCACGCCGGGTCGGCCCGGGCGGACGTGGCTGTGGCGGGGGCCGATGTGGCCGTGGCGACAGGAGTGTTCGGGGCGATCAGACGCGCAGTCACGGGCGCTGTACGGCGGATTCTCGACTTGACCTGACCCTATGCACCCAATTGCTCGGCGCCGGAATCGCGCAGCGACTCGACGATGATCTCGTGCGTGTCGGCGCTGTCGGGCCGGGTGATCGCGAGAATGCGCCGGCCGAGCCAGTTGGGATCGTCCACTCGTACCAGGGTGATGATTTCAGGCACGATGGGCGCCAGGATTTCCGGGATCAGGCAAATGCCCAGTCCTGCGGCGACGAGACCGAAGCGGCTGTGCCAGGTACGGGTACGGAAACCGATCAGCGGGTCGGTCAGTGTGGGCCACGCGCCGAACTGCGGTTCGTCCGAGGCTCCCTTTCCCACGATCCATGACTCGTGCGCGAGTTCGTGCACGGGCACGGGGCCCTCCATGGCGGCCAGCCGGTGATCACGAGGCGCGCCGACCGTCAGTTCACCGCCGGGCAGTGGGGTGACCCGCAACCCCTCGAAGGCCGGATGGGGCAGCCCGGGGCCGGACGCCACGACGGCAACGTCCAGCCGCCCGCTGACGACCTGGTGTACGAGGCTCCGCGAGGACGCCTCCGTGATCGCGAACGTCAGCCGGTTCTGCTGCTTCAGCGCCCTGGCCAGGGCGAAGGGGAGCAACGCGGCGTTCGCGGCGGGGAAGGCCCCCACTCGTACGCGGACTTCGCGGCCCGTGGTCAGTTCGTTGAGCCGTTCGTCCAGCCGGTCGAGTCCGGAGAGGGTCTCCGTGGCGAACTGCGCGACGACCTCACCAGCGCGCGTCGGCCGGACTCCGCGCGGCTTCCGGGAGAAGAGCGGCTGCCCGGCCGCCTTCTCGGCGGCGGCAACCTTCCGGGAGATGGCGGGCTGGGAGTAACCGAGTGCGCGTGCCGCGCCGCTCAGTGAGCCGTGAGTCGCCACGGCACGCACGATCCGGAGCGCATCGATGTCGAGTTCGGGCATCGTGCCACTCTAACCGTGTACCTATGCGCATGGGTTATGGCAGATGGTCAATTGTCGCATGCCGCACAGCGGGAATGTCTGCTTCCGGAAGACTAGGGTCGATAGCGAACGAATCCGCCCCCGCGCTCAGTGAGGCTTTTCATGAGTGAGTTCATTTCCCCTGATGACACCCGTTACGACGAGCGGGCGCGGGCTCTTGTCCGTATCGGCCGCGAGGCTATCGCTGTGGCGGATGACGAGAAGCTGGACGCGTATTTCGCCGCCGATTTCGCCTTTCACGGTCCGGACGGTGATATGACCTATCCACAGCTCAGGTCCTTCTTCGCCGCCATGCGCGCCGCGTTCGAAGGATTCGCCTGCGAGCGGCGGTCCATCGTCAGCCAGGGAGCTTTCATAGGTTGCCGAACCTCCATGTCGGGCCGATTCACCGCCCCCTTCGAGGCATCCCCGGTGGGCACCATCGAACCCAACGGGCAGTCGATGAGGCTCGAGTTGATCAACATCTTCCGTTACGACGACGACGGCCGACTGGCCGAGGAATGGGTGCAGTACGACAACCTCGGTTTCTTCCGTCAACTGGGCGTCGACCTCACCGAGACGCCATAACCGGCCCCGCCCGGCGTGCATGCCCACCCGGCGCCCCCTCGGACAGGCCCTGAGCGGCCGGGGCGCCGGTGGGCATGCGTGGTGAGGCGTCGGGTCATGTTCGCCGTGGAGGCCCAGTAGCCGGGGAACAGATCCCTCAGCCGGTCCCGCCTCCCACC
>NZ_VJZC01000354.1 GCF_009377185.1 Streptomyces spongiae
TGTGTATAAGAGACAGGTCCTCCCTTGTTCTTGCCTTGTTCTCGCGGCTTTCGGGGGCGGCTCCGGTCACGTAGGCGCGACCCCGGTCTTCTCCAACTCGGCGTTCAGGGCGCCCTCTTCGGCCTCTCGGCGCGTCGACCGGATACCCGTGCCGCCCGGATCGAGGCCGGCCAGGGCCTCCGGCGTGGCCAGGCTCGGCAGTACCGCCCGCCAGAGACCGGTGAGTGTCCTGCGCGAGAGCCACTCCGGGTCGCGGCGGCCGAGCACTTCCAGGCCGGTGGTCGCGGCGACGATCGTGGCGGCCACGTCGGTCCGCGAGGCCCGCCGGGTGTTCAGCAGCCCCTCCGCGGCGGCCTCGGCGAGCAGCTGCTCCACGCAACCGCGCCACTCCTGACGCAGGTTCAGCGCACCGCCGACCACCGCTTCGCAGTTCAGCCGGAAACCCGCGCGGGCCACGACATCGGTGCGCAGCAGTTCGCCCAGGGCGTGCGAGGCGTTCGTGAGCCGTTGCAGCGCGTTGGTGTCGGGCGGCTGGGCCAGCCAGGCGGCGCGACGCAGACTCACCCCGGCCGTCGTCTCGACCGTCCGGGCCACCGCCGCCTTGCTCTCGAAGTGGAAGTGCAGGGCCCCTGGGCTCACGCCGGCGCGGGCACTGATGTCCGCCAGCTTCGCCTGGGCGTAGCCGTGCAGCTCGAATGCCTGGGCCGCGGAGCGGATGAGTGAGCGGCGGGTGCGGACCGCACGTTCCTGTTTTGTCACCGGTGGCTCCTCACTGAAGGCGAACTGACCGGATTGGCGTGTATTAAGAAACCAGCATAGCGGTTTGTTTTTAGGGTGGGCAAGCCCTGGAGTCGGAGGGTTCGGCGCGTAGTCCCTGCTCGCAGCGTGAGGTCGGCGCGTGGGAGGTGTGGGAGCGAACAACCGCCCGTCTCGATGGGTGCCAAAAAACCGGCATGGCCGTATGTTATGTGGGAAGTTGTTCGCCCGAGGGTCTTCGGCGCAGTCGTTGCGGTGTCGTCCAGGGTGGCCATCGCGCGGCATACGTGCAGGTGGTAGCCCCTTTCGGGTGGCGCCAAGCGCATCCACCCCCTCTCGGGGCGGTGGCGTGAACCTCGGCGCGTCAAGGTCGTTCAGTAGGTGAGTTCAGCGAGAGGGTCGTAAAAAAACCAGGCGACTGGTATGTTTCTTTTCGAAGGTTGATGGGGGACCGCCACCTGAGCCACGCGTGCCGTCTGCCGTCTGCCGTCAACGACCGTGCTGGTAGTCACAGGGGGAGGAACCACCACGTCATGAACGTCCTCGACGCTTCTGCCGAACCGGCCGCCGACCTGGTGCTCGCCACCGAGACCGAGGAACTGCCGACCGGGCCGACCGGGCCGACCGGGCCAGCTGGATCGGCTGGATCGGCTGGATCGGCCGGATCGGCCGGGTCGGTCAGGCCGGCCGGACCGACCGGGGAACGGGCCACCGTCGCACTCAGCGCGCTGCTGGCCTCCGACTCCCCGCGAGTCGACGGCGAGAACGACACACACGTCCGGGCCCTGGCCGAACTGGACGCCCCTCTTCCGCCGATCCTCGTTCACCGCGAGAGCATGCGGGTCGTCGACGGCATGCACCGGATGCGGGCGGCCCGGCTGCGCGGTGACACGGAGATCGAGGTCGAGTTCTTCGACGGCTCCCAGGAGGACGCGTTCGCCCTGGCCGTCAAGCTGAACGTGACCCACGGTCTCCCGCTGACCCAGGCGGACCGTACGGCGGCGGCGACCCGGATCCTCACGGCCCGCCCCTACTGGTCCGACCGGCGGATCGCGGCCACCACGGGACTCGCGGCCAGTACCGTCGCGGCCATCCGGCGCCGTTCAACTGACCAGAACGGACAGTCGAACACCGCGCGGATGGGGCGCGACGGGCGGGTCCGCCCGCTGCACGCCGCGGAGGGCCGCCTGCGCGCCACCCAGGTGATCGCCGCCCACCCCGACGCCTCCCTGCGCGAGATCGCCGCCCGCGCCGGCATCGCCACCGCCACCGCGAAGGACGTACGCGACCGAATACGCGCCGGACAGGACCCGGTGCCGAACCGGTCCCGGCCGGCGACGCAGCAGCCGGAGCCGACCGCGGTGCCCGTGCGGCGGCCCGCCGGCCGCACCCCGACACGTACGTCGGCCGCGGCGATCGCGCTGATGCTGCCGAACCTCCGCAAGGACCCGTCGCTGCGCACGGAGGCCGGGCGGCTGCTGCTGCAGATGCTGAGCCTTCACGCGATCGGCGACGAGGCCAAGTGGCGCCGCCTCGCGCAGAGCGTCCCGGCCCACCGCTCCGACACCCTCGCCCAGGCCGCACGCCGTTGCGCGGACCACTGGCTCCGCCTGGCCCACGAACTCGAGATGCGGTGCCCGTGAGCACGGAGCCCCTCCCCGCTCTTCTGACCCTCTGCCGCAAGCGGCTGCACAGCCGGCTGATCCGGCTGATCCGGCCGATCCGACTGAGCTGGTTGAGCCGGCTGATCCGGCCGATCCGGCCGATCCGACTGCGGCGACGTCACCACCCCGACGTCACCACCCTTACCGAGAACTGCCCTGGAGGACCTGCATGACCGTCGACACTGTTGACACCGTTGATCTGGTGGCCGAGACCCCCTACATCTGGCGGGCCCGGCGCGGCGACCACCGCCACCGGCTGATCTGCTTCCCGCACGCCGGTGCCGGAGCCGGTGCCTACGCCGAGTGGGCCGCGCTGCTGCCACCGGAGATAGAACTGGCGGCCGTCCAGCTGCCCGGCCGCCAGAACCGCATCGCCGAGGATCCCGTCACCGAGGTCGCGCCCCTGGTCAGAGTGCTGACCCAGGCGCTGCGGCCCGTCATGGACGGACCGTTCTCCTTCTTCGGGCACTCCGGCGGCGCGATCCTGGCCTTCGAACTGGCCCGCGCCCTCAGGGACAAGGGCGGCCCCCAGCCGAGCCACCTGTTCCTGTCGGCCCAGTCTGCGCCCGGACTCCGCGGCGCCATACAGCAGTTGCACCACCTTTCCGACGAGGAGCTGACGGCCGAGGTGGTCCGTCTCGGCGGTATCGAGCCGGAGATCGCCGAGGACGAGGACGTCATGGACGCCCTGTTGATGACCCTGCGCGCGGACTTCGAGCTCTGGGAGAACCACGACATCGGGCCCGGCGCCCCCTTGGACGTCCCGATCACCGTGCTGAGCGGCGACACCGACCCGCGCGCCCCGCTGGCCACGCTCGACGCCTGGCGCGAGCAGACCGGAGCGCGCTTCGAGACGCACGTCTACCCGGGCGGCCACTTCTACTTCCTCGGCCAGGCGGCCGAACTGACCGGATACATCAGCCAGACACTGCTGGCGCCCCAGATGGCAGGGAGGACCTCATGACCACGTCCGGAGCGATCGACCCGTCCCTGATCGACGGGCTCGCCGCGGCCGCCCGCTCGGTTCCGGGAGTACGGGAGGCCGTAGCCGTGGTCCGCCAGGGGACCCGTACCGCCGTGTCCGACGCCCCCGGGGCATCGGCGCCCGAAGCATCCGAGGCCGAGGCCGAGACCGAGGCGGACGGCGGCGACAAGCCCTCCTCGAAGACCCACGGCGGGCCCGTGCACATACCCGACGGCGCCGCCACCACCCTCCAGGAGGCGCTACGCCAGGCCGCCGAGCTCACCCCCGAGAAGGGCACCACCTTCCTGCGCCGGGACAGCGCACCCGACCTGCAGACCTACCCGGAGCTGCTCGCCGAGGCCGAGCGGGTGCTCGCCGGCCTGCGGGCGGCCGGGCTGGAGCCGGGGGACGCGGCGCTGTTCCAGTTCGGCGACCACCGCGGCTACATGACAGCGTTCTGGGCCTGTGTGCTCGGCGGGTTCGTGCCGACGCCGGTCGCGGTGGCGACGACGTACGCAGCGCACAACGAGGCCAACCGCAAGCTGCGCGGCGCCTGGAACCTGCTCGGGAACCCGGTCGTCCTCACCGACGCGGCCACCGCGCCCGCACTGAGCGCGGTGCGCGAGCTGTGGGGCGAGTCGACGGTGCGCATCCTGACCGTGGAGTCGCTCGCCGCGTACGAACCGGACACCGACTGGTACGCCACGACGCCCGACACCCCGGTGATCAACCTGCTCACCTCCGGCAGCACCGGCGTACCGAAGTGCGTGCAGCACACCAACGCCAGCGTCGCCCAGCGCAGTTGGTCCGTGGCCCAGGGGCGCGGCTACACGTCCGACGACGTCAGCCTGATCTGGATGCCGCTGGACCACGTGACGATGGTCTTCTACAACATCCGCGACATGTTCCTGAGGTGCAGTCACGTCAACGGCCGTATCGACGACTTCCTCGCCGACCCGCTGCTGTGGCTGGACTGGCTCCAGGAGTACGGCGCGACGAACACCTGGGCCCCGAACTTCGCCTTCGCGCTCATCAACGAGCACGCGGACGAGATCGCCCGCCGGTCCTGGAACCTGTCCCACGTCAAGGAGTTCGCCAACGGCGGCGAACCCGTCATCGCCGCCACCAGCCACCGCTTCCTCGAACTCCTCGCCCCGCACGGCCTGCCCGCGGACGCGATGGCGCCGGCCTGGGGCATGTCCGAGACCTGCTCGGGCGTCACGTACTCGACGCAGTCCCGCACCGACCGCACCTCCGGCACGCTGGTCGTCGCGCCCTCCTCCTTCGACGGCGACCTGCGCTTCCTCGACGGCAAGGAGCGCGGCGGGAAGGACGCGGTGGCGTTCTCGACCGTCGGCGGGCCGCTGCCCGGTGTGACCATCCGGATCGTCGACCCCGACGGGCAGGTGCTGCCGGAGGACCGGATCGGCGAGCTGCAGATCCGGGGCGTGACGATGATGCGCGGCTACCACGGCAACGCGGAGGCGAACCAGGCATCGTTCGACGCCGAGGGCTGGTTCCGCACCGGTGACCTGGCCTTCGTGCACGACGGTGAGCTCGTCATCGCCGGGCGCAAGAAGGACCAGATCGTCGTCCGTGGCGCCAACTACATCGCGCACGAACTGGAGAACGTCGTCGAGGAGGTCGAGGGCGTCCGCGTCACCTTCTCGGCCGCCGCGGGCGTCCGCGAACCGGGGGAGGGGTCCGACCGCCTGGTCGTGTTCTTCGTGCCGGTCAAGTGGGACGCGGAATCCCTCCGGCGCACGTGCCGGGACGTCCGTACCCGGCTCGGCAAGGAGGTGGGCCTCGCCCCCGATCTGCTGGTCCCGGTCACCGAGGCGGAGTTCCCGAAGACCGCCAGCGGCAAGATCCAGCGGGCCGCGCTCGTCGCCGACCTCAGGGCCGGACGGTTCGCGGACCGGATCGAGACGGAGAGCGAGGAAGACGAGTCGGCGGACACCTGGTTCACCGCCCGGCAGTGGGCGCGGCTCGACGCCGTGGCCGGTGACGGTGACGGCGACGGGAGTGAGGGCGAGGGCGTACGGGTCGTCTTCGCCGAGGAGGACGAGGACGAACAGGTCGCCCGACTCGGCCTGACCGGTGACCAGTTGGTCGTCGTCGGTAAGGGGGACGGTTACGTCCAGGAAGGGCCCGGACGCTTCCGGGTCGCGCCCGGCGACACCGAGCAGATCCGGCGCGTGTTCACCAGGGTCGCGGCGCAGTACGGGGCGATCGACTCGGTGGTGTACGGCTGGCCGTTGCCCGGCCCCGGCGACCCGGCCGACCCCGCCGTACGGCTCACCGAGGTCACCACACGGTTCACCGGGCTCGTCCGGGCCCTGGAGGGCGACGAGTTCGGGCGGCCCCTGCTGCTCCTGCTCACCGAGGGGGCCGTGCACGTCCGCCCCGGCGACCACGTCGACCTCGGGGTGTGCGCGCTCCCCGGGCTGGTGCGCACCGCCGTCAGTGAACTGCCGCACCTCACGGTCCGTCAGCTCGACCTGCCCGCCGACCGCGCCAAGTGGGCGTCGGCCGTGCAGGGCGAGCTGGCCGACCGAGCCCTCGCCGGTGTGGTCGCCGCCCGTGAGGGACTGCGCTGGCAGCCGCGTCTGAGGCCCGTTCCCGAGGAGGAGGCCACCGCCGGGGGCGCGCCGTTTGTACCCGGTGGGCTCTACCTCGTCACCGGCGGCCTCGGCGGTATCGCCCACGACCTCGCCGGCTATCTGCTCGCCGCGTACGGGGTCCGGCTGCTGCTGGTGGGCCGCTCGCCCGCCGAGGGCGACCGGGCGGAGGCGCTCGCCGACCTCGCCGCGCTCGGGCAGGTGACGTACGAGCGGACGGACGTGGCCGATCCGGTCCGGCTCGGGGCGGCGGTCGCCGCCGCCGAGGAGCGGTACGGCCGTGCCCTCGACGGGGTGCTCCACCTGGCCGCCGCCGACGTCAGCGACCAGTGGGCCAACCTGGAACGGCACACGCTGGCCCGCGAGAGCGAGGCCGCCTTCACCCGGCAGTACGCGGCGAAGGTGGCCGGCACCCTGGCGATCGCCGAGCTGCTGGAGAACAGACCCGGCGCCTCCCTCACCCTGTTCGGCTCGGTCAACGGCGAGTTCGGCGGGCACTCCTTCGGCGCGTACGCGGCGGCCAACACGTTCCTGGTGGGCTTCGCCGACCACTGGCGCCATGAACGCGGCCGTGACGTGCGCTGCCTGGGCTGGAGCGTGTGGGAGAACACCGGCATGAACCGCGGGCAGTCGTCGGCGGCCGCTCGCCGACGCGGCTTCCGCTCCATCGACCCCGACGACGGGCTGCGCGCCTTCCTCACCGCGAGCGGGCTGCCGCACCACTACCTGCTCATCGGCCTCGACCTCGACAACCCGGTGATCCTCGCCGAGCTGGCGACGGACGAGCTGAACGCCCGCGAGGTCCTGGTCGCCTACACGGCCGACGGCACCGACCCCGACACCGTGCGCGCCGCGCTGGAGCCGGTGCTGAGTGAACTGTCCGTCCCCGTACGGCTGCTGGAGGTCGCCGCCATCCCGACGGACGCGGCCGGCGGCGTCGACACCACCCAGCTGCTGCTGGACGCGACGCCGCAACCCACAGGCAGCACACGGGAGTTCGAGGAGCCGGTCGGCGACCTGGAACGGCAGATCGCCGACATCTGGGCGGAGGTGCTGGGCCGGCCCACCGTCAGCCGCGGCGACTCCTTCTTCGACCTCGGCGGCAACTCCCTGCGGGCGACCCGCCTGCTGGCCCGTATCGGCGACGAACTCACCGTCCGGCTCACCACGCACGAGCTGTACGAGAACCCGACGGTCGCCGGGATGGCGGCGGCCATCTCGTCGGGCTGATCCGACGTCCCGGCGTCCCGGCGGCCGTGAGGCCGCCGGGACAACCGGACGAACATGCGCAACTGACCGACCTGAACAGTCGAACAGCTGAATCGCCGGACGAGAAAACCCAGGAACGAAAAGCCGAGGAACGAAAAACAAAGAACGAGAAACGGGGGCGAAGAAAGTGATGGCGAGGCAGGCAGGGAATTTCCAAACGGTCGTCCATCTCGTCGGCGTCCTTGACGCGGACCGACTGCACACCGCGGCCCAGGCGCTGCTCGACCGGCACACCCATCTGCGCACCACACCCGGCGGACGGGTCCTCGATGGCGTACGACTGCCGTGGGAGGTACGGGACTTCACCCGGCTGACCATCGGAGAGCGCAGTGAGGGCCTCGACCGCCTCCTGTACGAGGACCGGCGCACCGCTCTGGAACCGGGACCGCTGCTGCGGGTCACCCTCGTCCGGCTGGGCTGGGAGCACCACGACCTGCTGGTCACCGCCCACCCCGCACTGCTCGACAGCGAGTCCGTGCGCCTGCTGACCGAGGACCTGCTGCGCCTGTACGCCACCTGCGGCGACCCCGGACTCCTGCCCCGCCGGTACGGCTTCACCGGACCTGTGGGGCCACCGGCCGAGCCGCCCGACATCGGCAGCGTGGAAGCCGTGCTGCCACCGCCGGTCGCCCGCCAACTGCCCATCCGGGCGGCCGAGTCGGGCGTCCCGGTGGAGGTGTTGGTGCAGGCCGCCTGGGCCGTCGTACGGGCGGAGGAGGCCGGCGGCCGGGACGTGGTCCTCGGGGTCACCGTCCCCGGACGGCCCCCGGACGCCGGGGCGCTGCTCGGCCCGTTCGCCCGCACCGCCGCCGTACGCGCCGTGTGGGGGCCGCTGGACACCGCCGCCGACCTGCTGGTCCGGCTGCATCGGGCGCCCGCCGTGTCCGCGCCGTACGACACCGTCGTGGACTGCGGGCCCGAGCCCCGGCCGGCGCCCTCCGCGGGCGGCATCACCGTCGCCGCGTTCCGCGCCTTTCCCGACCGGCCGCAGGCGCTGACCGTGGTGGCCGACACGGGGCCCGGGTTCCGGGTCCGGATCGAGTACCACCGCACCGCCTTCGACGACGCCTCCGCCCGCGCGCTCGCGGCCCGGCTGGCGCACGTCCTGCGGCATTTCGCCGCCGAACCGCACGCGTCCCTGGGGCGCGTCGACGAGCTCTCCGTTCTTCCGAGTTCCCTTTCCCGGCAGCTCGTCAATTCCTGATCGACTGCTCGAATTCCGGCCACCGTTGAACGGTTGTCCGACGCGGGGCGGGAAAGTTACGGTCCTTTCCATCGCAGGAATCGCAGGAATCGCAGGAATCGCAGGAATCGCGAGAATCGCGGGAATTCGAGAAACGGACCGAATTCGAAAGTCGGCCGAACTCGGAAGCCGACCGAACTCGGAAGCCGGCCACAAGCAACAAGCGGGCCGAGCACGAGAAACGCCCCCCATGCGAGAAGCGGGGCCGCCGGGCAAGCGGCGGGCCGAGCGCGAGAGAAGAGCCGGGTCCGGCAGACGGGCCGAATCACCACAGCGGGCCGAAGAGATTCCGTTCTTCCGGGCTCATTCATCAACGACATTCATCGAGAAACGAGGTGGACGACATGGCCGGTCATTGGAGCACCGACCTGGTGGAGACGGCCCGCAAGAGCGCAGGGGCCGGCGCCGAGGGGACACGGACGGGCGAGCAGGCGGCCCTCCTGGCCATCGGCATGGAGACCCTGCACCAGGGCGATCCGGAGCTGGCGCGGCTGCTCGACGCGGAGGTGCGTCACCAGGGCACGACCCTGGCGATGATCGCCTCCGCCAGCATCGCGGACCCCTCGGTCCTCGCCGCCGGCGGCGCCGCCCTGTCGAACGTCACGGCGGAGGGTTACCCCGGGGCCCGCTACCACCCGGGCGCCGTCCACTTCGACGCCGTCGAGCGACTCGCGGTCGAGCGAGCCAAGGAGTTGTTCGGGGCGCGTTACGCCAACGTCCAGCCGCACTCGTGCTCCTCGGCCAACCTGGCGGTGCTCGCCGCACTGGTCCCGCCCGGCGGCACGATCCTCGGCCTGGACCTCGACGCCGGCGGTCACCTCACGCACGGCTCCCCGGCCTCGGTGACCGGCCGTCAGTACAAGGCGCTCCACTACGGCCTCGACTCCGCCGGACGCATCGACTACGACCAGGTCGAGGAACTGGCCGTCCTGCACCGGCCCTCGGTGATCATCGCGGGGGCCAGCGCTTATCCGCGGACGGTGGACTTCGCCCGGTTCCGGGCCGTCGCGGACCTGGTCGGCGCCTATCTCCTCGCGGACATCTCGCACATCGCGGGCCTGGTCGCCACCGGCCGGCACCCGAGCCCCATCGACGTCGCCCACCTCACGACGACCAGCACGTACAAGCAACTCGGCGGCCCGCGCGGCGGGTTGATCCTCAGCGGCGCCGAGTACCGCACACCCGGCCCCGACGGCCGCACCCCGCTGTCACGGCTGATGCAGCGCGCGGTGTTCCCGCAGTCGCAGGGCACGCCCAGCCCGGCCACCATCGCCGCCAAGGCCCGCGCCTTCGCGGTCGCCGCCTCCCCCTGGTTCGGCGAGACGACCCGGCTGATCGTGGAGGACGCGAGCGCGCTGGCCGCCGAACTGGCCGCGCTCGGCTACCGGATCCTCACCGGCGGCACCGACAACCACATGGTCCTGATCGACGTGCACGACCGGGGCCTGACCGGAGTCGTCGCCGAACGGGCCCTGGAGGAGTGCGGGATCCTCGCCAACCGCAACCGCATCCCCGGCGACACCAAGCCCCCGCTGGTCACCAGCGGACTGCGCCTGGGCACCAACATCCTCGCCCAGCGCGGTATGCGCCCCGAGGACATGGCCGACTGCGCCCGCCTGATGCACACGGTCCTGGAGGGCACCGCCTCCGTGACCGACACCGAGTACGTCATCGATCCCGCCCTCGTCGCCCGCGTCCGTGGCGCCGTACGCGACCTGTGCGTGAGCAACCCGCTGCCCCTGGGGCAGACCACCACCCCCGCGACCGAGACCGCGATCCTGATGGGAGCCGGACAGTGAACCACGACCACCTCCAGGACACCGACGCGCAGTGGGCGCCCGTGCTGCTGCCGGCGGACCGGCCCCGTCGGCCGGACGCCGTGTCCCGGTGCTCGGCCGCGGTCCACGCCGCCTTCCGCACCCC
>NZ_VJZC01000355.1 GCF_009377185.1 Streptomyces spongiae
GGACGGGTAGGGGCGGCGGGGGCGACAACACCCCTCAACGACCCGGCCGCACCGTCACGTCATTGATCTCCGCGTCCCCCGGCAGGTCCAGAGCCATCAGGATCGTCGTCGCCACCGACTCGGGGTCGATCCACCGGGACGGGTCGTACTCCTTGCCCTCCTGCCGGTGGACCTTGGCCTGCATGGGACTGGCCGTGCGGCCGGGGTACACCGTCGTGACACGGACACCGCCCGCGTGCTCCTCGTGGCGGAGCGAGTCCGCCAGGGCCTTCAGGCCGTGCTTCGACGCCGCGTACGCGGACCAGTCCGCGTGGGCGTTCAGACCGGCACCGGAGTTCACGAACACCACGTGACCACGGGCGGTGCGGAGTTGGGGCAGGAAGTGGCGGGTCAGCTCGGCCGGGGAGACCAGGTTGACGTTCAGCTGGTGGCGCCAGGTCTTCGGAGTCAGCTCGCCCACCGGACCCAGGTCGACCACGCCCGCGATGTGCAGCAGCGAGTCGACACGGTCCGGCAGCGACTGGTGCGAGAAGGCCCAGGACAACCGGTCCGGGTCCGCCAGGTCGCCCACCAGAGTCCTCGCACCGGGGAACTCTGCTGACAACTCCTTGGCACGGCCCGCGTCCCGCGCGTGCAGCACGAGGTCGTCCCCGCGCGCGTGCAGACGGCGGGCGACTGCCGCGCCGATGCCGGAGCCGGCTCCGGTGATCACATGAGTAGCCATGCCCGACATGCTCGCATCACCCTCGCGTCATGCGACGCCCCGGCTCTCCTCGAGGTACGCGAGCGCCCCCACCGGCTCCTCCGCGAAGAAGACGAGGTCGCTGAGGGGACGGGGCAGGAAGCCCTCGTCCTCCATGCGCCGGAACTGCTCCTTGAGGCCGTCGTAGAAGCCCGCCGTGTTGAGCAGCACGACCGGCTTGTCCGTGTGGCCGTGCTTCTTGAGCTCCAGGATGTCGGTCGCCTCGTCCAGCGTCCCGGTCCCACCGACCATGATGACCACGGCGTCGGCCTTCTCCAGGAGCAGCCGCTTGCGCTCGGCGAGGTCGCGCGCGATGACCATCTGGTCCACCCCGGGGCGCGCCCTGTCCGCGAGGAACTCGACGGAGACGCCGAGCAGATGCCCGCCGGCCTCCTGCACCCCGTCCGCGACCACCTTCATGAGTCCGACGTCCGAACCGCCCCACACGAGCGTGTGCCCACCCTTGCCGAGGAGCTTGGCGAACTCCCGCGCGGGGCGCGTGTACCGGTCGTCGAGGTCGGCGGCGGAGAGGAAGACACAGATGTTCATGCGCCCACGCTACGGCCCGCCACTGACATCCCAGAGAACTTCCGGGAAGAACCCGTCGGCAGGGTGCGCTGTACCCGAGGAGACAGCTACCCGGGGAGGGTCCATCGTGACCAAGGGACACAGCATCACCATCGAGCAGAGCGCCGAGCACGTACGCGTGGTACACCGCGAACAGGTCCTCGCGGAGAGCACCCGGGCCCTGGTGCTGCGCGAGACGGGTTGTCCCGCGCGGTACTACATCCCCGAAGGGGATGTGCACACGGAACTGCTCACCGCGTCCGAGACACACACGTACTGCCCGTTCAAGGGCACGGCCTCGTACTGGTCCCTCCCGGACGCCCCCGACCTCGTGTGGGCGTACCCCGACCCGAAACCGGAGGTCGCGGAGATCAAGGGGCACCTGTGCTTCTACGAGGCCGAAGTCAACTGACCAAAGGGAGAAGCGGGAGGGCGACCGCCCGTCACGCCACCCCGGCCGTCGCCCGCGTCGTCGTCGCGATCGTCGCCGAGCCCACCACACGTGTGCCGTCGTACAGGACGATCGCCTGCCCGGGGGCCACGCCACGGACCGGGGCGGCGAAGGACACCTCCAGGGTCCCGTCGACCAGTTCCGCCGTGACCTCCGTCTCCCCGCCGTGGGCGCGGAGCTGGGCGGTGTACGTGCCCGGGCCGGAGGGGGCCACCCCGCACCAGCGGGGCTTGACGGCGGTCAGTGCGCTGACGTCCAGCGAGGCCGCCGGGCCCACCGTCACCGTGTTGTCCACGGGGGAGATGTCCAGCA
This sequence comes from Streptomyces spongiae, assembly GCF_009377185.1. Classification (GTDB taxonomy): domain Bacteria; phylum Actinomycetota; class Actinomycetes; order Streptomycetales; family Streptomycetaceae; genus Streptomyces; species Streptomyces spongiae. The sequence continues at coordinate 2,073 of NZ_VJZC01000355.1, forward strand.
CGTAGCGCGGCTTGCCGTCGGGGGCCGGGGTGCCGATGCGCAGGCCCTTGCGCTGGCCGATCGTGAAGCCGTACGCGCCCTCGTGGGTGCCCACCCTGGTGCCGGACTCGTCGACGATGTCACCCTCCGCCTTGCCCAGGCGGGAGGCGAGGAAGCCCTGGGTGTCGCCGTCGGCGATGAAGCAGATGTCGTGCGAGTCGGGCTTCTTGGCGACCGCGAGGCCACGACGCTCGGCCTCCGCGCGGATCTCGTCCTTGGTCGTCACCGTGTCGCCGAGCGGGAACATCGCGTGGGCGAGCTGCCGGTCGTCGAGCACACCGAGGACGTACGACTGGTCCTTGGCCATGTCGGAGGCGCGGTGCAGCTCGCGCGTGCCGTCCTCCTTGAGGATCACCTGCGCGTAGTGGCCCGTGCAGACCGCGTCGAAGCCGAGGGCCAGGGCCTTGTCCAGGAGCGCGGCGAACTTGATCTTCTCGTTGCAGCGCAGGCAGGGGTTCGGGGTGCGTCCGGCCTCGTACTCGGCGACGAAGTCCTCGACGACGTCCTCGCGGAAGCGCTCGGCGAGGTCCCACACGTAGAAGGGGATGCCGATGACGTCCGCGGCACGCCGGGCGTCACGCGAGTCCTCGATGGTGCAGCAGCCGCGCGCGCCGGTACGGAACGACTGCGGGTTCGCGGACAGCGCGAGGTGGACGCCCGTCACGTCATGTCCGGCTTCCGCCGCGCGGGCGGCTGCGACGGCGGAGTCCACCCCGCCCGACATGGCGGCGAGGACACGGAGGGGGCGGGAGCGCTGCGAGATCTCAGTCATAGCCCTTCAAGGGTACGGGTCGGCGGGAACCGGATCCCGCGAGTATCCGTTGACGATCACATGGGCGAAAGAAGGGCTGCACGAAGCAGCGCTCCGAAGGACGGCGACCGGCGGATCGGGCGGCGTGCGCTGCTGATCGGCGGGGCGGCGGCCGCCGCGGGCACCGCCGTGTTCGCCCGCGACGAGCTCGGGCACCTGTGGTGGCGCGTGCCGGGCGTGGAGAAGCCGCGCAAGGAGGGCGAGGTCGACTTCACGGGAGCCCGCTGGGTGTCGGCGTCGGAGGCGAACTGGCGCCGCGCGGACCGGCCCGACGACTACGGGATAGACATGGTGGTCATCCATGTCACCCAGGGCAGCTTCGACAGCGCGGTGAAGGTCTTCCAGGACCCGGAGCACGGCGCCGCCTCGCACTACATCGTGCGCAAGGACGGCCACATCACGCAGATGATCCGCGAGCTGGACGTGGCGTTCCACGCCGGGAACCGCCAGTACAACGAACGGAGCGTCGGCATCGAGCACGCGGGCTTCGTGGAGCGGGCGTCCTCCTTCACGGACGAGATGTACGAGGCGTCCGCGCGGCTCACGGCCCGCATCTGCGCGCGGTACGACATCCCGGTCGACCGCGAGCACATCATCGGCCATGTGGAGGTGCCGGGCACGGACCACACGGATCCCGGGCCGCACTGGGACTGGGACCGGTACATGCGGCTCGTACGGCAGGCGCGTACGGCGACGGCCCGAGCCGACGGGGAGGAGTCGGTCTAGCCGGAGCGCCGACTGGAATCAGGCTCAGCCGCCGAGGGGTCGTCCCGACGGTGTCACGCGCCGCCTTCGAGCAGCTTCTTCAGCGTCAGTTCGTTCTGCGGAAGCTCCTTCCGCACATGCGGGCGGACCATGAGCGGGACCAGCAGTTTGCCGATTCCGTGCGACTCGAAGTCGGTGGACAGCGTGACGCGCGACCGTTCACCGTCGGCGAGCGGCTCGATGGTTCCTCGCATGTGTCCTCGGACCGGGCCGTCGACGCCGTCGAGCCGCCAGCTGCGCGGCTGGTCCAGCTCGGTGACCTCCATGGTCATCGGCATCTCCCGGCGACCGATCCGACGGGTCACCACGACGCGCGAGCCCACGCCGAGCGGCGCGTCTCCCACGGGGCGCACCGACACGGCGCTCTCCTGCCACTCGGGGTAGTGAGTGGGGTCGGTCACGTAGGAGAAGACGTCCTCAGGGCGCCGGGCGATGTCGACGCTTTCCTTGATCGCAGACATACGAACTCCCTTTTACCCGTTTCGTCCATTTGCCCAAATCGTCCCATGCCGAGGCCGACGTGCAAGTTCGGCGGGTATTGGGCAAAAAATCATGTTTTCAGGTATTCCATCCGATGACGGACGCTCTATCCTGATATCAGGCCTACGGGACGAGTGAGGGAGTTCGACCGGAGTAGCCGACTCTGGCGAGAAGCTTCGGTTTCCGCCGGTGCCGACGTCGACGGTCGGGCTGAGAGGCCGGAAGACCGTGGATCGCAAGGTCCGCGACTGGAAGGCGACCCCCAGCCACCTGATCCGGGTCATGCCGGCGAAGGGAACCCGTCTCGTAGGTCGCTTTCGTGCGCCTGGGCTAGGTGAGCCCCGCGCTGCGCGCACGCTCCACCGCCGGACCGATCGCCTTCGCGACCGCGTCGACGTCCGCCTCCGTGGAGGTGTGGCCGAGCGAGAAGCGCAGGGTTCCGCGGGCCAGGTCGGGGTCGGTACCGGTGGCGAGGAGTACGTGGCTGGGCTGGGCGACGCCCGCGGTGCACGCGGAGCCGGTGGAGCACTCGATGCCCTGGGCGTCCAGCAGCAGCAGGAGCGAGTCCCCCTCACAGCCCGGGAACGTGAAGTGGGCGTTGGCCGGCAGTCGGCCTTCGGGGGACGGATCGCCCCCGAGGATCGCGTCCGGGACGGCCGTACGGACCGCGCCGATCAGGTCGTCGCGCAGGGCACCGACCTCCCGCGCGAACCACTCGCGCTGCTCGGCGGCGAGACGGCCGGCGACGGCGAACGAGGCGACGGCCGGGACGTCGAGCGTGCCGGAGCGGACGTGCCGTTCCTGGCCGCCCCCGTGCAGTACGGGTACGGGGCTGTACTCACGGCCCAGAAGCAGGGCGCCGATCCCGTACGGGCCGCCGATCTTGTGACCGGAGACCGTCATCGCGGCGAGGCCGGAGGCACCGAAGTCGACGGGGACCTGACCGAAGGCCTGGACGGCGTCGGCATGCATCGGCACACCGAACTCCCCCGCCACATCGGCGAGTTCACGGACCGGCAAGATCGTGCCGATCTCGTTGTTGGCCCACATGACGGTGACCAGGGCGACGTCGTCGGGGTTGCGGGCGATCGCCTCGCGCAGGGCCTCGGGGTGGACGCGACCGTGCGCGTCGACCGGCAGGTACTCGACGGTGGCGCCCTCGTGCTCGCCCAGCCAGTGGACGGCGTCCAGCACCGCGTGATGCTCGACGGGGCTCGCGAGGACGCGGGTACGCGCGGGGTCGGCGTCGCGGCGTGACCAGTACAGACCCTTCACGGCGAGGTTGTCTGCCTCGGTGCCGCCGGAGGTGAAGACGACCTCACTGGGGCGGGCGGCGAGGGCCTCGGCGAGGGTCTCGCGGGCTTCCTCGATGGTGCGGCGGGCTCTGCGGCCTGCCGCGTGCAGCGAGGAGGCGTTGCCGGTGATGCCGAGCTGGGCGGTCAGGGCCTCTGCCGCCTCCGGGAGCATCGGAGTCGTCGCTGCGTGGTCGAGGTAAGCCATGATGGCCCCGATTCTACGGGGGGCCCGAACGCCGACCTCGGCCGACATGATGCCGGGAACGCGCTCGATCCCGGTCCGGCCGACGGCCGGTACGCGGCGGAGGCGGCCCGTCCCCGGCCGCCCGCCCGCGTTCTTTGAAGGGTCGTCGCCTAGAAGCTCCACGACACCGTGTTGTCCAGTTGCATCAGCGCGACCAGGACGAGGAGGTCGGCGACCCCGAGCCCGAGTCCGAGGTAGGCACGGCCGCGACGGGTCGTACCGCGCCACAGGGCCGCGGCGGCCAGGACGATGGCGATGGGGCCCAGGAAGACGTTGAGCACGAGGAGGCCCAGGAGGCCCAGGATGAACGACGCCACGGCCATGCCGTCGGCGTCACGGCCCACGGTGCGGCTCCGGTGCGGTGCGGCGGTGAGTTCCATGATCGGTCAGCTCCCAACAGGGGGACGAAGAGGGTTAGTTGGCGGAGGTGTGATGACGGCGGCCGTGACGCTCGCGAACCGCGAAGCCGGCGAGCCAGACGCCGATGACCGCCGCGGCGACGAGGGAGACGGACAGCGGCGCGTGGGCCACGGTGCCCATGACGACACCCAGCAACAGGAGGGCGGCGACGAGGAACAGCATGGTGGTATGCCTCTCGTGACGGTTTGGTGAACGGTTGTAGTTACAGTTGTTTACTGACTCCTCAGTCTAGCGCGCCGTGCGACTTTCCAATCCCAGAGAACAGTTGTTAACTGCATGGCATGAGTCACATCCTCGGCAGCCGTCAGGCCCAGAAGCAGAAGACCCGACAGGCGTTCCTGGACGCGGCGTTGGAACTGCTCGAGGAGCAGAGTCTGAGCAGCCTGGGTCTGCGCGAGGTCACCCGCGCCGTCGGGGTCGCCCCGACGGCGTTCTACCGGCACTTCCACTCGACGGCGGACCTCGGCGTCGCGCTCGTCGAGGAGGCGCTGGGCAGCCTCCACGCCATGATCGGGACCACGGTGTCCGCGGCCGGCGACAGCGAGCAGCGCATCACGCGCGCCGTCGATCTGATCGCGCGCCACGTGGAGGCGTATCCCGCGCATGTCCGTTTCATCGCCCGTGAGCGGCACGGGGGCGTGCAGCCGGTGCGGGAGGCGATCGGTGCGCAACTGGCCCGGTTCGCCGAGGAGGTGAAGGCGGAGTTGGCCAAGCAGCCGGAGTCCGAGGGGTGGGGCGACGACGATCTGCTGATGCTTGCGGGGCTCTATGTCGATCAGATGCTGGTGACCGGGTCGCTCTTTCTGGAGACGCTGGAGGGGGACGAGGAGGAGCGTGAGCGTGTTGCCCGGGTGGCGACGCGGCGGATGCGGCTGATCAGTATCGGGCGTCGGCACTGGTTGGGCTGAACATCTCGTCTGCCCCAGTAGGTCCTTGGTCGACTGCGGGTCCGTTGTGGTTGCTCGCGCAGTTCCCCGCGCCCCTAAAAGCCGTGGCGCGCCCCGAGGGGCGCGCCACCGCGTGCGTACCAACCGTCCAGGTCACGTGTCCTTCGACGACTCCTTCGTGGCCGACTGGCTCGGTGACTGACCCTGCCCCGGCTGGCCCTGTCCCTGCTGACCGCCGCCACCCGGGCCGCCGCAGCCGCCGGCACCCCCGGGGCCGCCGCCCTGACCGCCGCCGTTCTGACCGCCGCCGCCAGGAGCCCCGCTCGGAGCTCCGCTCGGCGCGCCCGAAGGGGCACCCGACGGTGCCGCGCCCGTGGGTGCCCCGGATGGCGCACCCGAGGGAGCACCCGACGGCGCGCCCGAGGGAGCACCGGACGGTGCCTGGCAGTTCTGCTGGGAGGAGTTGCCGCCGTTCGAGTTCGAGGTGGTCGACGACGAGTCGCCGGAGCCGCACGCCGTCAGCACCAGGGGTGCGGCCGCGAGGAGGGCCACTGCGGGGAGGAGACGCACACGCTTCATGAGAAACAGCTCCAAGAACGATGAGGAGGTCGAGGCGTGCATGCAATCAACGCCCCTTAGGGCTCCCGTGGGTTCGCCCTGTGCCCCGCCTGTGCGAAGGGCAAAGCCGGTCTCTACTCACCCCACTTGACCTGCTACTTCACCGTTCCCCCGTAACTCAGCCCTGGTACAGCTCCGTGACAGAAGCGGCCGCCGCGGCGAGTTCGGCGCGTGCTTCGGGGGGCGAGAGGACCTCCAGCCGGTCGGCGAAAACGAGGAGCCCGCGCACCTCGCCGAGGCGCCCGTACGCCAGGTGCGCGGTCAGCCACTCGCTCTCGCCGTCGTCCTCGGGCAGGGCGGTCAGCCAGGCGGCCTGAAGGCGCAGGAACATGTCGGAGTAAGCGCGCCGCACCCGCACCGTGACGTCGATGCCCGTGGGGCGCTCCTCGACCTGGCGGCGCAGCACCTCCCAGACGTCGGCGAGTTCCACACCGGGGCGGCGCTTCACCGGGTCCCTCAGCAGGGTCGCCGAGCGCACGCGGTCCGCGCGGAACAGCCGTGGTGTGCCGCGTCGGTCGGCGACCAGGTACCAGACGCCCGCCTTGGACACGAGTCCGTACGGGTCGACGGTGTACGTGCTCCGGTCGGTGGCCCCGCTGTGCCGGTAACGCAGCCGCAGCCGCCGGTCGGCGAAGACGGCGTCCTGCAGCCTCTCCAGGTCGACGGCCTGCCGCGGGCCGCCCTTCCAGCGCGAGGCGTCGACGAGGACGCGGCGGCTGGTGGCCTCGGCGGCCGGCCGGTGGGGTGCCGGCAGCGCGGCCATCACCTTGCGCAGCGCCGAGCCGAGCGCCTCGTCCAGGCCGAGCGCCGCGTGGGCGCCCTGCGCGGCCAGGACGAACAGGGCACGGGACTCGTCGGCGGTGAGCCCCGTGACGTCCGTCCGGAACCCGGCGAGCAACTCGATCCCGCCGTGCCGTCCGCGCTCGGCGTACACGGGCACGCCGGACGCCGACAGCGCCTCGACGTCCCGGTAGATGGTCCGTACGGACACCTCGAGCCGCTCGGCGAGTTCATGTGCCGGGACACGGCCGCGGGTCTGGAGCAGCAGGAGGATCGAGAGCAGGCGGTCGGCCTTCATCGGCCCAGGATTTCAGCCCGCACCGACAGTGCCCGTGGCAGAGCCCTCCGACGCCCGCACCGACAGTGCCCGTGGCAGAGCCCTCCGCCGCGCGACTGCGAGGCGGGACTCAGCCCAGCCGCACCCGCGCCAGCTGCCGCGACTGGGCGACCAGCCGGCCGGCGCTGTCCCAGACCTCGGCGTCCTCCTCCAGGAAGCCGCCGGCGAGGTTGCGGGTGGTGATGGAGACCCGCAGCGGGCCCGGCGCCGGGCGGGACCGTACGTGGACGGTGAGTTCGACCGTCGGCACCCACCCGGAGATGCCGAGCTCGAAGGCGGTGGGCGGCAGCGCGTCGACCGCGAGCAGCAGCGAGAGGGGGTCGGCGTCGCGGCCGTCCGCGAGGCCGAACCAGGCGCGCATCTCGCCCTTCCCGGACGGCGCGCCGAGCGCCCAGCCGAGCGTCGACGGGTCGAGCTTGAGCATCAGCCGGTCCGCGATGGCGGAGCTGCCGGAGACCGGGGCGGGCCCGTCCTGCGGGCCGAAGCACTGCTCCATGGGCGGGATGGCGGGCGGCCGCGCCGTCGTACGGACGTCGTCGGGCAGGGTGTCCAGGTCGCCGTACGAGGCGAGTACGCGGATGCGCTCGACCTCGCGGCCGTCCTCGTCGTACTGGAAGAGCGACGCCTGGCCGGTGGAGAGGGTGCGGCCGGTGCGGACGACGTCGGTACGGATCACCGCGGGACCCGGCCGGGACGCCGTGAGGTAGTGCGCGGAGACCGTGAACGGGTCGGAGTGCGGGAGGGCGTCCGCGAGGGCGCGGCCCAGAACGGCCAGGAGGTAGCCGCCGTTGACGGCGTTGATGATCGTCCAGCCGGCGGAGAGGTCGATGTCGTAGACGCCCTCTTCGCGTCGCGCGACAGCGGTGTCGCGGTCGAACTCGCTGTCGCCGATGGTCGCCTGGGTCATCTGGGTCATGGCGGTACCGTACAACAGAAGATTACTAAGCGGTAGCTTTCTGGGTCCGCTCCTGGGTCCGCTCCTCCACCTCCACCGCCGAGGACCTCCGGTGCCAGGCCCGCGGCGCCCTCCAGTGGAAGTGCATCGCGAGCAGCCGCAGCACGAAGGCGGTGATCGCGGCGAGCCCGGACGTGAGGGGGGTGAGGGCGTCCTGGCGGATGCACAACACGACCAGGGCGGTGCCGACCATCGCGGGCACCGCGTACAGATCGCGGTCCCAGCGCAGCAGCGACGGCACCTCGTTGGCGAGCACGTCGCGCAGGACACCGCCCCCGACGGCGGTGGCGACCCCGAGGGCCGCCGAGGCGGTGAGGCCGAGCCCGTACTCGTACGCCTTCGTCGTGCCCGCGACGCAGAACAGCCCGAGGCCGGCCGCGTCGAAGACGTTCACGGCGGTCTGGATGCGCTCCACCTCCGGGTGGAGGAAGAAGACGAGGAGGGCGGCGAGCAGCGGAGTGAGGAAGTAGCCGAGGTCGGTGAACGCGGCGGGCGGCACGGCCCCGATGACCAGGTCCCGGAACACCCCGCCACCCAGCGCGGTGACCTCGGCGAGGACGGCGATGCCGAAGACGTCGAAGTTCTTGCGGACGGCCATCAGCGCGCCGGAGATCGCGAAGACGAAGATGCCTATCAGGTCGAGCGCGTGCTGGACGGAGGGGGTGAAAAGTTGCTGGAGCACCTAAGCATTGTTACGCACTGGGGGCGTGCACCTTGCATTGCAAGGTGC
>NZ_VJZC01000356.1 GCF_009377185.1 Streptomyces spongiae
GGGGGCAGTGGGGATGGGGAGAGAGCAGATGAGCCGCGAGTGGCTCATGGGAGTCAGAGATTAACGAGCCTGCACCTCCACGGACAGGCATTGTAAGGATTCCTGAGCTCTTTTTGAGCATACGGAGGCAGCAACACTCGTTGAAGAGTTGGGGTTACCGCAGGCTCGCCGCCGTTGGAACTCTCGACTTTCGGGCATCGACGCTGTTGCCGATCACCGTGGTCTACCTTAGCGGGCTCAACGTTTCTTCCATGCCACAGGCCTGATCAGGCCCCACACGTGGTCTCCTTTCCGTCGTTTCGGATCCATCCGCAGGGCAACCGACCGGTCTCTACGTAACGTCCGACCAGCTCGGGAAAAATGTTTGGGGAATTCCACGAATCGCTTTCTTCGCGCGAATACAAGTGGCGGGAGCGGGTAGATGCACATGCTGCGTCCGGCGAGACCTTCAAGGCGGCGAGCCGGTCCTGTACCGCCGAACGCGGACAGCACAACCCCGACACCCTCCGCCCCGACCGGCTCGTCCTCGGCTTCGAGACCGAACACTCATGGGCCGAAGCGGTGATGCGACAGTGCTTCGAGAAGATCATCGAATCGGGGACGCCGACGATCGTCACCGACTGGGCGACCGCCGAACTCGCCAAGGCGTCCGCGAACGCCTTCCTCGCCACGAAGATCTCCTTCATCAACGCGATCGCGGAGGTCTGCGAAGCCTCCGGCGCCGACGTCGGCCAGCTCGCCGACATCCTCGGCCACGACGTCCGCATCGGGCGGCGCGGCATGCGGCCCGGCCTCGGCTTCGGTGGTGGTTGCCTGCCCAAGGACATCCGCGGCTTCATGGCCCGCGCCGGCGAACTCGGCGTCGACCAGGCCCTGACGATCCTTCGCGAGGTCGACGCGATCAACAATCGGCGCCGCGAGCGTATGGTCGACCCCGCCCGCGAACAGCTCGACGGCAACCTCCTGGGCAAGCAGATCACCGTCTGGGGCGCCGCCTTCAAGCCCAACACCGACGACATCCGCGACTCACCCGCCCTCGCCGTCGCGCAGAAGCTCCACGAACTCGGCGCCGAGGTCACCATCACCGATCCCCAGGCCCTGGACAACGCACGCAAGGCACACCCCGACCTCGACTACGTCGACGATCCCATCGCCGCGGTCCAGGACGCCGACCTGCTGCTGCACCTCACCGAGTGGCCGCAGTTCTCCCACATCGACCCGCACCGCCTCGCCGCCCGCACCGCCACCCCGCGGGTCATCGACGGCCGCGGCACCCTGAACGCTGACACCTGGCGCGACGCCGGATGGACCGTCCGCGCCCTCGGACGCCCCTGAGCCGCGGTTTCGTCGCCCGGCCCGTGACGCCTCTGCAATCGGCGCACGCGGCCGGGGCCACGACAGAGCCACCAACAGGGCCCTGGCGATCATGGAAGCGATGGCAGACTGATGGGCCCAACTTGCCCATCGCGCCCGGGAGATCACCTGATGAACGCCACCCCCGCCGCCGACGCCCAGCGAGCCGAAGAAGCGGAGGTACGTACCGGCGGCTGCCTGTGCGGCCGCATCCGCTTCACCACCCGAGGCCCGGCGGTCTTCCCCCACACCTGTGTCTGCCGCCACTGTCAAAGGCTCGGCGGCACACCAGTGATGTGGTGGGTGGGATTCGAGACGGTCACGTGGACCGGTGAGGGCGGCGAGCCAACCTGGTACGGGACCTTCAAAGGCGAGGCGAAACGCGGCTTCTGCCCGACCTGCGGCAGCCGCCTCGCGGCGATCGACAGCGACATCCCAGAGATCGGCATCAACGTCACCGCCCTCGACGACACCAGCGGCCCAGACCTCGTGCCGATCCACGCGTCCTTCCGCGACAACGCCGTGCACTGGCTGCCCGCGGTGCCGGAGACCGAGCACAGCACGGCCGGCTGACCGCCCGTCCACTGGTCGGCGACTTCACCCACGCCCCAAATGGCCCGGCAGGCATCCCGCTCGAGCCCGCGAGTAGGCCGCCAACTCCCGGGCCGGGGCCCGCAGCGGGACATGCTCAGCCAGGACGACGGAGAACGCTGCGAGTGCCGTGCGGCAGTCCAAGGGATGCTCAACCGGAGCGACTCCAGAAAGGCGCTGGGCTACTTCCTAGAGATCTTTAAGGGTGTGGGTTACGTGGGGTCGTGACGGCTGTTGTGGGCCGCGCTATGCCGTAGGGATGAGGTATCCCGATGGCGGAGGGCTGACGGCTGAGGAGCGGGTCCGGCGTGAGCGGGTCCGGTTGGCGGCCGCTGATCTGATCGAGGCGGGGGCAAGTGACCGGGAGGTGGCCCGGCGGTTCAGGGTGACCCGGATGTCGGCGAACCGCTGGCGGCGGGCGTTGGCTTCGGGCGGTCGGCAGGCCCTGGTCTCCAAGGGTCCCGGCGGTGCCCGCTGCAAGCTCGATGCGGATCAACTGCGCGTGCTGGAGGCGGTGTTGGATGCAGGCCCGGCCGCCGCCGGCTGGAGCGACCAGTGCTGGACTCTGGCGAGGATCGCCGAGGTTGTGCGCCGCCGGTTCGGTGTCGAGTACACCCTGGCTGGGCTGGACCTGTTGCTGCACCGCATTGGCTGGAGCGTGCAGGTCCCGTCCCGCAAGGCCACCGAGCGGGACGAGGAGAAGATCGCTGCCTGGAAGGACGAGCAGTGGCCCGTCATAAAAAGACGGCGGCGGACCTGGGTGCCTGGCTCTGCTTCGAGGACGAAGCCGGCCAGGGGCTGGGCTCAGTCAAGATTTCCATGGGGGGGAGTGTAAATCTAACGACACACCCCCATTCGCAGGGATGAGGGGTTGAGGAAATGACGGACGGCGGATGGGATCAGGCGTTGGCAGCGCTGCGTGCCCAGCACGAGGCCGTCTGGTCGGCTGCCGAGCGGGTCGAGGAATGCTGGGCTGTGGCGGGCACTGGCGCTACTGGCGCGGACCGCGGGAGACGGACGACCGCAGTTGCTCTCTCGTACGCCTGTGAGGCGGACCTCGTACGAAGCGCCGCTGATCTTCTACGAACCCATCTCGCTGGCCGTAGTTCGTCCCGGCGTCTCTCCGTGGCCGTCGTGTGGCCGCGCCCGCTGCGGGCCATGTGGAAGGAGCAGGCTCTGGGGCAGCGTGGGGGTGTGTGGCGGCAACCCGAGGCCTCGATCTGCTTGAGAAGGTTCGCGCGGCCGGGGACGACCCGTTGCTCACCGAGGTTGCCACCCTGGTCGAGGGCCTGCACGTCAGCCGTGAGGGGCACCGGAATCACGACAAGCTGTACGAGAAGTACATCCCGTCCCCGGGCGCGGCCCTGCTTGAGGGGAGGCTGGCTCCCACTCTGTTCGGGCTCCCGAAGGGCCATTGGGTCAACCTCCGCTTCGCCTCCGGGACCGGCCTTCGGATCCAGCCGGATCGCATGGCCGAAGTGCGGCAGATGGAGCGCGACGAGCAGGCCGTCGGTGAACGCGCGCTCGCCTTCGCAGATGCCGTACTGGAGCTCCTGGAACATCACCACGGTCCCACCGCCGTGGAAGCTCCGCGGCCGCAGGGCGCAGCCCGCTGGATCGGGCGCGAGGACGAGCTGGTGCCGTACCGGCCGCCGTGGGAGCGCAAACTGCGTCCGGAGCAGGCGGTCACCATGGTCGGGCTGTCGTTGTTGGGGCTCGCACTGGCCGCGATTCCCTGGACGATTGCCTACAAGAGCCGCTTCCTCGTTGAGCACCCGAAGCTGAGTGTCCTCGCCTGGGCAGCGCCGCTTGCCGCGGCCGCGGTCTCCCGGATCGGCTTCCGCGCCCTGCAGCTGCCGGGTAGAGGCGCGGCCGCGCCCGGCGTCGTCGCCGCGGTCGCGGCCGTGATCGTGTGGCAGGTCCAAGGGCCCGTCGTGGAGCACTTCTACCCTGGGGACGCGTACGAGCGTTGCCAGCGCCAGACACCGACGGATGTCTTGCCGCCGGCCTGTACCGGATCGACGCCGTGCAGTCCCACGTGGAGCACGAGGTGCTGGTGGTGCGTCCCATCAGCGGAGACCCCGTCCTTCGCCTTGGCCCTGCCCGTGAAGCCGGTACGGACCCGCTGCGTCCTCTTGACCGCACCACGCGCACGGTACTGGGGCAGTACGGCTGCTGACGGCCGCCGATGGCGGGGGAGAATCGCCCGAGCCTCTGTCCGCCGTGAATGCCTGACCTCCGGCCAGGGCTCGTCAGCCGGACAGCAGTGTGGAGACGGCCAGGGCCCCGCCCAGGACAAACGGGCCGAAGGCCACGTGGTCTTTCCTCGTGGCCCTCCGGGTGGCCAGCAGGACGACGGAGAACACGGCGGCGAGGGCGAAGCCGACGAAGGTGCCGAGGATGACCGCGGACCAGCTGTGCCAGCCGAGCAGAGCGCCGACCGCGGGGGCCAGTTTGACGTCGCCCATCCCCATTCCGCCGGCGACCAGGAGGAGATAGACGCCGCCGAGCGCGGCCGCCGCAGTCAGCGCCCGGGTGAGACTTCCCGGTTCTCCGGCCACGGCGGCACTCGCGAGCAGAACGAGTGTGCCGACGGACGCCGGGAGCGTCAGCACGTCGGGCAGCCGGTGCGCGGCGACGTCGATCATTACCAGCGCGGTGCCGCAGGCTGCGAGCCAGTAGTGCGCGGCCGCGGTCCACCCGGTCATCCCGGAGGCCGCGAGGCTGGCGAAGACCACCGCGGTCAGCACCTCGGACACGCCTGGCGCCGCGGGTATCCGCTCCCGGCATGCGGCGCACCGGCCGCGCACCAGCTGCAGAGTTCCGCCGGCCGAGGGGAGCAGGACCGCGCCGCAGGCCGGGCACGCGGTCCGAAGCGGCTCGCCACGCGGCACGGACCGGGCGAAGACCATCGGGCGCATCGCGGCCCCGACCAGGATCCCGGAAACGAACGCGACGGCGACACGCAGCACAGGCATCCGGCAGCTCCCAGGGCAGGTCAGCGGTGGATTCCGGCCACCTGCGCAGCCGGTCGATCGCAGCCTAACCAACTCCCTGATGAGTCGATTCGAACACCCCCGGACTATGACGTTCCTCGCAAATAGGCAGGTCAGAGGGTCGGTCCATAGGCAAAACAGGGTGGTTCGTAGACTTCATCCTTCGTACCGTTTCGAGTGGCCGGTGATGGCCGGAAGGAACAGGAGGCAGGCCGGTCTGTGTCACACGAAGGCCGCTGATCGCACCCCTATAGGCGATCGGCGCGATGCGCGCTCACAGGCTCGACGGAGGGGAACACGTCCATGACACTTGGGCCGAGCAGCGGCTCCTACGAGCAGCCAAGCGCCATCAGAAGCCCAGCTCGTCGTCGTGTGAAGTGGACGAGAGGCCGCAAGGCCGTGTTCGGTGTTATCGGCTTCGGCTCGATCATCATCGCCACGGTGGGGTTCGTCGGCTCCTACGAGGCCGTGCGCCGCCTCGCCGAAGAGAAGGGGTTCGGCTGGTTCGCCCAGATCTTCCCGCTGGGCATCGACATCGGCATCGCGGTCCTCCTCTCCCTCGACCTGGCCTTGACCTGGATCGATCTGAAGTGGGCGCCGCTGCGCTACATAGCCTGGGTGCTGACCGCAGGGACTGTGATCTTCAATTCGGCCGCGAGCTGGCCGGATTTGCTCGGAGCGGCGATGCACGGGGTCATTCCGCTGCTGTTCATCGCGGTTGTCGAGGCCGTCCGCAACGCCATCGCCAAGGCCGCGGTGATCGAGGACGACCAGCACATGGAGTCGATCCGCCTCGCTCGCTGGCTCCTCGCCCCGATCCCGACGTTCCTCCTGTGGCGGAAGATGAAGCTGTGGGAGCTGCGCTCCTACGAGCAGGTGATCCTGTTGGAGCAGGAGCGGTTGGTCTACCAGGCGCGGCTCCAGGCACGCTTCGGACGACGCTGGCGACGCAAGGCGCCGGTGGAGGCGCTGATGCCGCTGCGGCTGTCGCAGTATGGAGTGCCGCTGGGGGAGACGGCGGCTGACGGCCTGGCCGCAGCCGGGATCGAACCGGTGCCGTCCTTTGTCCTACGCCGTACGGCACTTTCCCGCCCGGCTCCCGGTCCGCAGCAGCAGGTCCATCGCGAGGTGGAAATGCCTGAGACTGCCCCGGCTGTCGAAGCGCCGCGGACCCCGCACGAGCGGGTTGCCGAACCGGAGGTTCCGCCCGTCCTCGGCCAGGGCGGCGACCGCGGTGTCGGGCAGCAGCTTGCGGAGGACCTCGTGCAAGAGGACGTCCACGAAGGAGAAGAGGCCGAGGACGTCGAGGACGTCGAGGACGTCGAGGACGTCCAGGCGGAGGATGGCCGGCAGGACGAGGAGATCGTCGATGCTGAAGACGCTGAGGCGGCACAGCCCGATCACGGCTCGGGGGACTCACCGGTGCTGGATGTGGGCACTGCACCGCCGAATGAGACCAAGAGCCAGAAGGCGGCGCGCATCTACCTCGCCCACCAGAAGGCTGGAGTTGAGCTCACGAGGGTCAACCTGGCGAGATGGGCGGGTTACAAGCAGGAGGGCTCCGGCCGTACGCAGTACGCGAAGCTGGAGGAGAAGTACGGTCCCATCGTTGTCAGGGAAGGCGCCGATCAGCTGGACCTCGACCTCCAGCACGAAGACCTGAGGTGACAGCTGCCGCTCGCGCGGCGTCACCCGCGCGACCGCCCCGGCTCCTGAGAGCGTCTAGGTTCGTCCGGTACGCGGCGGCATGACCTCGGAGCCGCGCAGCCCGGCGCACTCGCCCGAATCAACGCACGCTCCGGGGGTGAGGGAATCGCGAGACAGATCGGGCTCATCGGTCCCAGGGGCTTCTGTGTAGATCCCGAACGGCCCCGGTTCGCCCGCGCGGTAGGCGCCCAGCATCGGCGCACCACCCTTGTGCCGGTGAGGTCCCGCAATCACCACGCACCCGCCTCGCCCTGGATCCGGACGGCTTGGTCCGCGCGCACCACGCCGAAGTCGAAGTCCCCGTACGCGAACTCCTCCGTGCCGATCGGTGCGAAGATCTTGCGCATCCACCGGTGTGCTTGTCCCTCGGCCCGGTCTGCCGCAAGATGGTCTCCCCGCGGAGCGGTGACGTAGGCGTCGACGAGACCATGCTGATACCGGGTCATCTCCGTGACGTGCTGTTGGACACGTGTCCGGGGGTGAGTACTGACACCGATCTTGACGCGCGGCACAGCCCCCGCGATCTCCAGGACGTACAGCCGCGGGCGGTCCGCGCCCTCGAGTTCGTCGACGACACGGGACAGAACCCTGTGCCGCCCCGGCTCGTCGACCCACAGACCGGCGCCCACGTCCAGTCCCGCATCGGCGGCGGCGAGCGGTCCCAGATCGGGCAGTCCGACGGCCGCCCAGCCGGCAGAGTCCGCCGAGACCTCCGCCGCGAGGGCCAGCAGCAGCGGCATGTCCCCGCCAGCGCTCACCGCCGTTCCGGGGCGGACGCAGCCGCCCGGCAGCAACGCACCGAGCGGCGACTCTGCCAGATCACCAGCGCCGCCTTGCTCCGTCTGCTCGATCGCCACCGGTTCCGCATGCACACCATCGAATTTCGGTCATCAGTTCGATTAATGCAAGCCGAGCGCCTGAGCGAGTGTGAAAAGTGATCTCCCGATCCCTGATCTCTCGCATCGAAGGTTGAGCGTTGTCATTGAAGGTTGGTGGCCGCTAGGTTTCTCACCGAAGGTTGAGTGATCGTTTAGGGCTGGCTGTCTGGGGAGACGGTGGGGGAACCGGTACACGCGTACGGCGACCCCGTGCTCAGCGCCTTCGACCTGGACTTCTTCGACGGCCTGCAGCGCCGTCGGGTGACGTTGGGGGCCGGGTGGAGCGTCCGGTTCGAGGATGTACCGCCGGTACGGGGGTTCCGCTGGAACAAGGGCGATCGCAGCTTTCCCGGCTGGTACTACGCGGCGACCACAGATAGTCATGTGGGCTACGAGTCGTGGCTGGAGCGGGACCGCCTGATCCTGCTGGACTTCGACCCGGACGTCGTCGGGATCGCGTCCCAGCCGTTCTGGCTGCACTGGCTCGAAGGCGGGCGAAGGCGTCATGCGCCGGATTACTTCGTACGGCTTGCCGACGGCCGGGCCCGGGTGGTCGATGTTCGCGCCGAGGAGCAGGTCGACGAGCGGACTGCGGAAGCGTTCACTGCGACCGAGCGGGCCTGCGCCGCGGTCGGCTGGGATTTTCGCCACGTCGGTGTCCCGGACCCGGTGTTCATGGCGAATCTGCGGTGGCTGGCCAGATACCGGCACGGGCGGTGCGCCCGGGTGGCGGAGGTCTCCGAGTGTCTGGTTGAGGTCTTCCGTCAGCCGCGCGCTCTGCGGGCCGGAGCGGAGGCGGCCGGAGACGTGCTGCTGGTCCTGCCGGCGCTGTTCCACCTGCTCTGGACCGGGGCGCTACGCGCGGACCTGGGTGCGGGCCTGCTGCAGAACGCCACGATGGTGCACGCGGCCGGCGGGGCCGCAGCCTTTCATGGGCGGGAGAGCCGGAGCGGTCGTGGCCTGCCGTCCCGGCCCGGTCCGGGCATACGCAGTGGGTGGAGCCAGATGCGCAAGCTGTCGCGGCCGGCATCGATCGGGGTGGGTGACCGAGTGCGGTTCGCCGGGCAGGTGCGGGCGGTGCTCGCGGTGTCAGCCCGGTCGGTGACGGTGACCGAGGAGGGCGGTTCCCCGCGCGACGTGCCGCTCGCGATGCTGCTGGGCGAGGAGGGTTTCGAAGTGCTCGGCAGCCGGTTGCGGATGCCGTTGCCGCCGGTGTCGCTGCTGGAGGCGCTTCCGGAGCACGCGCGGGAGAAGGCCCTGTGGTGGGAGGGCCACATCCTGGAGGTCCTCTACGGCGTCGATCCCGCCGCGGACGACGAGACGCTGCCGCGGCCTGAATACGATCCGGCCCGCCATTCGCTGACCGCCCGCGAACGGACGAAGGCTCGTGAGCTGACGAGGACGGGCTACCGGGTCAGCGTGAGCACGCTCGGCAACTTCCGCCGCCGCTACCAGGCCGAGGGCCTGCTGGGGCTGGCCGACCGGCGCCCGGTGCGCAAGAAGCCCGAGTTCGGATCGGTGGACGATGCGGTGGTCGAGGCCAT
Organism: Streptomyces spongiae; assembly: GCF_009377185.1. Taxonomy (GTDB): domain Bacteria; phylum Actinomycetota; class Actinomycetes; order Streptomycetales; family Streptomycetaceae; genus Streptomyces; species Streptomyces spongiae. The sequence goes on from NZ_VJZC01000356.1 coordinate 9,070, forward strand.
GCGGAAGGCGATCAAGGAGGGCGAGGACGACTCCACCCGCACCGGGACCTACATTTTGTGGCGGACCGGCGAGATCCTCCGGGAACAGGACGAGACGGTCGAGTTGCCGTCCCAGTCGACGCTCTACCGGTTGCTGGCGAAGCTGTCGCAGGGCAACCCCGTTTCGGGCACGGCCCGCAACCGGCGCTCGCGGGCTCATGGGGCGAAGGCGCCGTTCGGGCAGTGGACGGTGTTCGCGCCGGGCGAGGTGGTGCAGATCGACTCCACCCCGCTGGACGTGCTGGTCCGCCTGGACGACGGAGTAGTGGGCAAGGTCGAGCTGACCGGCATGGTCGATGTCGCGACGAGGACCATCACCGCGGCGGTGCTGCGGCCCACCACGAAGGCGGTCGACGCGAGCGTGCTGCTGGCCCGCACGGTCACCCCGGAACTGATGCGGCCGGGCTGGGTGGACGCGCTGAGGATGTCGCGGTCGGTGCTGCCGCACCGTCGGCTGCTGCATCGATGAGCGGCTGGAGCATGCCGCCGCGAAGCCGGTGATCGTGCCGGAGATGATCGTGTGTGATCACGGCAAGGCGTTCATCTCCCGCAACTTCCGGGCCTCCTGCCGGTTTCTGGAGATCGATTTCCAGCCCACGCACAAGGCGTCCCTGTTCCAGAAGGGGCACGTGGAGAAGATGCTCGACGCGGTGGGCACTCTGTTCGCGCAGTTCGTGGCCGGCTGCACCGGCCGCAGCGCCGACCACCGTGGCCGTCACCTGGACAGGCAACCGCTGTGGTCGCTGCCGGAGTTGCAGGAACTTCTCGACGAATGGCTTGTCGCCCACTGGCAAAATCGCGAACACGACGGGCTGCGCGATCCGATGCTCCCGGGCCGGTCGTTCACACCGAACGAGAAGTACGCCGCCCTGGTCGAGGCCTGCGGCTACGTCCCGGTCGCGCTCAGCGCCGAGGACTACATCGAGCTGCTGCCCTCGGTCTGGCGGGCGGTGAACGACTACGGCATCAGGATCAAGCGCCGCACCTACGACGGGGCGGGCCTGATCCGGCGCCAGCACTCCGGCGTCATCGAGAAGAAGGGTCTGTGGGAGGTCCATCACGACCCCTACGACATGTCCCGGATCTGGGTACGCAACCACCACGGCGACGGCGAGTGGATCGAAGCCACCTGGAAACACCTGCGCCACACCCCGGTCCCGTTCGGTGAACTGGCCTGGGACCACGCCGCCCAGGGCCTGCCCGCCGGCACCGAGGCGGAGATCGCCGATGCGGCCGCCGCCCTGCTGACCCGAGCGCACGCCGGCCCGGAGAGCGCGGAGGCGAAGCCGAGGAAACGCACCCGCCGGGACAGGCAGGTGG
>NZ_VJZC01000357.1 GCF_009377185.1 Streptomyces spongiae
GTCTCGGGGGCGGCGGTCTCGGGGGCGGCCGCCACGGTCCGGGTGGGCACGGCCCGCGCTTCGGTCACCGGAGCGGAGGTGGCCGCTGCCCGCAGCGCGTACTCCACGTCCGCCCGAAGGATCAGCCCGTCGGGTCCGGAGCCCGCCAGCTCCCGCAGATCGAGGCCGTTCTCCCGGGCGAGCCGCCGCACGAGCGGCGAGATGACCGGGACAGGGCCGTCGGGGCGCTTCGGGGCCGCAGCGGGCGCGCTCGGCGAGCTCGGCGCATTCGCGGCGACAGAAGCCGTGGCAGTCTGCCCCGACCTGTCCGGCACGGCTCCGCTCCCGGGCCGCACCCTCCTGCGCCGCGCCGGCGGCGCCCCCGTGCCGTAACCCACCAGGACGTTGCCGGAGCCCGAGTCGTCCTCGGCGGGCGCTCCCACGGCCACCGTCAACAGCGGTGCCCCCACGGGCAGTTCCGTGCCCTCGTCGCCGAAGCGGGCGGTGACCACGCCCCCGTACGGGCAGGGCACCTCGACCATGGCCTTGGCCGTCTCGACCTCCACCACCGGCTGGTCGACGGCGACGACGTCCCCGACCTGCACCAGCCAGCGGACGATCTCGGCCTCGGTCAGCCCCTCACCGAGGTCGGGCAGCCTGAACTCCAGCACCTGCGCCATCAGCTCTCCGCCTCCCACTGCAGGCGCCCCACGGCGTCCAGGACCCGGTCCACACCGGGCAGGTGGTGCTTCTCCAGCATCGGCGGCGGATACGGGACGTCGAACCCGGCGACCCGCAGCACCGGCGCCTCCAGGTGGTGGAAGCAGTGCTCCGTGACGCGGGCCGCGATCTCGCCGCCCGGGCCGCCGAAGCCGCCGGACTCATGGACGACCACGGCGCGCCCGGTGCGCCGTACGGACGCGGTCACCGTGTCGTCGTCGAAGGGCACCAGGGAGCGCAGGTCGACGACTTCGAGGTCCCAGCCCTCGGCCGTCGCCGCCTCGGCCGCCTCCAGGCAGACGGGCACGGACGGCCCGTAGGTGATCAGTGTGGCGCTGCGACCCGGGCGCCGCACCACCGCGCGGCCAATGGGCTCGACGGCCTGGGGTTCCTCCGGGTTCCAGGAGTCCTTCGACCAGTAGAGCCGCTTGGGCTCCAGGAAGACGACGGGGTCGTCGGACGCGATGGCCGCGCGCAGCAGCCCGTAGGCGTCGGCGACGGTCGCGGGCATGACGACATGGAGCCCCGGAGTCGCCATGTAGTACGCCTCGGAGGAGTCACTGTGGTGCTCGACGCCCCCGATGCCGCCCCCGTAGGGGACACGGATCGTGATCGGCAGCGGCATCACGCCCCGCGTACGGTTGCGCATCCGCGCGACGTGGCTGATCAGCTGCTCGAACGCCGGGTAGGCGAACGCGTCGAACTGCATCTCCACGACCGGCCTGAGGCCGTACATCGCCATGCCGACGGCCGTCCCGAGGATGCCCGCCTCGGCCAGCGGCGTGTCCGTGCAGCGGTCCTCGCCGAACTCCTTGGCGAGGCCGTCGGTGACCCGGAAGACACCGCCGAGCGTGCCGACGTCCTCGCCCATGACGTGGACCGTGGGGTCGGCGGCCATCGCGTCGCGCATCGCGCGCGTGAGGGCCTGCGCCATGGTGGCGGGCTTGAGGGCGACGGTGGTCATCAGCCGGTCCCTTCCGCGTCCGACTCGGCCCCGGCTTCGAGCTCGGCCCGCAACCGGTCCTGCTGCTCCCGCAGTTGCGGTGTGGGCTCGGCGTACACATGGGCGAACAGGTCCATGGGGTCGAGCACCGGGTCCTGGTTCATGCGCTCGCGCAGATCGGCCGCCATGGCCTCGGCCGCGTCGCGCGCCGCCCGGATGCCGTCCTCGTCGATGAGCCCGCGCTCGGTCAACTCGTGCTCCAGGAGCGCGATCGGGTCGTGTGCGCGCCAGGTCTCGACCTCGGCGTCGGGGCGGTAGCGGGTTGCGTCGTCGGCGTTCGTGTGGGCGTCGATGCGGTACGTCACCGCCTCGACCAGCGTGGGACCACCGCCCGCGCGCGCGTGGGCCACGGCATCGCTGAGCACCGCGTGCACGGCCGCCGCGTCGTTGCCGTCGACCAGGCGGCCCGGCATCCCGTAGCCGACGGCCTTGTGGGCCAGCGACGGGGCGGCGGTCTGCTTGGCGAGCGGGACGGAGATCGCGAAGCCGTTGTTCTGGACGAGGAAGACGACCGGGGCCTGCCACACCGCGGCGAAGTTCAGCGCCTCGTGGAAGTCGCCCTCGCTGGTGCCGCCGTCGCCGACCAGGGCGAGCGCGACCACGTCGTCGCCCTTGAGGCGGGCGGCGTGCGCGAGGCCCACGGCGTGCGGCAGCTGGGTCGCGAGGGGGGTGCACAGGGGCGCGACGCGGTGCTCGTGCGGGTCGTATCCGGTGTGCCAGTCGCCGCGCAGGAGCGTGAGTGCCTGGACGGGGTCGAGGCCGCGGGCCACGGCGGCGAGGGTGTCCCGGTAGCTGGGGAAGAGCCAGTCGCGCTCCTCGAGCACGAGGGCCGCGGCCACCTCGCAGGCCTCCTGGCCGGTGCTGGCCGGGTAGACGGCGAGCCGGCCCTGCTTGGTGAGCGCCGTGGCCTGTGCGTTGTACCGGCGGCCGCGCACCAGCTCCGCGTAGAGCCGGCGCAGCAGCGCGGGGTCGGCCTCGGCCGCGGCCTCGGTGCCCAGGACGCGGTACGGCCGTGTGTCGGGCAGCAGCGGCGCGGGGTCCGTGCGGGGCTGCCAGGCGGGCGGCGGCGTCGGGCGGTACGCGCCCCGCTGCTCCATGACCGTCATGCGGCACCTCCTCGTGGGAGTGGCTTCCGGGCGCGCCACGGATGTGACCCGCCTCACCTACCGATTGTTCGGTCGATGGCGCATTTTGGCTACAGGCACCGCCAGGCTGTGGACAAACGGTTCTGCACAACCTGTGATGGACGCATTACGTCCATGGTAGAGAGGTGGGGGGACATGGCACCTGAACAAATGGCCGAGCCTGCACAGCACGGCCCCGCGTTGCCGCCCCCTCGCCCGCTGGACGCGATCGACCAGGACATCCTGCAGATGCTCCAGGCGGACGGCCGCGCCTCGATACGGTCCGTCGCCGAACGCGTCCACGTCTCCCGCGCCAACGCCTACGCCCGTATCAACCGCCTCCTCGAGGACGGCGTGATACGCGGCTTCGGGGCGCGCGTGAACCACGAACGCGCCGGGCAGGGCACCTCGGCCTACATCACCCTCAAGATCGTGCAGAACTCCTGGCGCACGGTCCGGGAACAGCTGCGACAACTGCCCGGCGCCTCCCACATCGCCCTGGTGGGCGGCGACTTCGACGTCCTGCTGCTCGTGCACACCCCGGACAACCGCGCCCTGCGCGAGCTGGTGCTCACCCGGCTCCAGGCCATCCCGGAGGTGCTCAGCAGCCGGACACTGCTGGTCTTCGAGGAGGAGGACCTGGAGCCGCAGGGCTGACCCAGGGCCCTTCAACGGGTTCCAGGCCGATCGGAAGGGCCGTCCTAGTCCTTGCGGAGCCCTCCGAACACCAACTGCACCACCGCGTCGGCGACTTCCCGCTCGCCCATGCCCCGCCCGTCCGGCCGGTACCACTCCACGACCGAGTTGATCATTCCGAAGACGAGCCGGGTGGCCAGCCGAACCTCTATGTCACCGCGCACGTCCCCGTCGGCGGCCGCGGCCTTGAGCAGCTCGGCGACCCGGTGGTCGAAGTCGCGGCGCCGCTCCAGGGCCCACCGCTCGGTACCGGTGTTGCCGCGCACCCGCAGCAGCAGCGTGACGTACGGCAGTTCGGCCGTGAGCACCTCGACCATGCGCCGCACGACGTACTCCAGGCGCTCCACGGCACGCCCCTCGCGCGCGTGCTCCTCGTCGAGGATCGCGAAGAGGCCGTCGAGTGCACGGCTGACGGCCCGTCGCAGGAGCTCCTCCTTGCCCGCCACGTGGTGGTATATCGACGACTTGGAGATACCGGCCGCCTTGGAGAGATGCTCCATGGAGGTGCCGTCGTAGCCGCGCTCGTTGAAGACCCGGACGGCGACGGAGAGCAGCGAGTCCGGGGTGTACGTGTCGCGCTTGGCCGTGGTCATGATGTGGTGCCCTCCCGCTTGTCGGAGGCGTACGCGTGACGGTAGAGCGCGAGGGACGGCGCGTAGCGCCCGGAGGGGTCGCGCAGGTGCAGGTCGTCGAGGAGGGCATACGCCCAGTTGCGGCCGAGCCTGCGACTCCATTCGAAGGGCCCCAGCGGGTAGTTGACGCCCAGGCGCATCGCCGTGTCGATGTCCTCCTCGGTGGCCACGCCCTTGGCGACGGCGTCGTGCGCGAGGTCGACGATCCGGGCCACCGTACGGGCGACGATCATGCCGGGCACGTCCCCGATGACGCTGACGTCCTTGCCGAGCGCCTGGAAGAGCCCGATGGCCTCGGACAGGGTCCGCGGCGAGGTGTCCTGGGAGGCGGACAGGGCGACGCGGGTGGCCTTGCGGTAGTCGAGCGCCAGGTCGAAGTACACGACGTCCCGGAACTCCACGGAGGTCTGGCCGTCCGCGAGGGCCAGGTGGCCGCCGCTCGGCAGGACGATCCGGGTGCCGTGGTCCTCCTCCTCGTCACGGACGGGGATGCCCGCCTCACGGATCAGCGCGAGCAGTTCGGACGCGGGGCCCAGATCGCCCTCGGCGACGACGTACGCGGGCGCCTGGGCCTTCTCCGCGGTGTGCGGCTCGGGGCGCTCGGCGTCGTCCCCGTAGTCGTACCAGCCCTGTCCGGTCTTGCGGCCGTGCCGGCCCGACTCGACGAGCCGCCGCTGTGCGAGCGAGGGCGTGAAGCGGACGTCCTGGAAGAACGCCTGCCACACGGAGTGGGTGACGGACTCGTTGACGTCCTGCCCGATGAGGTCGGTCAGTTCGAACGCGCCCATCCTGAAGCCGCCGCACTCGCGCAGGACGGCGTCGATGGTGACGGGATCGGCGGCCTGGGCCTCGTAGACCGCGAAGGCCTCGGCGTAGAAGGGCCGCGCGATGCGGTTGACGATGAAGCCCGGGGTGTCCGCGCAGGCCACCGGAGTCTTGCCCCAGGCGCGGGCTGTCTCGTACGCGCGCGTGGCCGACGTGACGTCGGTGGCGAACCCGGAGACGACCTCCACCAGCGGCAGCAGCGGCGCCGGGTTGAAGAAGTGCAGGCCCACGAAGCGGCCGGCGTTCCGCAGAGCGCCGCCGATGGCCGTGACGGACAGGGACGAGGTGTTCGTGGCGAGCAGGCAGTCCTCGCCGACGACCTCCTCCAGCTCGCGCAGCAGCTCCTGCTTCACATCGAGCCGTTCGAGCACCGCCTCGACGACGAGCGTGCAGTCCGCGAGCTCGGCGAGGTTCTCCGCCGGGAGCAGCCTGTCCTGTGCGGCATCGCGGTCTGCCGCGGTGAGCCGCTCCTTCTCGACGAGCCGGTCGAGGCGGGCGCCGATCGCCGCCGCGGCGTCCCGGGCCCGTCCGGGAACGGCGTCGTACAGCCGCACGGAGTGGCCCGCGACCAGTGCGACCTGGGCGATGCCCTGGCCCATCGTGCCGGTGCCGACGACGGCCACGGGGCTGCTGAGGTCGAGTGCTGTCATGTGCGCGATCCTCCCGCACGGGGTTTTCCACAGATGCGGCGGTCCCTCTTGTCCCGACCGATCGTTCGGTTACTCTAACTCTGTCCGCCTGTTCCTGCCCAGGTCAGAGCTCAACGAAGAGTTCTTGAGACGAGGAGTTGGTCCCGCATGGCCGCCGAACTGACCCCGCACGAGTTGATCGCCAAGCACCGGCCCACCCTCGACCAGGCGCTGGAAGCGATCCGCACACGCGCGTACTGGTCCCCCCACCCCGAGCACCCGAAGGCGTACGGCGAGAACGGCAGCCTGAGCGCCGAGGAGGGCAAGGCCGCCTTCGAGGCACTCCTGGGCGACCGCGTGGCCCTCGACCAGCCCGGCACGGACGCCTGGGTGGGCGGCGAGGTCTCCCCCTTCGGGATCGACCTCGGCGTCACCTACCCGCACGCGGACATCGACGTCCTGCTGCCCGCCATGAAGGCAGGCCAGCGCGCGTGGCGCGACGCGGGCGCGGAGACGCGCGCCATGGTCTGCCTGGAGATCCTGGGGCGGATCAGCGACCGCACGCACGAGCTCGCGCACGCGGTCATGCACACCTCCGGCCAGGCCTTCATGATGGCGTTCCAGGCAGGCGGCCCGCACGCACAGGACCGCGGCCTGGAGGCGGTGGCGTACGCGTACGTGGAGCAGGTCCGCACCCCCGACGCCGCGGAGTGGACCAAGCCCCAGGGCAAGCGCGACCCGCTCACCCTGGACAAGCGGTTCACCCCGGTCCCGCGCGGCATCGCGCTCCTCATCGGCTGCAACACCTTCCCGACGTGGAACGGCTACCCGGGCCTGTTCGCGTCCCTGGCCACCGGCAACGCGGTCCTGGTGAAGCCCCACCCGCGCGCGGTGCTGCCGCTCGCGCTCACCGTGCGGGTCGCCCGCGAGGTCCTCACCGAGGCGGGCTTCGACCCGAACCTGGTGGCGCTCGCCGCCGAGCGCCCCGGCGAGGGCATCGCCAAGACCCTGGCCGTGCGTCCGGAGGTCCGGATCATCGACTACACGGGCTCGACGGCGTTCGGCGACTGGCTGGAGGCCAACGCCCGCCAGGCGCAGGTCTACACGGAGAAGGCCGGCGTCAACACGGTGATCGTGGAGTCCACCGACAACTACAAGGGGATGCTCTCCAACCTGGGCTTCTCGCTGTCCCTCTACAGCGGCCAGATGTGCACGACCCCGCAGAACCTGCTGATCCCCCGCGACGGCATCACCACGGACGCCGGCCCCAAGTCGTACGACGAGGTGGTCGCCGACCTCGCGAAGTCGGTCGGAGGCCTCCTGGGCGACGACGCGCGCGCGAACGCCCTGCTCGGGGCGATCGTGAACCCGGACGTGAAGGCCCGCCTGGAGGCCGCGTCCGGGCTCGGCGAAGTCGCCCTCGCATCACGGGAGGTCACCAACCCGGAGTTCCCGGAGGCGACGGTCCGCACCCCGGTCATCGTCAAGCTCGACGGCGCACGGAAGTACTGGGACGGGGCCGACGACGAGGCCGCCTACATGAGCGAGTGCTTCGGCCCGGTCTCCTTCGCGGTGGCGGTCGACTCGGCGGCGGACGCTGTGCAGCTGCTGCGGCGGACCGTCCACGAGAAGGGCGCGATGACGGTCGGCGCGTACACCACCTCGGAGGAGGTCGCCGCGTCGATCGAGGAGGCCTGCCTGGAGGAGTGCGCCCAGCTGTCCCTCAACCTCACCGGCGGGGTGTACGTCAACCAGACGGCCGCCTTCTCGGACTTCCACGGCTCGGGCGGCAACGCGGCGGCCAACGCGGCGCTGTGCGACGGGGCGTTCGTCGCCAACCGCTTCCGGGTCGTCGAGGTACGCCGGGAGGCGTAGGAGCCCAGGCGCTTCAGGAGCCGGTTGGGGCTTCAGGAGCTGGTCGGCGCGCCCCCGGTGGCGCTCCAGTGGAACAGCGTCATGGCCACACTGGTCGCGAGGTTGTAGCTGGAGACCTGGGGGCGCATCGGCAGCGACACCAGGTGATCGGCGCGGGCCCGGAGTGCGGCGGACAGACCGCTGCGCTCCGAGCCGAAGGCGAGCACGGCCTCGTCCGGGAGCTTCAGCCCGCGGATGTCGTCGCCCTCCGGGTCCAGCGCGAACACCGGACCCGGCGGCAGCTCGTCCACGTCCAGCCGCTCCACGGCGGTGGCGAAGTGCAGTCCGGCCCCACCGCGGACGACCGTGGGGTGCCAGGGGTCGAGCGTGCCCGTGGTGACCACCCCGGCCGCCCCGAAGCCCGCCGCGAGACGGATCACGGCTCCGGCGTTGCCGAGGTTGCGCGGGTTGTCGAGGACGACGACCGGGGCGGTACGGGGGATGTGGGCCAGCGCCCGCAGGTTGGCTTCCCGCGAGGGCCGTACGGCCAGGGCTGCCACCGCGGTGGGGTGCGGACGCGCGACGAGGGTCGCGTAGGTAGCCTCGGGGACCTCCGCCAGAAGCGGGGCGAGTGTGTCCCGTACGTCGGGGGCCAGTTCGTCGGCGAGCGCGAGGGCGGCCCGCCGGTCGGTCGTGACGGCCACCGGGACCTCGGCCCCGAAGCGCACCGCGTGCTTGAGGGCGTGGAAGCCGTCGAGCAGGACGGAGGTGTCGGCGAGCCGCCGCCACACACGTACCGGTTCGTTCATGCCGTGAAGCCTACGTGCGGCTCCTCGGCCGTCTCCGGGGCGCCGGGGCGCCGCTTGTCCGGGCCCGGCAGCGTACGGTCACGGCGCGCGAACAGCCGTCCACGCGCGCGTGCCACCCCGTCGCCCAGGCGCCTGAGGAAGGACGTCGGCAGGAACACGGCGTCGGCGGCGATCATGGCCAGCGAGAAGAACGGCAGCCCCAGGACGACGGCGATCACGGCGTGCTCGGTGATCATCAGCGCCAGCAGGACGTTCTTGACGCGCCGGTTGAAGAGCGTGAACGGGAAGGCGACCTGCACCATGACCGTGCCGTACGTCACGAGCATCACCAGCGTGCCGTTCGCCGACAGCAGGTCGGACAGGGCGGGCCACGGCGAGAAGTAGTCCAGGTGGAGCGGGTAGTACACCGCGGTGCCGTCCTGCCAGCGCGAGCCCTGGATCTTGTACCAGCCGGCGGTCGCGTAGATCAGACACGCCTCGGCCATGATCACAAACAGGGCCGCGTTGTGCGCGAGATTGGCCACGAGGTCGAGCAGGACGCGGGGCTCCCCGGTGCCCGCGTACCGTCCGACGGCCCACCAGAGGGCCTGCACGGCCCACAGGCCCCAGAAGACCGTCAGCCAGCCGGCGCTGAGCCACCCCGCGAGGGACACCAGGAGCAGCGCGAAGCCGAGCACCGCCCACAGGGCAGGCCCCACCCTGTCGGGACGGACCACCTCCCCACGCGCGCGTGCCTCACGGACGAGCCGCGCCCTGCGCGCGTCCAGGGACCACACCATCCCGCAGCGGGTGAGGACGAGGTAGATCGCCATCAGGTGGATGACGTTGTCGCCGCCGTCCCCCATGAAGATGCTGCGGTTCTGCAGCGACAGGACGCCGACCATGAACAGCACGCTCATGGTGCGGGTGCGCCAGCCCATGAGCAGCAGGGCGCTGGAGAGCACGGCCAAGGCGTAGACGGTCTCGAACCACACCCGGCTGTCGGACCACATCAGGACCGTGAACGCGTGGTTGCCCGCGATGAGCTGCTGGGCGAGGTCCCAGCTCCACGGTGCGTCGGGCCCGTACATCTCCTGCCGGTTCGGGAACTCGCGCAGCAGGAACAGCAGCCAGGTCGCGGAGAAGCCGATCCGCACGACCGCGGTCTGGTACGGACCCAGCGCGGCGTCCGTGACCCGGGTGATGCCGCGCCCGATCGCGGCGGCAGGCCGGCTCATCACGCGCCCGCCTCCGTCCGGTCCCGGTCGGTGACCTTCCACCAGGGCAGCTCGCGGACGACGGGCTTGTCGGACACCTGCTCCTCGCTCCACTCCGGCGGCGGCACGTTGGTGGTGCGGGAGCGGACCTGGACGAGTTGGACGAGACCTCCGGGCCCGGCCGCGTTCTCGCGTTCCAGGCGCAGCACGACGATCCTGCGCAGAAAGCGCTCGGACAGGTCGCCGCGCTGGCCCGCGGGGCGGTTCTGGCTGTCGTGCGAGGCGACGTAGAAGTCCCAGGCCCGGCGCAGCTCGTTCTGGCGGGTGTGGCTCGGCAGGAGGCTGCCGTTGATCGCGGCGCCGTCCAGCGCGGACAGGTCGTACCAGCCGGTCGTGCGGACGCTCCCGTCCGCGGCACGGACCTCGGCGCGCACTTGGACCGAGATGTTCTGCTGCAGCGGGTTGGGCGCGAACAGCTTCCAGTTCTGTTCGAACTCCGGATAGACCCACTCGTCGATCGCCCGGCCGTGCTGCTTGGTGACCGTGTTCGAGGGCGCCACGTGCAGGAACACCATCCCGAGGTGCACGCAGGCGGCCACCGCGAGGAGGGCCAGCGCGAGGGCGGCGACGATCTGGTAGGGGAGGGACAGCGCGGTTATCCCGGTGCGCTCGGCGGGTTCTGTGGCGTGCGGGTACGAGGCGCCGGTGGCGGCCGGGGTGTGGTCGTGCGGGGGGCTCTCGACGGGGACGCCCTCGGGCGCCACCGGGCCACCCTGCGCGGGAATGGCG
>NZ_VJZC01000358.1 GCF_009377185.1 Streptomyces spongiae
GGTAGGGGCGGCAGGGGCGCAACAAGCCGAGGCACCCCCGCCGCGTCACCACTCAGCCCATGAACTTCTTGAACTCGTCCGGCAGTTCGAAGTCCTGCCCGCCCTGCTGACCGGGCAGACCGAACGCCCCACCCGGCGCACCCCCCTGCGCCCCGGCGGCACGCCGAGCCTCAGCCTCCTGCTCCTGCTGCTTGCGCTTCATCGGGTTACCGGACCGCTGCTTGCCCTTGGCCTTCTTCGGCTGCTTCTTCTGCCGGCCGGGGCCGCCACCCATGCCCGGCACACCAGGCATCCCGGGCATGCCGCCACCCTGCGCCATACGGGACATCATCTTGCGCGCCTCGAAGAACCGCTCGACAAGGTTCTTCACCGCACTGACGTCGACACCCGAACCCCGCGCGATACGCGCACGCCGCGAGCCGTTGATGATCGTCGGTTCCTGCCGCTCACCCGGAGTCATCGACTTGATGATCGCGGCCGTACGGTCGACGTCCCGCTCGTCGAGGTTGTTGATCTGGTCCTTGATCTGGCCCATTCCGGGCAGCATGCCGAGCAACTTGCTGATGCTGCCCATTTTCCTGACCTGCTCCATCTGGGCCAGGAAGTCGTCCAGGGTGAAGTCCTGGCCCTTCTTGGACGCCAGCTTGGAGGCCATCTTCTCGGCCTCTTCCTGGCTGAACGTCCGCTCCGCCTGTTCGATCAGGGTGAGCAGGTCACCCATGTCGAGGATGCGGGAGGCCATCCGGTCCGGGTGGAAGGCGTCGAAGTCGTCGAGCTTCTCACCGTTCGACGCGAACATGATCGGCTTGCCGGTGACCGAAGCGATCGACAGGGCCGCACCACCGCGGGCGTCACCGTCGAGCTTCGAGAGGACCACGCCGTCGAAGCCGACACCGTCACGGAACGCCTCGGCCGTGTTGACCGCGTCCTGACCGATCATCGCGTCCACGACGAACAGGATCTCGTCGGGGCTGACCGCGTCCCGGATGTCCGCGGCCTGCTGCATCATCTCCTGGTCGATACCCAGGCGGCCCGCGGTGTCGACGATCACGATGTCGTGGACCTTCGACTTCGCGTGCTCGATGGAGTCCTTGGCTACCTTGACCGGGTCACCCACGCCGTTGCCGGGCTCCGGCGCGAAGACGGCCACGCCGGCGCGCTCTGCGACCACGCTGAGCTGGTTGACCGCGTTCGGGCGCTGGAGGTCGGCGGCGACCAGCAGCGGGGAGTGGCCCTGCTCCTTGAGCCACTTGGCGAGCTTGCCCGCGAGCGTCGTCTTACCGGCACCCTGCAGACCCGCGAGCATGATCACGGTCGGCGGCTGCTTGGCGAAGCGGAGGCGCCGGGTCTCGCCGCCGAGGATCTGGACGAGCTCCTCGTTGACGATCTTGAGGACCTGCTGGGCCGGGTTCAGCGCCCGCGAGACATCGGCCCCGAGCGCCCGTTCCTTGACGTTCTTGATGAACCCCCGGACGACAGGAAGCGCCACGTCCGCTTCAAGGAGCGCGACGCGGATCTCGCGTGCCGTGGCGTCGATGTCCGCCTCGGAGAGGCGTCCCTTACCCCGCAGGTTCTTGAAAGTCGCTGAGAGGCGATCGGAGAGCGTATCGAACACGGCGGCTTCGGTCCTCGGAGTCGGGGGCGGTGGTGGATTGCCCTCCAGGGTATCTGTCCGGGCGCGGTAGGGCCTCCACCCGTTCTGTACGGAACCGTGAGCACCCTTCCCGAGCCCTCACGGGACCGGGGGCACCCTGCACGCGGGCACCCCCGGCCGTCGGCTACCCCCGCAGCGTCTCCTCCAGCGCCCGCGCCACCGAGGCCGCCTCCTCCCCCGGTAGCGGCACCCCCTTCGCGCTGGTCACGTAGAAGGCGTCCACCGCGTTGGCGCCCAGCGTGCTGACGTGCGCACTGCGCACCTGTACGTCCGCGTCCTCCAGCGCCCGCCCGATGCGGAACAGCAGCCCGGGCGCGTCCTGGGCCCGTACCTCGATCACCGTGGCGTGGTGGGAGGCGGCCGGGGCGACCGTCACCCGCGCCGCGGGCGCGACCACACCGCGGCGGCGCGGATACGCCGCGTCGCGCTCGGCCAGGCGGGAGGCGATGTCCAGGGAGCCGTCCAGCGCCCGTACGAGGTCGGCGCGCAGCCGGGCCGCCTGGGGCAGGGAGCCGTACTGCGCCGCCACCCGCCAGTTCAGCAGGAGCACCGAGCCGTCGACGGCGTCGGGCATCTCCAGTGCGCGCAGCTCCGCCGTACGCACGGTCAGGCGGTGCACGGCCAGGACACCGGCCACCGCGGGCAAGACGCCCGGCTGGTCCGGCACCGCGATGAGCAGTTCCACGCCGAGGGGCTCGGGATCGCCGGAGGGCTTGTCCTCGCTCTCGCCGGGCGGCTCGGTCTGGGCACGCAGGGCCAGGACGGGGCCACCGGTGCGGAACGCCTCGATGGCGAGTCGTTCCTGCTCGGCCGTGGGCGCCTCGTCGTCGGCCACGAGCTCCTCGGGGGCGTCGCCGGAGAGCACGGCCGCGACCCGCTTGACCAGGTCGGCCACGAGCGAGGCCCGCCAGGTGGACCAGGCCGCCGGGCCGGTGGCCAGCGCGTCCGCCTCGGTCAGCGCGTGGAGCAGCTCCAGGGTTCCCTGGGAGCCGACCGCCTCGGCGACCGACCGGACCGTCGCCGGGTCCTCCAGGTCACGCCGGGTGGCCGTCTCCACGAGCAGCAGGTGGTGGCGTACGAGGGTGGAGAGCACCGCCACGTCGTCGCGGTCGAACCCGATGCGGGCGGCCACGTCCTTCGCGATGATCTCGCCCGCGACGGAGTGGTCGCCGGGCCAGCCCTTGCCGATGTCGTGCAGGAGGGCGGCGACCAGGAGGAGGTCGGGGCGGTGGACGCGCCGGGTGAACTCGGAGGCCCGTACGGCCGTCTCGATCAGGTGCCGGTCGACCGTCCAGAGGTGCACGGCGTTGCGCTGCGGACGGCACCGCACCCGCTCCCAGTCGGGCAGCAGCCGGGTGATCAGCCCCTCCGCCTCCAGCGCCTCCCAGACGTCCACGGTCGGGCGGCCCGAGCCGAGCAGCGTGACGAGCTGTTCGCGCGCTTCGGCGGGCCAGGGCGTGGGTACGGGGCGGGCGGCGGCCGCCATACGGCGGACGGCGTGCAGCGAGAGGGGCAGGCCGGCCTGGGCGGCTGCTGCCGCGGCGCGCAGCGGCAGCACGGGGTCGCGCTCCGGGCGAGCGGCCCGCGCGAGCACCACCTCGCCGTCCTGCTCGACCACGCCCTCCGCGAGCGGGGAGCGCTCGGCGGTGGGCTTCCCGCCCCCGAGCATGGCGCGCAGTCGCGGCCGTACCGCGCGCGACCGCAGCACACGCCCCACCTCGCGCCAGGTCACGTCACTGGCGTACGAGATGACGCGCGCGGCCTCGTACACCTGGCGCAGCAGCGTGTCCGCGTCCAGCAGACCGAGTTCGGCGGCGACCTGGTCCTGCTCCTGGAGGGCGAGCCGGTCGGTGGCGCGGCCGGTGGTGAGGTGCAGCGCGTCGCGTACGTCGAGGAGGCGGCGCCGGGCGTCGGCGAGGCCCTCACGGGGTGCGTCCGCGAGCCAGGACGCGGCGACCGCGCGCAGGGCCGTGGCGTCCCTCAGACCACCGCGGGCCTCCTTGAGGTCGGGTTCCAGCAGGTACTGCAACTCGCCCTGGCGCTCGGCGCGTTCGGCGCACAGTTCCTGGAGTTCGGGGAGGCGTTTGGGGGCTTGGTTGCGCCAGTCGGCCAGCACGGCCGTGCGCAGACCGGCGGTCAGCCCGAGGTCGCCCGCGATGTGGCGGGCGTCCAGCAGGCCGAGCTGCACCTTGAGGTCCTCGCCCGCGGTCTTGCGCGCCTCGGCGGGGGTGCGCACCGAGTGGTCGAGGGCGAGGCCCAGGTCCCACACCGGGTACCAGATGCGGTCGGCGAGGGCGGCGACCGCGCCCGCGTCACCGCCGTCGTGGAGGAGCAGCAGGTCGAGGTCGCTGCGCGGCGACAGCTCGCCCCGGCCGTAGCCGCCGACGGCGACCAGCGACACACCGCGCAGATCGTCGGCTCCGGCGGTGAAGAGGCCGCTCAACCAGTCGTCCGTGAGTTCCGCGAGAGCCGCACGGCGCGGCGGCCCGGACTGCGCCCCCTCAGTGAGGAGACGCAGCCGGGCCGCCGCGTAGCCGCTGGGTCCCGAGTCCTCTGCTTCCGTACGTACGTCCGTACTCGACACCCAGCGACTCCTGTTCTTCTGCGTCAGAGCGCGTCGGGTCCGCGCTCGCCGGTCCTGACCCGTACGGCCGTGTCGACCGGGATGGACCAAACCTTGCCGTCACCGATCTTGCCGGTGCGGGCCGCCTTGACGACGACGTCGATCAGCTGCTCGGCGTCGTCGTCCTCGACCAGCACCTCGATGCGGATCTTGGGGACCAGGTCGACCGTGTACTCGGCGCCGCGGTAGACCTCGGTGTGTCCCCGCTGACGACCGTAGCCGCTGGCCTCGGTGACCGTCAGGCCGTGCACTCCGAAGGCCTGCAGGGCCTCCTTGATCTCGTCGAGCCGGTGGGGCTTCACGACGGCGGTGATGAGCTTCATGCGTCCACCTTCTTGCTCTCGGCGGCGACCGCGGCGGCGACGGCGGTCTTGGCCGCGCCGCCACCCGCACCGCTGAAGTCGTATGCGGTCTCGGCGTGCTCCGCCTGGTCGATGCCGGCGACCTCGTCGTCCTCGGAGACCCGCATTCCGATCGTCTTGTCGATCAGGAAGGCGAGGACCGCGGAGGCGACCAGGGAGTAGGCGAGGACCGCGAAGACACCGGCGCACTGCTTCCAGAACTGGGCCAGGCCGCCGCCGTAGAAGAGGCCCGCGACATCGGACTGGCCGTGGCCGCTGGCGAAGAAGCCGATCAGCAGGGAGCCGACGACACCGCCGACCAGGTGGACACCGACGACGTCGAGCGAGTCGTCGTAGCCGAACTTGTACTTGAGCCCCACGGCCATGGCGCACAGCACACCGGCGATGGCGCCGACGGCGATCGCGCCGAGCGGGGAGACCGCACCACCGGACGGGGTGATCGCGACCAGACCGGCGACCGCGCCGGAGGCGGCGCCCAGCGTGGTGAACGCGCCGTGGCGGATCTTCTCGTAGATGAGCCAGGCGAGCATGGCGGCGGCGGTGGCGACCTGGGTGTTGACGAACATCAGCGCGCCGACGCCGTCGTCGTTGCCGAGCCACGAGCCGGCGTTGAAGCCGAACCAGCCGAACCACAGCAGACCGGCACCGAGCATGACGAGCGGCAGGCTGTGCGGACGCATCGGGTCCTTCTTGAAGCCGACGCGCTTGCCGATGACCAGGATCACGCCGAGCGCCGCGGCACCCGCGTTGATGTGGACCGCCGTACCACCGGCGAAGTCGATCACACCGAGCTCGAAGGCCCAGCCGCCGGCGCCCCAGACCCAGTGGGCGACCGGGAAGTAGACGACCGTGGCCCACAGCGCGACGAACAGGCCCCACGCCGTGAACTTGACGCGGTCCGCGATGGCGCCGCTGATCAGGGCGGGCGTGATGATCGCGAACATCATCTGGAAGACCATGAAGACGAAGATCGGGATGGTGTAGCCGTCCCACAGCTCCGTCAGGCCGATGTTGCTGAGACCCAGCCAGTCGGAGTTCCAGCCGATGAGGCTGCCGGAGTCCGTACCGAAGGCCATGGAGAAGCCGTACAGCACCCACAGGATGGTGACGATCCCGATACTGATGAAGCTCATCATCAGCATGTTCAGGGTGCTCTTGACGCGGACCATGCCTCCGTAGAAGAAGGCCAGGCCCGGGGTCATGAGCAGCACCAGCGCTGAAGCGATGAGCATGAAACCTGTGTTGGCGGCAGAGAGCTTGGGTGCCTCTGCGGCTAGCGTGATGGCGGTTGATGCCATCGGCGTCTCCTCGTCAATAGGTACGGCCCCGTGCGGGCGAAGCCTGAGCGGACTTGAGGGGTGGGCCGGTTATGCGCCACGAGATTGACGCAGCGCGGTTTCGGTCGAGGCCCCTCGATGTTTCGCCGCCGTGACGAAGGCGCCGTGCGTGTTACGCCTTGATGAACTGCCGGATGCCGGCCCGCACGATCGTTATCGTGACGCAACCTTCGGTAAAGCCCCCGGGCAACCGCCCCAAGGAGACTGCTTACCGACCGCGGCGGCCATCCGATGACCTGGCATGGGGGAGCCGAGTCGGGTAGTCGGGATGGCCGGCCGCGGCCGGAGTCTCGGGGCCCTGGAGCGGAGGGGGTCAGACTGCTTCGGCGGTCTCGGGGAGGTGCTTGGCGAGCTGGTCGGTGAGGTCCACGACCTCGGCGAGATCCCCGAAATCGCGTACAGCCGTGTCGACGGTCTTTCGAATACGAGTGTTGACCCGCTCGGAGCGCACCTTTCCGGCGACCTCCATGGCCCTGCGGGCGAGCACCGTGCTCTGCTCCGGCTCGCGCTGCAGCAGGTGCACCGTGGCCATGCCGATCAGATTGAGTGCGTACGACCGCTGGTGCTCGCTGTCCTCGGAGAACAGGTCGACGGCCTTGCTCATCACGGGCTCGGCCATGGAGGCGTACGTGGGGCTGCGGCCGGCGACGTAGGCGAGGTCGCGGTAGGAGTGGGAGTTCTCCCCGTACAGCTCGGCCTCCGAGAAGAAGCGGATCCAGTCCGGGTCCGGCTCGTCCCACTCGTCGGCGTCGGCGAAGGTGTGCTCGGCCATCCGGACGGCTCGCTTGCACCTGCTGGGCTGGCCCATGTTGGCGTAGGCCCGGGCCTCCATCGCATACAGCATGGACTGGGTGCGGGGGCTCGCGCAGTCACGGCTGCCGTACTGCGCGAGGTGGATCAACTCCAGCGCGTCATCGGGGCGGCCGAGGTGGATCATCTGGCGGCTCATGCTGGACAGGACGTACGACCCGAGGGGTTTGTCGCCCGCTTCCTTGGCGGCGTGCAGGGCCAGGACGAAGTACTTCTGGGCGGTCGGCTGGAGCCCGATGTCGTAGCTCATCCAGCCCGCCAGCTCGGCGAGCTCCGCGGCCACCTTGAACAGACGCCTGGCGGTGGGCTCGGACTGGGGCTCCTGGAGGAGGTCCGTCACTTCGTGCAGCTGGCCGACGACCGCCTTGCGGCGCAGACCGCCGCCGCACTGGGCGTCCCACTGCCGGAACATCACGGTGGTGGACTCCAGGAGGTCCAGCTCGGGCTTCGACAGCCGGCTCGGGCGGCGCGCGGCGGCCGCGGGCTCCGGTGCCTCGCGCGGGGCGGGGGGCGAGGGCACGAGCCAGCGCTGCATCGGCTCGATGAGGGACGGGCCCGCGGACAGGCCCAGCGACGTTCCGAGGAAGCCGCGCCGCGCCAGCATGAGGTCACTGCGCGAGAACTCGCTGATCAGCGCCACTGTCTGCGGGCCCGTCCAGGGCAGGTCGACGCCGGAGGTGGCCGGGGACCGGTGGGCGGCACGCAGCCCCAGGTCCTCGACGGCGACGACACAGCCGAACCGCTCCGAGAACAGCTCGGACAGGATCCTGGGGATCGGCTCGCGCGGGTTCTCACCGTCGAGCCAGCGACGCACACGGGAGGTGTCCGTGGAGATGTGGTTGGCGCCGAGCTGGCGGGCTCTGCGGTTCACCTGACGGGCGAGCTCGCCCTTGGACCAGCCGCTCCGCACGAACCACGAGCCCAGGAGCTCGTTGGGGCGCTTGTCAGCGTTCGTACCGCCTCCGCCGTTGCCGCCCACTGGAACGCCCCCATCCCTGAAACCACCTGTGCGCTGTGTGCGCCAAGCCCTACCAGCATGCCGGTACACACTGTCGCCCGTCCGGCGGTTGCCACCCGTCGAACGGGAACTCGACTTGCCTCCGGCATACCCACGAGCGCATGCATCCCCGGGCTTGTGCACACACAGTAATCCTACGATCACCCGTCCAGCCACGGGTAATCCAGAAACGCCACCATTCGCCACCCCTTCGAATGAACTCACGGTCGCCTCCACGCGATTCACTTGACACATGACGGCCGGGGGTGGGCGGAGCGATGCATCTTGAGGCGCGCGCCGTCGAGCACACCACCCGAAGCACCACTGAGCGCCACCGGAACGAGCGGTCACCCGGACTGGACCGAGCCGGGCGGAAACACAGGGTCACGATCCGCCTCCGCCTCGTAACCAGTGGCGTGCTGGACCCGTTGGAGGGGGCATGGGCTTCACGATCGGCGGCATTCGGGACATGCGAACCGGCGCGCGTCGGCGCGGCGGCCGCTCGTCGGAATGCACCGCCGTGGCCGAGTTCACCGGGCTGTGGAGCTGGGACGTCGTGCCCGGCGCGCGGGCGGCGGCGGGAGCGTGCTCGTGCGGCAAGGCCGGTTGCCGTGCGCCCGGCGCGCATCCCCTGGACTTCGCTCCCCTGGTCCGCGCCGGGGCGACACTCGACGAGGTGACCACGGCCTGGGCGGAGTTCCCGGGCGCCTCGGTCATGCTGCCGGTGGGCCGCGCCTTCGACGTGATCGAGGTCGCCGAGGCCGCGGGACGCCGCGCCCTGGTCAGACTCGAAAGGATGGGCCTCCCCCTCGGCCCCGTCATCGCCACCCCGGAGGGCCGCACCCACTTCCTCGTCGCCCCGGGCGCGGCGGCCGAGCTGCCGGGGCTGCTCTACCGCATGGGCTGGGACGACCCCTCGTCCCTCGACCTGCGAGGACTGGGCCCGGGCAGCCATGTCACGGCTCCGCCCTCCGACCGCGGCGGCCTGGGCCCGGTGCGCTGGCTGCGCTCCCCCGCCCTGGACTCGGCGACGAAACCGCCGGCCGCACGCCTGCTGCTGGGCACGCTGGCGTACGTGGCGCACCGGTCGCGGGCGTAGCCTCCGCCGGAACAACAGCGAAGAGCCCCCTCACGTGAGGGGGCTCTTTCTCGCGTTCGTACGGCTCCTCGGCGTTCACTCTCCGATAAGCGCATCCACGAACGCCTCCGGCTCGAACGGCGCCAGGTCGTCGGCGCCCTCTCCCAGACCCACCAGCTTGACCGGCACGTCGAGCTCGCGCTGGACGGCGACAACGATGCCGCCCTTGGCCGTGCCGTCGAGCTTGGTCAGCACGATGCCGGTGATGTCGACGACCTCGGCGAAGACACGGGCCTGGATCAGCCCGTTCTGACCGGTGGTCGCGTCGAGCACGAGCAGCACCTCGTCCAGCGGGGCGTGCTTCTCGACGACGCGCTTGACCTTGCCGAGCTCGTCCATGAGGCCGGTCTTGGTGTGGAGGCGGCCGGCGGTGTCGATGAGCACGACATCGGCGCCCATCTCCTTGCCCTCCTTGACCGCGTCGAAGGCGACGGAGGCGGGGTCGCCGGCCTCGGGGCCGCGCACCGTGTGGGCGCCGACCCGCTCGCCCCAGGTCTGCAGCTGGTCGGCGGCGGCGGCACGGAAGGTGTCGGCGGCGCCGAGGACGACGCTCCGGCCGTCGGCCACGAGGACTCGGGCGAGCTTGCCGGTGGTGGTCGTCTTGCCGGTGCCGTTCACGCCGACGACCATCACGATGCCGGGCTTGCTGGTCTCCGGCTCGGTCTTCACGGTGCGGTCCATGTCGGTGCCGACGAGCGTGAGCAGCTCCTCGCGGAGCAGTCCGCGCAGCTCTTCCTGCGTACGGGTACCGAGCACCTTCACCCGCTCGCGCAGCCGCTCGACCAGTTCCTGGGTGGGCTGTACGCCGACGTCGGCGGTGAGGAGGGTGTCCTCGATCTCCTCCCAGGTGTCGTCGTCGAGGTGCTCGCGCGAGAGGAGCGTGAGCAGCCCCTTGCCGAGCGCGTTCTGCGAGCGGGAGAGCCGGGCGCGCAGCCGGACCAGGCGGCCGGCGGTGGGCTCGGGGATCTCGATCTCGGGGGCTTCGAGACCGGGGACGGTGGGCGGTTCCTCGACGGCGACGCCGGTCGAGCCGTCCGGGAGGTCCACCTCCTCGATCGTCCGGCGCGGTTCGTCGCGCGGCGTCTCGGCCTCGTCGCCGACGTGCGGCTCGGCCGGAGGTGCGGTGATGTCGGGCGTCGTGGGGGGCGCCGGCGGCAGCTGCTTCTTCCTGCGGCTGCCGATGACGAGCCCGCCGATCGCGGCGAACACGACCACGGCGATGACTACAACAAGGATGAGGATTTCCATAACGGGACCAGTATGCGCGACCACCCCCCGCCGTGTTCGGTCCCGTACGGCGGTCGGCGGACCCGTCCGCGCGC
>NZ_VJZC01000359.1 GCF_009377185.1 Streptomyces spongiae
CGACCCGAGACCCGCCCGCCACCACCGGCCCGGCCGGACAGCGCTCACGTGAACGGCGCTCAGGCACTCCGCGGCAGGTCCCCGCTCAGGCGCTGATCGGCCTCGTCCAGGTGGGCGTCGTCCCCGTCACCCGGCACAGGGCCAGGTAGAGCGGTATCGGCGGGGTGTACGGGATCGTGCCGGCGGGCTTGTGGATGAGGTCGGGGGCGGCCGGAGTGTCGGGCAGGACCGCGCCCGCCGTGTACCGGACGGGCTCCGGCCACTTCAGGGCGTAGTCGGAGTCGGAGGGCACGAGCCACCACCAGCGGGTCCCGTCGGCGTACACGCACCCCACGCGCGGCAGCCGCGGCAGCACCTCGGGTCCGAGGTCCGCCTGGACCCCGACCGCGTCGCAGCCCATGGGGGCGGTCATGCCCTCGGGCAGCGCGAGCCGCCGGAGCGCCTCCGGGGTCCGCTGACCGCGCCGGAGGCGGATCAGGGTGTCCAGGCACACCACCGGGGCCGTACGACCCGCCGCGTCCGCACCGGCCGACGCCCTCACACACTCCCCCGCTCTCGGCCGTGCTCGACCGCGGGGACCTCGACGGCCGCCGTCTCGTGGTACGCCTCCGCGCCGTTGCCCCGGTCCTCCGCCGGTGGCTTCTTCGCGCTCCAGCCCAGATCGGACCGGGGGGCCGTGTCCTGCCTGCGGCGGTCCGCGGGGGGTGGCACCGCGCGCAGGGCGCGCGCGGAGTCCGCCGGGCGCTGCGCGCTCTTGGAACGCTGAGCCGGGACGACCCTGCGCGGCAGGTCCGCCCAGACCAGCAGTCCCGGGCCGGCCTCCTGCGCGCCCCAGGCCCGGCACATGGCCTCGACGAGAAGCAGTCCTCTCCCGTGCTCCTCCTCGGCCCGCTGCGGCGAGGGATGCGGCTCGCCCGGAGCGCAGCCCTCGTCACGCACAGCTATCCGGACGAGGTCGTCACGGTCGTGCAGCTCGCAGACGACCCGGCGGCCGGCCGCGTGCACGATGGCGTTGGTGACCAGCTCGGAGACGACCAGTGCGGCCGTGTCGCAGGTGTCCTCGCAGAGCGCCCAGCCGGACAGCCGGGCGCGCGTCATCCTCCGGGCGTGAGCCACGGAACCCGGGTGCGCGGCCAGCTCGAAGCGGAACCGGCGTTCGACGGCCGCGTCGGGGCGCACCCCAGCCGCCGGTCCGGGTCCGAACCGGTCTGCGGCGGCATCTGTTCCTAAGGGCGCAGGCGGAATCACGTTAGCCACTATCTCCTCGCCGTGAACACTTGGCAAGAGTCACTCTGAAAATTGCAGAGTGCGGTGTGACTCTCTGAACGGTCGTGGCACACTGCTCGGTAACAGCACGTGACGCGGCGCCAGTTGGATCCCTGCACGAGTGCACAGGTGTGTGACCACGTAAACACGCACGGGCACGGCCAGGCTTCGGACGGGCGCCGCAGGGCTGTCGAGACCAGGAGGAGCAGCACAACGGGCCACGAGGAGGCGTGAGGTGAGCGAGCCGCGGTCCGCACCGACGGTCGGTCAGGTCGTCCTCGGGCGACGCCTGCTGGACCTGCGGGAGCGGGCGGGGCTGCGGCGCGAGGAGGCCGCACGCGTCCTGCGTGTCGCACCCGCCACGGTCCGCCGCATGGAGACGGCGGAGGTCACTCTCAAGATCCCGTACCTCCAGCTCCTGCTGAAGGCGTACGGGGTCTCCGACGAAGAAGCCGACGCCTACGTCCAGTTGGCCGAGGACGCCAACAAACCCGGCTGGTGGCAGCGGTTCCACGACATCCTGCCGGGCTGGTTCTCGATGTACGTCAGCCTGGAGGGCGCGGCGAGCACCATCCGCTCGTACGAACCCCACTTCGTGCCCGGACTGCTGCAGACCGAGGACTACGCCCGTGGCGTCCTGCGGTCGGGTGCCATCGGGCAGACCAGCCCCGAGGGCATCGAGCGTCACGTGGCGCTGCGCATGCAGCGGCAGGGCCTGCTCACGCGTGAGGACGCGCCCCGTTTCTGGGTCGTGATGGAGGAGACGGCACTGCGCCGTCCCGTCGGCGGCCCCGAGGTCATGCGCGCCCAGATCGACAGGCTGCTCGACGCCACGGAGTTGCCCAACCTGACGCTGCAGGTCCTGCCGTTCGACCGGGGGCCGCACCCCGGCACGTACGGGCCCTTCGTGCTGTTCCGATTCGCCGTGCCGGAGCTTCCGGACATGGTCTACAGCGAGTACCTGACCGGCGCCGTCTATCTGGACGCACGCAACGAGGTGGCGACCCACCTCGAGGTCATGGACCGCATGGCGGCTCAGGCCGCCACAGCACATCGCACGAAGGAGATCCTCCGGGATCTCCGCAAGGAGCTGTGAATGGATCGCATCAAGCCCCAGTACCACAAGCAGGCGCACATACGCGTCTACAACGGCATGCCCGCCCGGGAACTGGGCAGCGAGGGCTGGCACAAGCCGTGGAGCGGTGGCAACGGCGGCAACTGCCTGGAGGCGATGAAACTCGCCGACGGCCGGATCGCCGTACGCCAGTCCACCGACCCCGACGGGCCGGCGCTGATCTACACGCCCGACGAGATGAACGCGTTCATCAAGGGCGCGAAGGCGGGGGAGGCCGACTTCCTGCTGTCGTGAGTCCCTTGTTGAGCCAGCTGTTCAGCCGTTCAGTCAACTTTTCTGATTTTGGTAATGAATTGAGCGTGGACTTGGTGGAATCGATCGCCAACTGCCGTACCGACTTACGGAGTTCCCCATGACCGGGCAGGGCCCACTGAAGCTCGACACGAGCAAGCCGCATCCGGCACGGACGTACGACTGGTTCCTCGGCGGCAAGGACAACTACCCCGTCGACGAGGAACTGGGCCGCAAGATGCTCGCCCTCGACCCGCGGACGCCGGTGATGGCCAAGGTCAACCGCGCGTTCATGCACCGCGCCATACGCTGGCTGGCTGACAACGGTGTCCGCCAGTTCCTGGACATCGGCACGGGCATCCCGACCGAGCCCAACCTGCACCAGATCGCCCAGCGGGTCGCGCCCGACGCCCGCGTCGTGTACTGCGACAACGACCCGATCGTGCTGGCCCACGCCGCCGCCCTGCTGCGCGGCACGCCCGAGGGCGTGACCGAGTACGTACAGGGCGACGTACGGGAGCCGGACGCCATCGTGGAACGGGCCAGGGAGGTCCTGGACTTCACCCGGCCCGTGGCGCTCTCGCTCGTCGCGCTGCTGCACTTCGTCACCGACGAGGACGGCGCGTACGACCTCGTGGACCGGCTGCTGTCCCAGCTGCCCGAGGGCAGCTGTCTGACGGTGTCGCACGCCACGGCGGACTTCACCCCGGAGAAGTCGAAGGCGGCGGTCGAGACGTACCGGGCCGGCGGCATCAACCTGGCGCTGCGCTCCCGCGACGAGGTCGGCCGTTTCTTCCGGAACCTCGACCTCGTCGATCCCGGTGTCTCGCTGGTCACCGACTGGCACCCCGAGCTGGGCGGGCCCGTGCCGGGTCAGGAGGACGACGTCATTCCCGGGTACGGGGCAGTGGGCCGCAAGGTGTGACGTCGGGCCCGCGCGTGTGGAGTGGGCAGGCGGTCGGAGCCGCTACGCCGTCATGGGCCGGTCGTACGGACCGATCGGCGCCGGAAGCCGTGTCGCACCGGTCAGATGGCGGTCCACCGCGGCGGCCACCGCCCGTCCCTCCGCGATCGCCCACACGACGAGTGACTGCCCGCGGGCGGCGTCCCCGGCGGCGTACACGCCGGGCACGTCGGTCGCGAAGTCCGCGTCACGGGCGAGCAGACCACGCCGGTCGAGCGTGAGACCGAGCTGGTCGATCATCCCGTCCTCCCGGTCGGGCCCGGAGAAGCCGAGGGCGAGCAGGACGAGGTCCGCGGGGAGGGTGCGCCCGGTGTCCGGCAGCCGGCGTCGTGCGGCGTCCACCTCGACCAGGTGCAGCGCCCGTACATGCCCGTCCGGGTCGCCCGTGAAGCGGAGCGTCGAGGCCGCGAACAACCGGGCGTCCGCGTCCGCCGCCGGCGCGGTCTCCAGGTCGCGCGCCTCCTCGTGCGCCGCCGAGAGCCGGTAGATCTTCGGGTACGTCGGCCACGGCTCGGCGTCCTCGTCGCGCTCGGCCTGCGGCAGCGGGTAGATGTCCAGCTGGGTCACCGACGCCGCGCCCTCCCGCACGGCCGTCCCCAGACAGTCCGCCCCGGTGTCACCGCCGCCGACGATCACCACGTGCTTCCCGGCGGCCGACAGCGGCGAGACCTCGAGGTCCCCCTCGCACACCCGGTCGGCGAGCGGCAGGTACTCCATCGCCTGGTGGACACCGTCCAGCTCCCGCCCGGGTACATCCAGGTCACGCCACGCGGTGGCCCCCGTGGCGATCACCACGGCGTCGTACCGCGCCCGCAACTCGGCCGCCCCGATGTCCCGCCCGACCACGGTCGACGTACGGAACTTCGTGCCCTCGGCCCGCATCTGCTCCAGCCGGCGGTCCAGGTGCCGCTTCTCCATCTTGAACGCCGGGATGCCGTACCGCAGCAGTCCTCCGATCCGGTCGGCCCGCTCGAACACCACCACGGTGTGCCCGGCCCGCGTCAACTGCTGGGCCGCCGCGAGCCCGGTGGGCCCCGAGCCGATCACCGCGACCGTCCGCCCGGTGAGCCGGTCCGGTGGCCGGGGCGGCGCGAAGCCCTCCTCCCAGGCCCGGTCGGCGATGGCCACCTCGACGTTCTTGATGGTGACCGCGGGCTGGTTGATCGCCAGCACGCATCCGGCCTCGCACGGCGCGGGGCACAACCGCCCGGTGAACTCCGGGAAGTTGTTCGTGGCGTGCAGCCGGTCGCTCGCCGCCCGCCAGTCCTCCCGCGAGACGAGGTCGTTCCACTCGGGTATCAGGTTCCCCAGCGGACAGGCGTCGTGGCAGAACGGTATGCCGCAGTCCATGCAACGGTCGGCCTGCTTGCTGATGATCGGCAACAGTGCCCCGGGGACGTAGACCTCGTCCCAGTCCCGCACGCGCTCCTCGACGGGCCGGCGGGGCCATTCCTCACGGGGGGTGGTCATGAAACCCTTGGGATCGGCCATGGCCGTGTCCCCTTACGTAGCGTACGCGTACAGCTGGGCCGTACGACCTGCGGACTTGGGTCTGCGCGAGGCCGTACGCCTTCGGGCGGCACTCTCTTCCCGCCACGATACGTCGCGGTCGCCGTATCCGTCCCGACCGGCGCAGGCCCGTTCCGTCCAGGCACGCGCGCGCCTGTCACCCCCGGACTGCCCGGGTCGGCGCTCGTGCAGCCGCCTCAGGTCAGGGCGTGTATCCGCCTCAGGTCAGGGCGAGCACGTACAAGATCGCCGCCGCGGCCGAGGCGACGCCTCTGATGTGGTTCCACGTCGACCACTCGCTCACATACGTCGGCCAGTACGCGGCGGCCTCCGGCGTCCCGGCGTCCAGCTTGGCCAGGGCCTCGTTACGCGGCACGTTCGCGACCATGGTGACCCCGAAGCACCCCAACAGATACAGCGCGCTCCCGAGCAGCAGCTCCACCGTTCCCTGGTCCGGCCACAACACGAACGTGACCACCGCCAGCACGGAGCACAGCACGGCCGACCCGGCGAAGACGAGCATGAAGGGCGGCCTCAGCGCCGCGATGTTGATCGCCTGCATCGCGGCCACCCCCTGCGCGGGCGGCAGCGCGGCGAGCGCCCTCATCACGAACGCCGAGAACCCGCAGAACACCCCGGCGACCAGACCCGTCCCGAGTACACCCAGCACCGTCAGCACGTAGTACGGCCCATCGATCATGATCACTCCCGCGTCGTCCCCCGAAATCCAGAACCTGCCCGGCCCCTGCCGTCACCACAAGTGAAATGCCGTACGAGCTCAGTGACCATCCCGCCATGCCCGCAACGTCACCTCCACCACTCCCGCGATGCGCCGCCGTGCCTCGTGCCGGGGCACACCACTCATCAGCAACTCGTCGTACGGCGTGTCCAGATGCCGTACGGAGGCGATGACCGCCGAGGTCACGGCCACCTCGGACAGCGCCCGCCCCGCGGCGCTCCGCCCGACCCGCCCGCTGCCGCGCACCGAGGCGTGTGCCGCGATCGCCACCGCCCGCCCGGCGGGGCAGCCGGGAAACAGCCGCCGGATCTCCGCCGCGAACGCGTCCGTGAACCGCACGTCCTCCATCGCCCGCCGCCGCGCGTCCCGCACCCGGCGCCGTCGTCTCGCCTCGGCGTCCGCCAGGCACCGCTCCTCGGCCCGGGCGAGCGCCGCCTCCTCGACGAGGACGCCCTGCCGCTCGTACCGGCTCCTCCGCCGGTTGAACCGCACCACCACCGCGGACAGCCCGCTCTCCTCCCGCGATCTCCGCGTCAGCGCGGTGTCACCCCGCGGCAGGAACACCAGATGCCCGAGATCCACGCAGTCGAGACACCTCGGCACGCCGTCCTCCAGGACGAGCAACGCCAGCGGCCCGTTCCCGCAGTCGGCGCAGTGCTTCTTCCTGAGTGCCTGGATCACGACAAGCCCGGTGCGGACCGGGGGAGTTGCGAGTGCTGCCATACGCGGTTCATTCCCGGCTCGAGCGGCACTTCACCCAGTTCATGGCCTCATCGTCGGCCTCCGTCCGGTGACTCCCCGCCGCCCGTGCCGCACCCGAGCAGTCCGCCTCCCGCCCCTGACCGCTCTCAGGGCCGGGTGGCCCCGCGGGGCATCATGGGCCGTGTGCGACTCGAAGCGATCACCTGGGAACGGCTCGGCGACCTCCTCGCCGACCGCCTGCTCGACCTGAAGCCGGACGACGACAGCCCCTGGCCCCGCGTCGCCTTCGACGGAGCTCCCGCCGCCCGCCCCGGCGATCTCGCCCAGCGCGTCTCCGAGGCGCTGCGCGTGCGGGGCCGACCCTCGCTCGTCGTCGGCACGGACGGTTTCCTGCGCCCCGCGTCCCTCCGATTCGAACACGGGCACGAGGACGTGGAGGCGTACTACGGCGGCTGGTTCGACACGGCCGCCCTGTGGCGCGAGGTCTTCGGCCCCCTCGACCCCGGTGGCGACGGCCGTGTCCTGCCCGACCTGTGGGACCCCGCCACCGACCGCGCCACCCGCAGCCCCTACGTCCCACTCCCGCCTGGCGGGCTCCTGCTGCTGCATGGTCCCCTCCTCCTGAAGCACTGGTTCCCGTTCGACCTGTCGGTCCACGTCCTCCTCTCGGCGGGCGCCCCCCCCCGCCGTACCCCCCAGACCCAGCACTGGAAACTCCCCGCCTACGAGCGCTACGCGGCGGAGGCCGACCCGGCGGCGACGGCGGACCTCCTGGTGCGCGCCGACGACCCACGGCACCCTGCGTGGAGCGGCTGAGTCCCGGCGCCGCCCGGCCGGAACCGTGGCGCTCCGGGTGCGTTCCCCCGGCGGCGCGGCGAGAATGTTGGAGCCGGGACCAGCGGTGCGTCCCGCGCCGCGCCGGCCGTCCGGCAACGGGAGGTACTTCATGACCACTGCCGGAGACATCATGCACCGTGGCGCCCAGTGGATCCCCGCACACGAGACCCTGGACCGTGCCGCGCAGCTGATGCGCGAGCTCAATGTCGGAGCCCTGCCCATCAGCGACGAGAACGAAAGGCTCTGTGGCATCCTGACCGACCGCGACATCGTGGTGGGCTGTGTGGCCGTGGGGCACGACCCGTCACGCGTCACGGCGGGCGAGATGGCCAAGGGCACGCCGCGCTGGATCGACGCGAACGCCGACGTCAGCGATGTGCTCCGGGAGATGACGGGGCACCAGATCCGCCGGCTTCCGGTCATCGAGAACAAGCGCCTCGTCGGCATGATCAGTGAGGCCGACCTGGCCCAGCACCTGCCCGAGGAACAGATCGGTTTCTGGGCCGAGAGCGTCTACGCTAAGGGCGCCACGCGCTGACCCCTCGGGCCGTCGCCGGCCCGCTGGGAGCGCACCCTCGCCCGGTCCCCGGACGGTCGGAGCCCGGCCCTCCGTCCCGGGCGGGGGAGGTCACAGCCAGCCGTTGCGCTTGAAGCCCCGGTACAGCGCGGTGCAGGCGACGGCTATGACCACCCAGACCATCGGATAGCCGAGCTTCCAGTGCAGCTCCGGCATGTACTCGAAGTTCATGCCGTAGACCCCGCACACCATCGTCGGCACGGCGATGAGTGCCGCCCACGCCGTGATCTTCCGCATGTCCTCGTTCTGCGCGACGCTGACCTGGGCGAGGTGCGCCTGGAGGATCGAGTTCAGCAACTCGTCGAACGCGGCTATCTGCTCGGTGGCCCTCAGCAGGTGGTCGGAGACGTCCCGGAAGTAGGCCTGTATCTCCGGGGCGACCACCCGCTCCGGCCTGGTGGCGAGCTCCAGGACCGGACGGGCGAGCGGGGCCACCGCCCGCTTCAGCTCCAGCAGTTCACGCTTGAGCTGGTAGATGCGACCCGGGTCGGCCCGGGCGCCGTTCTCCGCGAACACGTCCGTCTCGACCTGGTCGATGTCCGCCTGGACCGAGTCCGTGACGTTCAGATAGTCGTCCACCACGTGGTCCGCGATCGCGTGCAGTACGGCGGCCGGTCCCTTGGCCAGCTGGTCGGGGTTCGCCTCCAGCTCCTCGCGCAGCGGTCCGAGCGAGCCGTGCCGGCCGTGCCGCACCGTGATCACGAAGTCATGGCCGACGAAGACCATGATCTCGCCGGTGTTCACCACCTCGCTGGTGGCCGTCAGCTCCTTGTGCTCGACGTAGCAGACGGTCTTGAACACGGCGAACAGCGTCTCGCCGTATCGCTCCAGCTTCGGGCGCTGATGCGCCTCGACCGCGTCCTCGACCGCCAGCGGGTGCAGCCCGAACAACTCGGCGATCCCCGCGAACTCACGCGCCGTCGGCTCGTGCAGCCCCAGCCAGACGAAGCCGTCGTCCGTCTTGCGGATGTGCTCGACGGCATCGACGAGGTCACGACCGCCGGGTGCACGCTCCCCGTCCTGATACGTCACGCAGTTGACCACCGCGGAGCCCAGCGGGGAGCGGGCCGGGTGGCTCAGATCGACCCGGGCACGGCGCCGTGCCAGCCGTGCCACTCTGCGGAGGCCGCCTACCCTGCCGAGGCCCGTCACCTTCCGCAGATTCCCTGCCATGGACATCTGGATCTCCTCGCGTGGATCTCCCCTGGTACGCGCGGTTCGCCTCCGGGACGCCCCGCGCTGTGCGCCTTGCCGCAGCCAGTCTGCCAGCACCGATCGAGTGACGGGTAAGCCTGTGGGAACGGAGTGTTCCGCTTCGTTTCCCGAGTTGACCCGGGTCGGCTGTGGGAGCGTCACCGCGCTGAACAAGGCAGATAAATGGGATGATCGCGGCATGACGCGAACCGATGAATATCTCCTCGACAACCAGCAGGCCGAGGCGGGAGCGCGCTTCGAGGCCTTCGCCACGCTTTTCGACCCGATCACGTTCCGGCACCTCCAGGACTTCGGTATCGGGTCGGGCTGGCGCTGCTGGGAGGTCGGCGCGGGGGGCACCTCCGTGATCTCCTGGCTCGCCAAGAAGGTCGGTCCGACCGGCAAGGTCCTCGCGACCGACATCGACACCTCGCTGATGACCTCGGCCGCGCGCCCGCCGGTCGAGGTCCGCGTCCACGACGTGGGCGCGGACGAACTGCCCGGCGAGGGCTTCGACCTCGTGCACGCCCGGCTCGTCCTGGTCCATGTGCGGGAACGGGAGCAGGCGTTGCGTTCCATGATCAAGGCGCTGCGGCCCGGCGGGCGGATCCTGATCGAGGACGCCGATCCGGCCCTCCAGCCCCTGCTCTGCCCTGAGGAGCACGGCCCCGAGCAGCAGCTGGCCAACCGGCTGCGCCAGGGCTTTCGCACCCTGCTCTCCGAGCGTGGCACCGACCTCGCGTACGGCCGCAGGCTGCCGCGGCTGCTTCGCGAGGCCGGCCTGCGTGGCGTACAGGCCGACGCGTATTTCCCGGTCGCCTCGCCGGCCTGCGCCGCCCTGGAGTCCGCGACGGTCCTTCAGGTCCGCGACCACCTGGTCTCCGCGGGCCTCGCCACCGACCAGGAGATCGAACAGCACCTCGCGAACGTGGCGTCCGGCAGCATGGACCTCGCCACGGCCCCGATGATCTCCGCGTGGGGGAGGAAGGCGTAGGTCCGGACGGACGGAGGTGCTCCGGACGGATGGAGGTGCCCACCAAGCCTGTTGGCCCTGCGGGTCCGGCG
>NZ_VJZC01000360.1 GCF_009377185.1 Streptomyces spongiae
CTCCCCCTACTGCCCTCGACCACTGACCGCGGTACCTCGCTGCCTGGCGTGCGCGCCATGACGGAAGGGACAGACATTCATGAGTTCCTCGCCCACCGGCTCCTGGTTCGGCACGTACACGCCGAGAACGGGCGGCCCATCCCCTCGGCACCTGGCCGAGACCTTCGAGAACGACCTGTCGGAGATCGCGAGGACCCGCTTCCCCCGTGCGTTCGAGCCGATGGTGGTGCCCCGGGAGTCGTACCGCGAACTGATGCGGGCCACGGAACGGGTTCTGGAGCTCCAGCGCAGGGCCGTCATCGCGCTCGCCCCGGATTCCGAGGGCCGTGTCGCGGCGCTGAAGGCCGATCCGGCGGATCTCCCGCGGCTGGGCTCCGACGAGGCGTACGAGGCCGCTCACGCCATCGACTTCTCGCGCGCCGACGTGGTCGTCGCCGAGGACGGGCCCAAGTTCGTCGAGTTCAACGTCGGCGCGGGTGTCGGAGCGATGCTGGAGTTCGAGCTGGAGCGCAGGATCTGGCAACAGGTCCGGCGGGAGACGGGCGAGCCGGAGCTGACGGCTCCCAGCCTGTACGGGCTGATCGCGGGCCACGTCGAGCGCACCTGCGCCGCGCTCGGCATCCCGCCGGCCGTGCTCCTCGTCGGCTGTCTCGCCGATCCCGCCAAGACCACGCGGTACTTCGACACACAGATCGGCCTTCTGCGGGAGCAGGGCGTCCAGGCACGGTTCGCCGACCTGCGCACCCTGCTCGACGAGATGGGCTCCACCGCCGGCACCGCGGGGCTGCTCGGCATCGTGCAGTTCGCCGAGCGGGAGGCCAACAACTGCGGCTGGGACATGTCCCCACTGGTGACCGCCACGCGAAACGGCCTGTTCGCGCTGCCGTCCCAGACCGCCCGGCTGGTGGACTCCAAGAAGGTACTGGCCCTGCTGTCCGAAGGACTCCCCTGGATGTCCGGCGAGGACCACGACGTGGTGCGGCGCCATGTGCCCTGGACCCGGATCGTCGCCGACCGGAAGGCCGACTGGCGGGGGCGCAGCCACGAGCTGCCCGTTCTGCTGGTCGAACAACAGGAGCACTTCGTGCTGAAGGGCGCTTCCGGCTACTCGTCGCAGGAGGTGTTCTTCGGGTTGAGCACCCCGGCCGCCGACTGGGAGCGGCTCGTCGCCTCGGCCGTGGAGTCCGAGTACTACGTGGCGCAGGAAGTCGTCATGCCGGTACGCCACCCGATGCGGGCGCTCCTCGACGAGGACGGGAACACCGACACCGTCATGGCGAACCCACGCGTCTCGCCCTTCTGTGTCGCGGGCGTGGCCACCGGGTGCTCCATGCGCTTCAACCCGACCGACCAGATCGGACCGGTGACACGGCCCTACGGCGCCTGGCCGGGCGTCCTTCTGGGAGCGCCCTAGCCCTCGGATCGACATATCGACTTGATCAGCACCAGCCCGATCAGAACCAGCCCGATCAGAACCAGCTTGCTCAGAACCAGCTTGCTCAGAACCAGCTTGCTCAGAACCAGCTTGCTCAGAATCAGCTCGATCAGGATCAGACAGGTGATGACGCAGTGATTCTGGAAAACGCCCTCGCACGCTACTACCCGCAGGTCCAGGCCGCTCTGCACGCACTGCTCGGTGACCCCGCCGCCGACGACGGACCCGACTTCTCACCGGGTGCCGAACTCCCCGAACTGACACCGGCGGTCCGGGACTATCTGTCCGTGTCCGACATGGCGTACCGGCCGATGCCGGACTACCGGGGACGCTCCCTGTCCCTGCTCGACCTCACCCGGAACCCCGCGACCATGACGACGAAGACCTTCGCGTCCCTGGTGATCGTCGCGCGTGCCGTCCGGTTCATCCAGGACACGGGGCAGCGGGTCACGATCGTCACGCCGTCCTCGGCCAACAAGGCGGTCGCGCTGCGGGACGCGGTGCTGCGGTCGATCAGCTGTGGCCTGGTCACCGCGGACCAGCTCAACGTGGTGGTGGTCGTCCCGGCCGGCTCGGTCCACAAGCTCCGCGCCTCGGAACTCTTCACCTCCCCCGACCTGCGCGCCCGGAACCCCGTCGCGGTGTACGACGGCGCGGACCCGGAGGCGGTCAAGGCGATAGCCCGCGGTGCGGTCAACAGGTACCGCGGGGTGCTGGAACGGGAACTCGACAGCAGGCTCTGGTACACGCTGAAGCTGGAGAACTACCTCGCGGGTGACGTCGTCCGGGCCTGGGCGGAGGCCGAGCACTTCGCACCGGACGCCGACCGCCCGCGCCTGCACGTCCATGCCGTCTCCAGCGCGTACGGCCTGCTCGGACACGCCTACGGCCGTGGGATGCCGGGGGCCCCGCGGCACGGAGCCCCGCCGCACTACTTCCTCGTGCAGCACCTGGGCGCGCCCGACATGGTGGTCAGCCTGTACGAGGGCGGTGACGCCGGGCGGGTACCCGACTACGTCCGGGAGCCGGAGTCGGGCCGCTACACGCAGCAGGCCAATCCGCGGTTCCCCGGTGTCACGTTCGATCCCGCCGAGGTGCTGGACACGACGTTCTACTCCAGGCGGCCCGCCACCTCACCCCGTATGAACGCCCTCATCAACGGACAGGGCGGGGGCGGAATCGTCGTGTCCCTCGCGGAGTGCCTCGAACGCTACGCGCAGGTGCGTGACCGTCTGGGCGATGCCGGGCTCCTGCTTCCCGCCCACCCCGCCTCCGTCCTCGAGTGGTCCCTCAACATGGCCGTGACCGGCGTGCTCAACGCCATCGACCGGGGTCTCGTGCCCGAGCACGACATCGTGGTCCACGGTTCCGGCGCGTACTCCCGCGCCGACTTCGAGGGCATTCCCCTGCGGGACCTGCACCGGGTGGACGACGAGGACGCGCTGCGGGACCTCGTGTTCAAGGCCACGGCGCCCTGACATGGCGGGGGGTCAGAACGTGATCTCGTACCTGCCCGGTACGGCGCCCCTGCCGTCGCGGGTTCCGCCGTGGCAGCGGATCCGCCTGCACACCGGCTACGCGTGGCGCAACAGCGGACATCCCCTGCTCACCGGGGTGCGCGTCGCCTGGGACACCAGGAACTGGGGACGGTTCCCGGCCGTCCGGTCGGACGTCGGCGGGGTGTCCATCTCGTACTCGGGAGTCCCCGAAGGGCTCCCCTACGCGCTCGAGTTCACCGAGCAGCGCCGGGAGTCCGGTGCGGGGGAGCCCGCCGCGCGCGTCGGGGCGGTTCTCAGGGGATGGGACCTGGGGTCCCCGCGACGAGTGCCCGACGCCGACATCGTCATGGTCGGAACCAGTGCCGCGAAGGCCAGGCAACTGGCCGCGCGCGCCTCGCTGGTCGTGCCCGTCCGGGTGCACTTCGTCCTGGACCTCGACCGGGATCCCGAGGCGATCCACGCCGGCGCGTCCAAGGGTGCCCGGCGTGACTTCCGGCAGAAGTCACGCCAGCACGACTGGTCCTTCGGGACGGAACGCGATCCCGCCTGGTTCGAGTACTTCTACGACCGCGTGTACCGGGCCACGATGTTCGAGCGCTACGGAGCGCGGGCTCGTACCGAGAGCAGGGAGTCCGCGTACGAGTGCCTCTTCCGGTCGGGGGTGCTGTTCCACCTGTCGATGGACGGTGAGCGCGTCGCCGGGCACCTGTGCCACTGGGACCCCGCGTCCAAGGTGCTCACGTCCCGTCTCCTGGGCGTCCTCGACGGAGCGGAGGAGTACTACGCGGCCGGTGCGCTCAAGGTGATGTACTTCCTCCTCATCGATTGGGCGGCCCGCAACGGTGTCCGGCGCCTCGACTTCCAGGGCACCGAGGCATTTCTGAGCAAGGGCACCTACCAGTTGAAGCGCCGCTTCGGGACCCGGGTGGTTCTCCCTCCGAACCACTTCGGCGGGAAGCGGCTGTGGCTCCAGGTCCGCCGCGACACCGCCGAGGTGCGGAGCTTCCTGGTCGACAACCCCCTGCTCACCGAAGCCCGGGACGGGACGCTGGAGGCCGTCTACTTCTACGACGACCTGCGCCCTGTCCGCCTGGACTACCGCGCGGAGTCCCCCGGCGTCGGGCGCGTCCGCCACGTCCATCTGGACGACTTCCTCACCGGAATCAACAAGGACGGAAGGGATCATGACCGTATCGGTCGGCACTGACCGTGCCCAGGAACTCTGCACCACCCTCCTGGGCCAGGGGTTTTCCCCGTTCCTCGGAACCCCGTGCGGGATTCTCGCGCCCGTCTACGAACTCCTGCGGTCCCGGGGCGGATTGATGACGGTGGTCCGTGAGGACAACGCGGTCGGCATCGCGGCCGGCAGTTCGATGGCCGGACGCAGTCCGGTGGTGCTGATGCAGAACTCCGGGCTCGGTCAGTCCGTCAACGCGATCGCGTCGTTGGTGGTCCCCTATCGGATGCCCATGCTGTTCGTCATCGGCATGCGGGGCACGGACGCGGACTCGACCGGCGAGAACGAGGTGATGGGCCGCCTCACCGGGACGGTGTTCGCCATATCGGGCATTCCGGCGACGCGGCTCGACGGGCCGCTCCTGACCGACCAGGTCGCCCGGTGCGCGAGGCTCGTCGTGGAGCAGCGACGGCCGGCGGCCCTGCTGGTCCCTCCGGCGTTCTTCGGGTGGCGCCCGTGAACAAGACCGAGGCCATCAGGGCGGTGATCGACGCCACCGGAGCCGAACCGGTCGTCTTCACCACCGGTTTCTCCTGCCGGATCGCCAGGGGCATCGCCGACCGGGCCAGCCACTTCTACATGACCGGCAGCATGGGTCTGGCAGCCGACATCGGTATCGGCATCGCCCTGCACTCCACGGTGCCGGTGGTCGTCGTGGACGGCGACGGCAGCCTCGCCATGAATCCCGGCTGCCTGCTGACGGCCGGCGCGCTGCCCGGCCTGCCCTTGCTCCACCTGCTGCTGGACGACCGCAGTTACGAGTCCACCGGAGGACAGCACGTGCCCTCCGAGCGCGTCGACTTCTGCGCCCTCGCGCGGGCGGCCGGGTATGCGGAGGTCCTTTGCGCGGACGGCATAGGGGACTTCCGTGAGGCGTTGGCCTCGGGGCTCACGTGCTCGGCGCCCGTCTTCGTGCACGCCGTGCTCGCGGCACCGGAGGGGGCTCTCCCGCCGCCCCGTATCGACCTGGGGCTGGATGAGGTCCGTCGTCGTTTCTCCGACCATCTCGGGCTGGTGGTGCGGTGATGCCGGCGGTGTTCCGGGAGCCCGAGTTCGCCGTGGCCCGGTTGTCCCTCCTGTCGGCCGGCACCCCGGCGCCCCGCCTGCCCGAGGACATGGACGACCCCGAGCAACTGCGGGCCTTCCTCGCGGAGGTCGCCCACGATCCCGTCGCGCGGGAGGCCGTCGCGGTCTCGAGCCTGTCCCTGGACGAGACGCTGGAGAAGGCGGCGGCGGGCGAACCCGTGAAGCCCAAGCAGCTGCGACGGGGTGCCCTCTCGGCACTGCGCTACCTGACGCGCATGCGCCACCGGGCGACCCCCTTCGGGCTGATGGCCGGAGTGGCCCCCGTGACGTTCGGAGACGACACGCGGGTCCGGATCGGTGCGCGCCACCACAAGCACGTCCGGCCCGACCTCGCCTGGCTGGTCGCGGTGGTGCGCGACCTCCTCCGTGATCCGGCGGTGCGTTCCGGTCTGCGCGTGGTGGCCAACGATCTGTGCCGGGTCCGGGGCGATCACCTGGTCGTGCCCCGCGTCCTCGGAGACGACGAGGACCCGGAGGGCGCACACGAGACGGTCGTCGCCCGCACCGAAGTGGTGCGGGCCGCCCTGGACGCCGCGCGGACTCCGGTCCCGTTCCGGGCGTTGCTGGACCGGGTGGTCACCGCGTGCCCGGGCGAGAACAGGGCCGCCGTCGAGGAGCGGCTGGGAGAACTGGTCGAGCGGGACGTCCTCCTCACCGACCTGTATCCGCCCCTCACGAGCGCCGATCCGCTCGGACACGTGCTGGGCACGCTCGCCGCCACGGGCAACGCGCCGGCCCGGGAGCGGCTCGGGGCGGTCGCCGACGCCCTCGACGAGTACGCCGCGGCTCCCGTCGGCACCGCGTACGCCCGGCTCCGCGGCACCGTACGGATCATGCGGACGGCCCGTCCCAGCGACCGGCCCCTGCACGTCGACCTGGGGATGGACGCCGACATCGTGCTCCCGCGCCACGTGGCGACCGAGCTGGCCGACGCGGCCTCGATGGCGTGGCGGCTGTCACCGCCGCCGTCCCGTCCACTGGCCGACTACCACGCGGCCTTCCTGGAGCGGTACGGACTGCGCGGTCTGGTCCCGGTCCACGAGGTGCTGGACCCCCACCTGGGTCTCGGCCCACCGTCCGGCCGCGGCGGTCCGGCGTACCCGGTGGAACCGGCGTCGCGCGCCACCCTGCTCTGCGGTCTGGCCCAGCGTGCCGCCGCCCGGGAGGAGGACGAGGTGGTGATCGACGCGGAGCTGGCCGCGCGGCTGGCTCGCCCGGGCACGGAGGACGGGCCCGGATCGTACGTCGAACCGGTCGCGAGGCTGTTCGCGGCGTCCGGGGAAGCCCTGGCGGCGGGGGATTTCCGCCTGGTGCTCTCCGGGATGAACTTCACCAGGCCCGGCGCGATGTTCGGCCGGTTCCTGCACCTGCTGCCCAAGCTTCGCGAACCGTTCACGACGTGCGTCGACGAACTCGCGGCCGGCTGGCCGTCGGCGACCGCGACGCAGCTAGTCGCCCCGACCCTGCGCGCCCGCAGCGCCAACGTGGGGCAGGTACCGCCGCTCACGCCGGGCACGCTGGTCGTCGGGGCGTTCGCCGACACCGGTGACCCGCGGGTGCTGAACCTCCACGACCTGGCCGTCGGCGCGGACCGGGACCGTCTGAGCGTGGTGTCCCTGCGCACCGGGCAGGAGATCGTGCCGCTGCCGTTCAACGCCAACGAGGTGCGGACCACCGCCCCCGACGCGGTCCGCCTGCTCTTCCAGATCGGCGCCTGCCGCACTCCCCGGTGGTCGATGTGGAGCTGGGGCGCGGCCGCCGAGCGGCTTCCCTTCCTGCCCCGGATCCGATACGGCCGCACCGTTCTCTCCCCTGCCCGCTGGCTGCCCGACGAGCGGCTCACCGACCCGACGCGGAGCTGGGCCCGGTGGCGCCGCCTCCTCGACGAGTGGAGGGCGCAGTGGAGGGTGCCGGACCGGATCGAGGCGGTTCACGCGGACCAGCCGCTGCCGCTCGACCTCCGCTCGGCCGCCGACCTCCGCGTCCTGCGGAACGAACTGTGCCGGAACCCGGGCACGGTCCTCCGGGAGGAACCCCTCGGCGGCGCGTACGGAACGGGGTGGGCCGGTGGGCGCAGCTGCGAGCTGGCGGTGCCCCTGCTGCCGGAACGGCAGCGGTCCTACCCGGCTGCCCGCAGGGAGCTGCCGTTGCGGACCGCCGTCGATCCGGCCAGGACCCGGAAGGCCCACCAGCCGGGCGGCGACTGGCTGTACCTGAAGGTGTACGCGACCTCCGACCGGCACGACGAGATCCTCTCCCGCGCGCTCCCCCCGCTCCTGGATCGCGCGGCGCCAGTCGCCGACCGCTGGTTCTACGTCCGTTACGAGGACGACGAGCCCCATCTGCGCATCCGCTTCCACGGTGCCGCGGCCGAGCTGAACGCGCGGCTGCTGCCCGCGGTGCACGAGTGGGCGGGCCGGCTCGCGGCAGCGGGCGGGATCCGTGATCTGACGATCGGCACGTACCGTCCCGAACTGGCACGGTACGGCGGCCCCGAGGCCATGGAGGACGCGGAACGAGCGTTCTGCGCGGACTCGGAGGCGGCCGTCGAACAGCTCCGGATGCGGGACGCGGGCCTGCTGGACGTGCCGGTGGAGCTCCTCCTCGCGGCGAACTGCTTCGACCTCGCGGCACGGCTCGTCGGGGACGGCTGGCAGGAGTGGCTGCTCGACGCCTGTCCCCCCGACGTGGGCCACCACGTGTTCCAGCGGTACCGACGTGAGGCGGTCGCCCTCCTCGGCCCCCTCGCGGTCCCGGCCGACGGACCGCCGCCCCTGCCGGGCGTGGAGCGGCTGACGGAGATCTGGGAGCGACGGGCACCCCGCCTCACCCGGTACGGGCAGCTGATCCGGGGCGCGATCGCCGAGGGCCGGCTCGGCACCGCCCCCGCCCCCTTCCGCAGCGTTCTGCACCTTCACCACAACCGGCTGGGCGGGATGGACCCGGAGACCGAGCGGGGTTCCTACGCGATAGCGCGGGGCGTCCTGCGGACCATCGCCGACCGGGAACGGCACCTGAACAGGGAAAGTCGGAGGGCCACATGGGCACCGTGATCGTCCTGGGTCATCGGCCGGGTCTCGCGGAAGCGATCGAGCGCAGAGGGCTGGAGCCCCTCTACGTGGTGGAGAAGGACAAGGAGGCGCTGCGCGGCCGTCGGGTACGGCGCGTCAGTGACCTGGAGAACGGTCAGGAAGTGCTGCGCGCCGTGATGAGCACCGAGGCGGTCGGCGTCGCGGGGGTGGTCACCGCTCACGAACAGGGCGTCTTCACGGCCGCGCTGCTGCGCGACCATCTGCGGCTGCCCGGCGACCGTGACTACGCCCGTGCCCTGCGGTTCCGTGACAAGTACCTGCAGAAGACCGCACTGCCGCCCTCGGTAGGGCGGGCGGCGTGCGTGTACGTCGACACCCGTACCGGCTGGGCGGACCTCGCGGACCGCCTGGGCGTCCCGTTCGTCGTCAAGCCGGCCAACGGCTTCGCGGCCGCCGGGGCGGCGAAGGTGTGCTCCGAGGAGGAGTTCGACCGGTACCTGGGCGAACAGCGGCGCGATGCGGCCGTGGGTGACACGGCGCTCGTGGCGGAGTCCTTCGTTCCTGGTGACGAGTTGCACGTGGACGGCGTCTGGTACGGCGGTCGCATGCTGTGGAGCTCCGTCGCCCGGTACCACGAACCCCCCATGAACACGCACGACGGAGCCGTCCTGGCCTCACAGATCCTGTCCCCCACGGAGAACCCGGACCTCGTCGCCCGAGCCGGCGACCTGGCCGCCGAGGCCCTGCGCGGACTGGACGCCCCTGACTGTGTCTTCCACCTGGAGGCGTTCGACTCGGAGGGCACGCTGGTCTTCGGAGAGTGCGCGGCGCGGCTGTCCGGGGCCCATCTGCCGGAGATCGTCGGGCTGACCTACGGCGTCAACCTGTACGACGCCGTGGTCGCCCTCGCAGTCGGCGAGGACCCGTCCCCGCACCTGGTGGCCAAGGAGCCCACCGAGTACTTCGCCTACGTCTACCTGCGCCGCTTCCCCGGCACCACGGTCACCAGGGCGGACTTCGAGAAGCGCTTCCGGTGCCATGAACTCAGCTATCAGGACGGCGGCGTGGGCCGCACCGGCTACTACGGGCGGGTCGGCCACGCCCTGGTCGGGGCCCCGACCAACTCCGGGCTGACCGACATCGTCGACCGGATGGTGGAGTTCAACGCACATGGGCGCGACCGTGAGGGCTGAATCGGTTGTCCGAGCCACCTGGCAGGCTGTTCGACATGGAGCAGCAGGAGCAGCGCATGTCGGTTCACCTCATCGTTGTCGACCCGGACCTCGACGCCCAGTGCGAGCGGGTGGAGGAACGCTTGCTGGTGCCCTTGGCCGGATCGATCCGTGGGACCGGTGACGACGCACTGTGCGCGGACGGGCTCGCGGCGTTCCGGCGGATCCGTACGGAACTGACCGACGCGGTGGCTCGGGGACCACGGGTATGGACGCCGAACGGCCGTTGGGAGCACGAGGGTCTGCGCATCGCCCGCATACCCGTGAGGGACACGGACGTGCTGTACGCGCTGCTGCGTGAGCTGTCCGCGGCACTGGTGTCACCGCCGGACCTCCCCGGCCCCTCGGGCGTCGTCGCGGCGTTGCGCGCCACGGTCCCTTCGACGGGGCCGGCCGAGGACACCGCGGTCGGCCTGGTCGGTGCGCTCGCGCGCGTGCTCTCGCTGGTGGACCTCGCCCCCGACGCGGACACCGCCGCCCTCTTCGCGGTTCTGGAGGCGGCCGGCGGCGAGGACGTGCGGCTGACGTACGCGCAGGAGGACGCGTGGCAGCGCCTCGCCCACCGGGTCACGATGCTCTTGACCGAATCGGCTCCGCTGCACCGCTTTCTGTACTGATCCGGCACGGTACTGATCCGGTAGGGGCCCGGTACCGATCCGGGCCGGCCGTACACCGGCCGGCGC
>NZ_VJZC01000036.1 GCF_009377185.1 Streptomyces spongiae
CCCACGATGAGGTGCATGCCAAGCACTTGTTTCACCCGAGGGGGCCGCCGCCTCAACCCGCCGGGGTCAGGACGGGGGAAGCCTCCGCCTTCTTTGCCGCCCGCTGCTTCCTGGCCTCCCGTTCGGTGTCCAACTTCCGCTGCAGACTGCCGAAGGTCTCCAGTCCCTGGCGCTTGAGCAGATGCTTGATGGGGTTCGCCGGGATCCCCACACGCTCGGGCCCCAGCACGGCCAGCAGATCGGATTCGGTCTGGTCCGAGTAGCCGGCGGCCTAAGAGCTCCTAACAAAGGCGTTGGACGTGACGGTGGGTGATCAGGCAGGTGGCGAGGCCGAGGAAGGCTTCGTGGATGTCGTCGCGTCGTTCCCAGCGGATCCGCAGTCGGCGGAAGCCGTGCAGCCAGGCGATCGTGCGCTCGACCACGTAGCGGAAGATGCCGAGGTCGCTGCCGTGTTCCTGGCCTCGTTCGGCGATGACCGGGCGGATCCCGCGGGCTCGGAGCAGGCGCCGGTACTTGTCGTGGTCGTAGCCACGGTCGGCGAGGAGGGCATCGGGCCGGTGTCTGGGCCGGCCGACGACGCCGGCCACGGCCGGAACCTTGTCCAGCAGGGGCAGCAACTGCGTGACGTCGTTGCGGTTCCCGCCGGTCAGGGACACCGCGAGCGGGATGCCCTGGCCGTCGGTGAGGATGTGGTGCTTGCTGCCCGGCCGTGCGCGGTCGACCGGGCTGGGGCCGCTTTTGGGCCCCGTCGAGCGGCCCTCACGTGGGAGGAGTCGATCACCGCCCGCGACCAGTCGAGTTTCTTGGCGGCCCGCAGCTTCCTCAGCAGTGCCAGGTGGAGTTCGTCCCAGACCCCGGCCTCGTTCCACGCGGCCAGGCGCCGCCAGCACGTCATCCCCGAGCCGAAGCCCAGTTCCTGGGGCAGGTACTCCCACTGGATGCCGGTATGCAGCACGAACAGGATCCCGCACAACGCCTGCCGGTCCGGTATCCGAGGCCTGCCCTCCACCAGCTTCGGGCCCGGTTTGGGTAACAACGGCTCGATCAGCGACCACAGTTCATCCGAGACGATCCACGGCCGAGAGTGTCGTTTCTCCACGACCAGACCAACGACCACCCACGCGGATAGTCACATGATCAACAGCTTCTGTTAGGACCTCTAAGAGGTAGTTTCTTATGGCGTGATCGCTCGCTGAACGGTGTCGGACGGATCCCTTTGAGGTTCCGTTGGGTGGTGGTGCTGGCGAGCAGGGATACCCGGGGGCTCAGCATCCTGAGCCTAATTCCGGTCACGAGCGCACGTACCCCGTTGCGGGCAGGTCCCCTGCCCGAAACCGGTGTTACTGCGGGGGAATAGCTGCTCGACTGCGGTCACCACCGCGGCACGGCGGGCGGCGGTGGTGGGGTCCACGGCGTGTGCGGCGGCGGCCTTGCTGAGTTCGGGTTGCGACGCCCAGGTCATGGCGATCTGGTTGACCAGGGCGAGGACGTCGGCCGGGTCCCAGGCGGGGTCGAGCTGTCCAGCCTGCTGCACCTGGCGGAGCTGGTCGATTTTGCGGGCGATCACTGCCTGGTCGGGATCGTCGGCACCGGCTGTGGTGCCCTGCAGTTCGAGGCGGCCCCAGGTGATCAGGCGGTGGTGGTCTGGACGGGCGACGAAGTAGTCGAACAGGCGG
Organism: Streptomyces spongiae; assembly: GCF_009377185.1. Classification (GTDB taxonomy): domain Bacteria; phylum Actinomycetota; class Actinomycetes; order Streptomycetales; family Streptomycetaceae; genus Streptomyces; species Streptomyces spongiae. The sequence continues at coordinate 1,677 of NZ_VJZC01000036.1, forward strand.
CCCGCGTAGCCAGGGAGGTCGGACGGGTCCATCTGGGTGGCCTCGGCGATGACGACATACTCCCGTACAGCAACAGCGGCATAAAGCGCGTCTTTGCTGCGGAAGTAGGCGTAGACGCGTTCTTTGCTGGTTTTGGCGAGCTTGGCGATGCGGTCCACGCGGGCGCCGGCGATGCCGTGGCCGGCGAACTCCTCCATGGCAGCGGCAAGGATGCGCTCGCGCGTGGTGTCGCCGCCGGCGGTGGGCGCTGCGGTTTGGCCGGAGTCGCGGGACTGGGACATAGGCCCAGGATAGAGCACCGAACCGTTCGGTTTGGTAGTCGGGGTGGTCGGCGCGTACAGTCAAACGGAACAGTTCGGTTTGGCCTCTGTGGGTGAAACCGACGAAATATCGAGGGAGTGAACTCATGCAGCACCGCAATCTGGGCTCTCAGGGTCTGCGCGTCTCGGCGCTCGGCCTGGGGGCCATGGGCATGTCCATGGCCTACGGCGCCTCGAACGACGACGAGAGCATCGCGACCATCCGCCGCGCCCACGAACTCGGCATCGACTTCTTCGACACCGCCGAGCTGTACGGCGCCGGTACCGGCAGTAACGAAATCCTCCTGGGCAAGGCAGTCCGCGACTTCCGCGACGAGGTGGTCCTCGCCACCAAGTTCGGCTTCGACATGACGACCCAGCCGCTGGGCTCCGGCTTCAACAGCCGCCCCGAGAACATCCGCAAGGTCGCCGAGAACAGCCTGCGCTACCTGCAGAGCGACCACATCGACCTCTTCTACCAGCACATCTCCGACCCCACCATTCCGGTCGAGGAGGTCGCGGGCGTGGTCGGCGATCTGATCACCGAAGGCAAGGTGAAGTACTTCGGCCTGAGCAACGTCGGCCCCCAGTACATCCGACGCGCCCACGCCGTCACCCCGCTCTCGGTGCTTCAGTACGAGTACTCGCTCTTCGAGCGGGAGGTGGAGGAGGAGATCCTTCCCGTCCTGCGGGAGCTCGGCATCGGCTTGGTGCCCTACTCCCCGCTCGGCCGCGGCTTCCTGACCGGGGCGGTCAAGCCCGCGAGTGAATACCCCGTGGACGACATGCGCAGCTGGGACGAGCGCTGGCAGGGCGAGAACTATACTTACAACCTCCGCGCCACCGAACAGCTCAAGGAACTCGCCGCGGCCAAGGGCATCACCACCGCCCAACTCGCGCTGGCCTGGCTCCTCGCCCAGGGTCAGGACATCGTGCCCATCCCCGGCACCCGCAGTGCCAAGCGTCTCGAGGAGAACGCCGGCGCGGACGGCGTCCAGCTCACTGACGCCGACATGGCCCACATCACCGAGATCCTCCCCCACGGCTCGGCGGGCAGCCGATACCCGGCCGCGACACTGTCCAGCTTCACCACCGACTGATCCCGCCGACGCCACAACGCCTCTCCACCGTTTATGTGGTGAGGCGCCGGTGGCAGATGAGAGCGGCGGCTATGCCGACGAAGGCAAGGAAGTGCTCGGGCTTGCGTTCATAGCGGCGGTGTAGGCGACGGCATCCGCCAAGCCAGGAAGTTGGGTCGGCCGCGCGGCGAGGTGCTCGCCGTGAGGGCGAGTCCTGTTCCGCGCGGCCTCCCGCCGAGTGAAGTAGGCCGCCGACGAGGTGCCTCTGGAGGAGGTCCTTTTCCGACGGCCCCTTCCCGAACCGGGCAGGCGAGATTTCCCCGCACCCGGCTCTCCGGTAGTCAATTCCGGGTAAGTGCTGCACTCCGTCCCGCGTGGATGTTCTGGTGGCAGCGTTCGCAGACCACGAGGGTCTTGCGTTTCCGCATGGCCATCAGCCGCACCCACGATGGCGGTTCCGGCCGTCCTGGCTTGTTGAGATCGGCGAGTTTGCGGACGTGGTGGACTTGGAGTCCGGTGCGCCCTTCGCATATCTCGCACTTCCCGGCGAGAAGCCGATGAATCAGCTCGTTGCGCCGTGCAGTGGCCATGACCGGCTGCCGGTCGGTAAGGACGGCGGTGCGCTTGCGTTTGAGAGGGATCCCGCCGAAGCGGGCCACCAGTGATTTCTTCCCCTTCTCCCGCTGCACTGTGACTTGGAAGCAGGTCCGCCGGCCGTCAGGGGTGTCGATGCTCGCCTTGTATCTGCGGGCCATCTTCATGACGGTCGACTTGTGCTTCCCGGCCAGGGTCTTGAGCATCGAGGTCTCCATGACCCAGCGCAGTGTCTCCAGGCGGAATACATCCTGGGCGAGAAGGTAGTACTGGACGAACCCGCGGTACTCGGACCCGTACTTCGCGACGATCGTGAAGTCTTCGTCGTGCAGTAACGGGCCACGCTGAGCGGGCTTTCCCTTGCTCATATAGCGAGAGCATCGGTCCCGGATCACGTCCCTGGGCACGAACAGACCAATGGCGCCGTTGACCGCCCGGCGATTCCGCGTGATCTTCGTGTCGCCGTGCTGGGCCTTGATCTCGTAGCCGAGGAACCGCGCCGCCTGGCTGGTGGCGTGTGTGACCAGGGTTTTGGGTTCGGACAGTTCCATCCTGAGTTCGTCACGCAGGAACTTCCGGATCCTCCCCTTGATCTCCTCGGCCTCGTGCTTGGGACCAGCGAACCCGAGCAGGAAGTCGTCGCAATACCTCACGTATCGGAGCCGTCGATAGCCGGGATCATCGGGGTCTTGGCTCGGCAGGGTGCGGCGTTCGCGCCGAAGCGCGCGCACCGCTTCCCGATCGCCGTGCCGTTTGGCCCTCGCGATCCGGTTCTCCACGTCCTGGTACGCGGGGTTCTTGCCCCGACGCTTGCCCCGGTCGTAGTCCGGTATCAGCTGCTGTTCGACAAACCGGTCGAACCGGTCCAGATAAATATTGGAGAGGATCGGTGATGCGATACCGACCTGCGGACAACCGCTGAGCGTGTCGTTCCACCGCCAGTCCTCCAGGTATCCGGCTTTGAGCATCCGGTCGATCAGTTGCAGGAACCGGCCGTCGTGGATCTTCTCCGCCAGCGTCGAGACCATGACCGAATGGTCAAGGCTCCCAAAGCAGTTGGAAATATCACCCTCGACAAACCAGTGTGTTCCCTTCCAGACCGACACCACCTCATCCAGCGCGGTGTGGCAGCCCCGGTTGGGGCGGAATCCGTGCGAGCGATCAGAGAACTGCACGTCGTAGTACGCGTCAAGCAGCAGACGGACTACTTCCGCGACCAGCTTGTCGCTCCAGGGCGGCATACCTAAGGGGCGCCTCCCGGTCTTCTTCGGGATATACACCCTCCTGGCCGGAGACCATCGATAGGACTCCGCACGCAGAGCCTTGATTGATCCTGTCAATCTTGGCCAGAGACATGCCGTCCACGGTTTCCCTGGTAACCCCCGGCGTCATCGCACCCTTGTTGGCGTAAATGCGTCCGTAGGCCAGCAGGAACAACTCCTTGTTGAATAGCTGCCGGTACAGTCTTTCCAGCGGCAGGCCGCGCCTGCCGCGTTCCCGGATGACGTTCAGCACGGTTTCAGCACTCTGTATTGCGCATCCCTCCCCGTCTGAACTTCCTGACTTCCTGTGCCCCTTCGCCCTCATTCCGGCTTTCCCGGACCTCACCGCCGGTCGTTACTCCGGCGACTACTATGGGCACTCCGTCGCCATAGGGCTCGCGCCCCGTAGGCGATCCCGTGGTACGTCTTCGCTGTACGTATCGAGCACGACGTAGGCCGCCCACTCATCTCCTTGACCGCCCTCGCTGGGCGGCGACCCAGGCTATGGAGGTTGCCCGGTCTCACGGTTCATGCCCGGGCATAGCGTGGGCGTCGGTTACAGGCGCTGTTCCGACGGTGCGTCACTTTCACTCTGGAAATTGGGCTTCAAGCAAATCAAGCCTTGACCATATCGTGCGGGCCTTGTGGCACAACGTCCTGAACGCCTCCGAAACGTCCACCGCTTTCCCGGCATGCTCTGGTCCCCTCCCGCTTTCGCGCTCAGGTAAGCCGGGTGACCCATGAACCTCCCTCCAAGTTCATCCCGACTGCGTCGGGGATACAACGAAGCGCCTCACGGCGCACACCGGACATGACGGTTTCCCGGTCATCCGGCTCTCCAGTGACTACTGCGTGAATGGTCTGGCTGGCCGTTCCGAATGGATACGGTCGTGGCAGATGTCGCAGGCCACGACTGTTTTGCGGCGCCGATGGAGCATGACGCGCGTCCAGTCGGAAGGCTGCCATCCGGCATGTGCGAGGTCGGCGAGAGCGCGGACGTGGTGCACTTGCACGTTGCCCTTGCTTCCGCAGGTCTCGCAGGTATCCGCCAGGAGTCTCGCAATGAGTTCCTTCTGCGGGTAGTCCACCCGGACAGGCTCACGATCGGCGAGTTCCGCCGCACGCTGCCGTTGGAGGGGAATCCCACCGAATCGGGCCACCAGTGGCGTCCTGTTCTTCCGCTCGATTCGGGCCTCGAAACAGACTCGGGGCCCATTGGGGGTGTCGATTCTGGCCTTGTGCTTGGCGGCCATCTTCGACACTGACGAGCGGTGCTTGGCTGCAAGAGTCTTGAGCATAGAAGTCTCCATGACCCATTGCAGCCGATGCAGCCGGAAGACATCTCCGGCAAGCAGGTAGTACTGGACAACGCCCCGATAAACGGTCCCGAAGGTCGCCACGATCGCGTGATCGCTGCTGTTGATCAGGGCCGTCTTCTTCGCGGGTTTTCCGCGATCGGTATAGGGGGCGCACTTGGCTTTGATCACGTCCCGTGGGACACGGAGTGCTACCTGGCCGTTGACCCGACGGTAACGGCCGGTCTTCTTTGTGTCGTTGTGCTGGGTCGTGATCTCGTAGCCGAGAAACCTCGCTGCCCGGGTGCGGGCGTGAGTGATCAGTGTCTTTTCCTGGGACAGTTCCAGCTTGAGTTCATCACGCAGGAACTGTCCCAGGCGTTGTTTGATCTGCTCGGCCTCGGCTTTCGGTCCGGTGAAACCAAGGAGGTGATCATCCGCGTAGCGGATATAGCGCAGCCTGCGGTATCCCGGATCTTTGGGATCCGCGCTCGGCAGGCTCACCATCCGCTGACGCAGCGCGCGGGCCTGGACCCGGTCACCGCGCCGGGGGGCTTTCGCTACCAGATTCTGCAACTCCAGATAAGCCGGGTTGCGGGCCCGGCGCTTCCCTCGGGTGTACTCCGGAATCAGAACTGTCTCGACGAACTCATCCAACTTGTGCAGGTAGATGTTGGACAGGATCGGGGAAGCCACCCCGCCTTGCGGCGCTCCGGAGAGCGTGCCGCCCCACCTCCAGTCCTCCAAGTATCCGGCTGTCAGCATGTTGCGCACCAGCCGCAGAAACCGCTGGTCATGGATCTTCTCGCCGAGGATCGACAGCAGGACCTCGTGGTCCAGGCTGCCGAAGCAGTCGGCGATGTCCCCTTCGATGAACCAAGACGTCCCGGTCCAGGTATGGTCCACCTCCCGCAAAGCGGTATGGCAGCCACGGCGGGGACGAAACGAATGAGAGCGGCCGGAGAACGTCGGTTCGTAGTACGCCTCCAATAACAGGCGGACCACTTCACCGACGAGTTTGTCCGACCAGGTCGGCAGCCCTAGCGGACGCGTCTTCCCATTCTTCTTCGGGATATGAACGCGCCGGACCGGACGAAAGCGGTAACGCTCGTGGCGCATCGCCTCGATGATCCGGTCGATCTTCCGCTGTGACATGCCGTCCACGGTTTCCGACGTGACCCCGGGCGTCATCGCACCATGGTTGGCGTAGATGCGCCCGTAGGCCAGCAGATACAACTGCGGATTGAACAGCTTCCGATACAGTTCATCACACGGCAGGCCATGCCTGCCGCGTTCACGCAGGACACCCAACACCGTTTTGGCGCTCTGCATTTCGCATACCTCCCGAGTCGGGGTGTCCGAATCACCTGGCCCCCTTCGCCCGATGCGAACGGCTTTCCCGTCCTCCCTGGCCGGTCGTGACTCCGGCGACTACTACGGGGCCTCCGTCGCCATAGGACTCGCGTCCCGTAGGCGATCCCACGTTCCTCCCTGTCTGTACGTTCTAGCGCGACACAGGCGTCCCACTCATCTCCTTGAATGTCCTCGCTGGACATCGCTCCGCACCCCGGAAGTGCTCCGGCCAACAATCGAAGCCGGAGCAGAGTGCGGCGCCGGTTTCGGCTGTCATTTCCGGCGGATGGGAACTTGCATCTCCTGGAGATTGGGCTTCAAACAATCCAGTCTTCGCCATATCGCGCGGGCCGCCCAGCACACCGTCCCTGACAACTGGGCCCGGTCACTGGTTTTCTGACATGTTGTTGTCCCCTTCACCTTTCGGATCCAGGTAAGTCATCCGGGTCACGTCCCCTGTGATGGTGTAGGCGATCAATCGTCCGTAGCGTTCGGGGTGTTGGGGAGTGCATGGGTGGTGTGGTCGGCGTGTTCGGCGGCGTAGATGGCCGTCATGCTGCCTTCGGACAGGTAGCGGCGGGGGAAGGCGACCCATTCGTCGTGCATCTCGCTGAGCACGGCGGTGACCAGCCGTTCGAGCGCGGCCGGGTTGGGGAAGACCTGCACGACGTCGGTGCGGCGCTTGATCTCGCGGTTGATCCGCTCCAGGGGATTTGAGGACTGGATCTTCTTCCAGTGGGAGATGGGGAAGGCGGCGAAGGCGGTCAGATCTTCCCTGGCGTCCAGGAGCATCTGCCTGACCTTGGGGAACTGCTGCCCGAGCATGTCGGCCACCGCATCGAGCTGGTGATGGACGGCCTCGGCGGTGGGCTGGATGAAGATGGTGCGGATGGTTGCCGCGACCATTTCCCCGGATCCCTTGGGGATCACGGAGAACGCATTCCTCAGGAAATGGACACGACAACGCTGCCAGGCGGCGCCGAGCATGACCTTGCGGATCGCCTTGACCAGGCCGCTGTGACTGTCGGAGATGACCAGACGGACCCCGCCCAGGCCGCGTTCGCGCAGGGAGCGCAGGAACTCGCTCCAGAATGCTTCGGTCTCGCTGTCGCCGACCAGCACGCCGAGCACCTCACGGCCGCCGTCCTCGCTGATGCCGGTGGCGATGACCACGGCCTGGGAGACGATCCGGTGGTTCACGCGCACCTTGCAGTAGGTCGCGTCCAGGTAGAGGTAGGGGAAGCGGCTGTGGTCCAGGGGCCGTCCGCGGAAGATGGTGAGCTGTTCGTCCAGGTCACCGCAGATCCTTGAGACCTCGCTCTTGGAGATGCCGCTGTCCGCGCCGAGGGCCTTGACCAGGTCGTCGACCGAGCGGGTGGACACCCCGTGCACGTACGCCTCCATGATGACCGCATACAGGGCCTGGTCGATGCGGCGGCGGCGTTCCAGCAGGCTGGGGAAGAAGCTGCCGCTGCGCAGTTTCGGTATCGCCAGGTCCAGATCGCCGGCCTGGGTGGCCAGGGTCTTCTCCCGGTGGCCGTTGCGGAAGGCGGTGCGGGCGTCGGTGTGCTCGTTCCACTGGGCGCTGATGCGGCCGCTGAGCTCGGCCTCGATCAGCTCTTGCAGCATGCGCTCGGCGACGTTGCGGACGAGCTCGATCCCGTCCGCCGTGCGTAGTGACTCCAGTAGGCGTTGTAGGTCAGACTGGGACAAGGCCATCTGGCACCTCCCGGGTTGAACTGGCCGTTCACCAGGGAGATTTGCACGGTGGCCTGCCCTATGCGCAGGGAGCGGAGACCGTCACCGGATGCACGCCCCGGGCATCCGCCCGCGCACACCCGCACGGTGATCGCCTACACCATCACGTGGGACGCCATTGGCAACCCCCAACACAACGGCCAGTTGAAGATGCCTTCCTGGCGGAGCTGCCGGTTCTGGGTGAGCAGCCACTTGCGGGGTCCGGGCTTGGTGTCGGTCATCAGGGTTCACTCCAGGTCAGCGGTCGGTGTCGGAAGAAGGCGAAGCGGAGGCGGGAGACTTCAGGCCGGGGCACCCCTCGTGGACGGCCATGCACGCGTGGACCCCGAGAGCGGTGACACCTCCTTCGGCCCGGGCCAGGAGCGCGAACGCCCTGGCCAGCGCGGTGCGGGATGAGCGGCGGTGTTTGCCGCCGAACTGCAAGTCGTCGCCGTGGTTGGCGATCTGCTCCAGTGCCGCGTCCCGGGCCTGGTTGATCTGGTCGTCCGTGGCCGACGCCAGTTCCGCGATGAACTGAGGGATGAGGCCGGCAAGGAAGTCGGCCAAACGCTCAGGGAAGGCGCCGGTCCAGGGAGCGTGTTCGTAGTGCGGCCGCTGGTCCGGAATGGGAACCCGGACGACACGACCGAACGGGCCGTGAGAGGCGGAAAGCTCGCTGCCGGGCGCGTCGTTGTGCGCAGGAGGCTCGATTCATGCAGGGCGCCCCCGACTCGAGTGAGTCGGGGGCGCCTGGGTGGTCCGCCTGGTTCCGGAGTCGGTGCTCTTCCGGCACCAGGCGGTGCTGCGGGGCAAAAGGCCGGCCAGTGGCGTCGGCATTGCCGTGATGGGCTCGCGAGCCCGCGATCAGCCGAGGCGGAGCAGAGCCTCCTCGCTCACAAGGACACGCCCTTTCGGAGCACCGGCCAGTTCCGCGCCCGCTCACCTCAGCAGCTCCACCGTGCGGGAGAACGAGGTACGGGGCACCTTGCGCAGCAGCAGCGCGGCAACGCCTTCTCGGAAGGCATAGATTCCGGGGCGAGCCCGGCACTGTGCGGAGCATGCCGCTGAGGATCACCTCGGCGAGGTGACTCGGGCACGGGGCCGTCCCGAGGGACTTCTGCACCAACTGCATCACCGGCAGATGCGGGACGCCCACCGCCAGATGACCGGCGAGGCCGAACGCTTCGGGAGAAGCGGTTGAGCGGAAGCGGAGGACGAGTTCCTCAGCAGTGAGCTCAACCGGGGGGACGGAACCTTCGACCGAGAGGGCGGCGGGCGGGACGTAGGCGACTGCCCCCGGGATCTCCGCCCCCTCGGCGCCGCTGATCAGCGCGAACCAGTTCTCCAACCACACGGCGGAGGACTCCAGAACCGGGATCAGGACACTGTCCGCTCCCGGCTCCGGCACGCTGTCGTATGCCGTGAAGCTCAGTGCGGCGTTCGCGGCCCCGGCGGTCGGGGCCCAGATCCGACCGGGCGCCCCCGGCAACGCGGTGCGCCGCCACATGTGTTCCGGCAACGGCTGAACGACCGCGACCGGCCGAACGCGCGCCCAGCTGCGCAAAGTCCTGTACCAGCGATCGGCGGCCGGGCCGGAGTACCACTGCGGTCCGGAGCAGTCGCTGAGCACGAGCGTGACCGTACGGTCGTCCTCGACCTGACGCCCGCGCAGCATGCCGTCAGCCTTGAGGACGGACACCGTCACGCTCTGGAAGTGACCGGCCTGGGCCAGGGACTGACGCAGACTCCGCAGCAGCGGCCGCCACATGGTCATCGTGGGCCCGGCGTCGAAGACGAGCTGGAGTTGGTACGCCGGGCCGCTGTTCGGGGAAAAGGCGGTGGTCGTCCGCACGTTCACGTCGTCTCCTTGGGGCCTCGCGGCCCCGGCCGCCGAGGGGGAGTTGTGCGGCCAGGGGGAGCCGCGCGAAGCGGCTCCTTCGAAATGGTCTTGCGATCGGGCTCTCCCGCCCTCACAACAACCACTTTACATATAAAAAAAGAAGTAGGCGATACTCTGGCCGGCTTCCGGGTAGTGCCCGGGGCCCCGGGTCGACGAACAACGTGAATGGTGTGCAGGGGAGAGGTGCCGTCGGCTCGAAACCCTTGGCTCCTGAGGGGAGTTGGGCCCTATTCGGCTGGGGCGGGGCCGTGCCTAGCCGCTGACGAGCGAGCAGTCGCGGCGGTGCACGGGCGACGTAGGGAAGGAGGGGGCCTCGGTGGTGTCGTTGCGATCCATGAGCCAGTCCCCGAAACCCGCCTGGCTGTTGATCGCGACGGACGGAACCGGCGCGCCACAGTCGGGGCACGGCGCGATCAGGCTGAATGTCAGCCGCCCGGGGGCCTCGTACGTGCCAATGAAGAAGTAGGCGCGCCGCCCTTGTGACAGCTGAATGCGTGCCGCGCGGAAGTGTTGCGCCCCAGGGAACAGGGGGTGGTTGAGGTCCTCGTAGATGCCGAGCCTGACGTCGTCCGGCAGGCGGAGGCGGTGACGGAGGGCGGCCTCGACTCCCGCGTGCTCGGACGGGGCGCACAAGATCGACGGCTCCGCCCCGTGGTCTGTGGCCGACCGTCCTTCTGCTCGATCCAGGGCGGCATGCCGTGCGGCGGCTTTGATCGCCTCCATGCTCGTGATGGTTGCCTCGCGCACCGTGTCTCCTTTGGCTGTCCGTGGCCTGGAGTGCCTCTGGGGGTGGCTCCAGGCATCTGGCCCCGGTCCCCTAGGGGGCGGGTGAACCGTTCGAAGTGGTTCAACTGGGTGGCGTTACGGACGACTGTCCGCTCCTCAACGCAATCCACAGTACCCAATTAAAAAGAAGTAAGCAACATGCTGGCGGGTGTGAGGAGACTCGCGGGCTGGTGAAGGCTCAGGCGGCGAGTGTGCCCACCGTGTCGAGGACATTCTGGGCCCGCTCGAAGGCCACCTGCTTGTGGCCGTACGAAGGCCAGCGCAGATGCATCACCTCATGGGCGAACACCCTGTCGGCGGCCTCCTTGGTCGGCACGTGGGTCAGGTTGACCGCCATCAGAGGTATGTCGAGACGGCTGTCGTGCTCACCGAGAAAGACCTGCGCCGCGTAGTGGGCGTGGAACGTCAGCCCGGTGACCTGGGAGTACCGGGCCAGGTCGAAGGTCAGGGCGAAGGGGAGCTGTGACGCCTCCATGAACAGCTCCGCCCGCGTCCTGAGCCATCGGGGATCCACGGCCTGCACGCACTCGGCTACAGGCAGAGGACTGACCAGAGCCTCGTGCCGGGCCATGGTGAGCGGGTGCCCTTTGTGGAGCGTCACAGCAGGCCTCCTTCCGGGGCGTTGGACAAGCGGAGGGCCAGATCGCGGAGAGGGTTCGGCCACATGTCGAAGTGCGCCGCCAGCTGTTCCGGGAGGCGGCGCTCGAGTAGCAGAGGACCATGCGCCGGCCGGGCTGTCACAGTCTGGGCGTGCCCGGCCAGGACGACGGCCTCGGCGCCGGCGCCGAAGGTCGCGCTCGCCAGCTCGGCCACCTGCGGGTCCAGCGTCCTGGCCCGGCCCTGCTCGAGCACGGCGCTTCGTGTCATGGCGGCGTGTTCGACGGTGTCGGCCGGGCTGAGGCCGGCGGTCGGCCGAAGGCCGCGCAGCACGGTGATGCCGGCCGACCGCAGACCACCGCGTGCCCACAGGAGCGCGGCGGCCAGACAGATCAGAGTCCGGTGCTGCGGCTCCAAACGTCGGTCATCGAATCCGTTGAGGCCCCGTCGCTGGACGCGCACACTGCCACCTCCCTCGTCCCTGCTTCGGCCAGCCCTTTGACCGGGCCGCGGCCGGCGAGGCGCCGGCCGCGATCTCATCATGCCAAGACGCCGGCGACGGGCTCCCGGGCCGACCTCGATCACGAGAACTGCCCATGCCAGGAGTCGCCTTCCAAGGCGGCGAGCTGCTGTTCCTCCTCCCGGGTGAGCCGGTTGAGGAAGTCGTCCCAGTGTTCGAGCTTGGCCAGCGCCTCGCCCTCGGCCGGTTGGATCCGGGCCGTCTCGCCCGAACGCAACTGCATGATGACGTCGCCGTTGTCGTCCAGATGCGCCTCGGTCCATTCCAGCGCGCGCCGCCGGGTCTGGTTGAGGTTGAACACGAAGCCGAGGTCAGGGGAGGTCTGTCCGCCGACCAGAGGCCGGATCCATATCAGTTGGTCAGGCTCAGGTTCGGCCCGGAAGTGGCGGGCCAGGGGCTGGCGAAACACTTCGGTTCCGTCGGGTTCGGTGACGACCAGTTGAGCGCCGGCGTCCACCGGGTCCCCGGTGCTGCTGTGGTTGCCGGCGAGCAGGTCGGCGAAGCGTGTCTGCCAGTCGGTAGTCATGTGCGTGATCTCCTTGTTGACGACGGGACAAACGGGGGTCAGTAGGCCGACTGGACGACGTCCTCGACGGCCTTGCCGCGCAGGTGGGTGATGCCACGCTTCTTGAAGAACTCCAACATCTCGGTGCGCTCGTGCGCGTACTCGCACATGATCCGGCTAGGGGCCTCGGCGCCCAACAGATCGATGCCGTCGCGGAACATGATCTCGTTGTTGCTCTGCGAGAACGACGCGATCTTCATGGGGTCGCGGGTCATGCCGTGCATGCTCTTGCCGCCCGCGGGGTTGATCGCGCCGTAGTGGTCTCCGTCGTAGGCGTAGTAGTCCGACCGGCGCATAAGGACGGACGGGTCGTCCCAGATCAGCCGGCCACCCCCTGGGCTGGAGGGTGTGTTCTTGACGCGCAGGAAGACGCTGTTGGCGCCACCGCTGTACTTGTCCGCAGCCTCCGACATGCCGACACCGCCGCCGATGCCCATGACCGACCGCTTCTCGGTGGAGGCCAGCACGCCGGTCGCGAAGAGCTTCATCATGTCTCCGCCGCCGATGTTGTGGGTCAGAGACTTCCCGGAGAACGCCTTGCTGACCTCGGCCGCGTTGCCGGCGACGTCGAACCGCGACCAGGTCAGCCAGCCGCCGCTGGTGGCCGGGGTCGGGTCGTACCCGGAGCTGGCGGCCAGCGCGTCACCGCTGTCGAAGCCGGTGGCCTTGGCAACCGCCTCGCGCAGCACGGCGACCTTCTTGGGGAGCACCGTCTTGGCCGCTTCGAGCTGGATGCGCTTGACCTGGTAGTGAAGCGCGTCCTCGTCGAGTCCGATGAGCGAGGAGGCCTGCTGGTGGACGAGTTCCTGTACCTGCAGGTCCTCCAGCCCCTTGGCCTCGGCGAACGCCGCTTTCACCGCGGCGCCTTTGTCCAGTCCCTGGGCTGCGACGTTGTTGGTCAGGTACGTCCACTCGCCCTCGGATGCGGTCATCGGCGCGTTCACCAGGTGAAGCTGCTCCAGGCGGTCCACGAGTTCCTTGCCGTGCCCACCGCCCACCGGGGCATGGACCTCGAGCTGGCCCCGCATCGAGAACTCGGTCTTCGAGGGGTCATTCGCCGCGTACGGCCGGTACACCGCGCTCCATCCGTCACCGAGGTCGACCGTGTATTCCTTGCCGTTGGCCTTGCTGCGGGACGTGCCGTCCCACGACGACTCGCCGGTCTGCGGGTCCAGCTGCGCCTTGATCCGGCTGGCGTCGCGCAGCTGGGCAGCGAGGGTGCCCGGCTCCGGTTCGTCGGCCGGTGCAGGGATCTGCTTGGTGACGGTCTTGGTGACCATGTGCCCGAACTGCTCGAAGTGCGGCATGGTCTCGCCGCCGTTGTTGATCTTCTCGCCGACGACGTTGAGCTGGTCCAGGTAGTACTGGGCCATCTCCTTCTCGGCGTCGCTCAGATCGGGGGAGGAGAGCACGCTGTTGACGGCATCCAGGGCCTGCTGGTGCTTCTGGATCGAGGCCTCGGACATCGGCAGGTTGTCCTTCAGCTTGTGCTGAACCGACGTGGTCGCCTTGGTGACCAGCTCACCGAGCTGCTTCTCCTTGTCCAGCGCGAGGCGCTCCTTGACCTCCTCCTCGACTTCCACGTCCACCATCTTGGTCCCGGACACGGACAGCGCCTCGAGCAGCTTGCCCTCTGCCTCCTCGGTCACGTGGGCGAGCAGGACCTCGCGGGGGCCGTCGGCGGAGGCGTAGGCGACCAGCGTGGCCTGCGAGTCGATGAAGTCCTCCCCTCCGACCAGGACCGGAGTGCCGGTCGCAACGCCGACGGGCGGCTCGTCGGGCACCGGGGTGAGCGGAGGATCCGTTTCCTCCTCGTCGGGCTCTTCGACCTGGAGCTCGTCGGCCGGCAGCCCAGAGGCGTCAGCGCCGGCCTCGTTCGCCGGCTGGTCGCCTTCGACCGCTTGCTGGTCCGCCGTCGGCTCCTCCAGGCCCTCGCTCGGCGGCTCCGCCCCGGCCTCGGCCGAGTGCGCAGGTTCCGCCGCCACCTCGGTGGTGTCGTCACCCGCGCCGCCCGCGGAGTCTCCGGCCGATGCCGGCGCGACACCGTCCTCCTCGGGTATCACCGTTTCGGCAGGAGGCTCGGTTGCCGGCGCGGTGCTCTGGAGAAGCTCGGTCTCCCATTCCGTCAAAGTCGCAGGGGGTTCTGTCCCGAGGGCGACCGGAGCGGACGGCGAGTCGGTGGTCACCGTCGGCGAGACGGCGTACGAGGCGTGACTGCTCTTGGAGTTGGTTCCCATCACTTAGCCCCGTGCTTCAGGGAGGCCGCGGTCGGCATGTTCAGCTCCTTGACGAAGAAGTTGGTGAACGACTCCCGCAGGCTCTGCTTGCGCTGGACGGCGTGGTCCAGGAAGGCCTCGGCGATCTGCTCGCTGCTGACCTTGGCCGACGGGATGCCGTGCTGCTTGGCGGCCGCCTTGCGCATGGTCGGCACCCAGTGGACGCCGGCCTTGACGCCCTCGTGGGCGGTGGAGTGCAGCATGGAGCGCCACTGGGAGTCGGGGATCGCCTCGAAGTTCTTGATGATCGGGTGCGCCACGGCGGGGTTGACCTTGATGCCGTCGCCGAGACCTCCCGACAGCGCCGCCTGGTACAGCTTCTGGTGCACCGGGTCGTACGAACCGCCTCCCGACGGGGCGTACCCCAAAGCGAGTTGGTCCTGCCCGTAGTGCTTGAACGCCTGGCCGAGGTCGCACCGGACGAGGCCGCCCGAGGCGGTGCGCAGGACGTTCGCCTGGTGACCGTCGTGATCACCGACGAGCCAGGCTCCCACGTGTGAGCGGACGATGGCGTCCACCTCCGACTGGGACCAGTTCTTCGGCTCCGCAGCGAAGTGATGCGTGTCCTTGAGCATCGGCTGGACGCTGCCGCTCTTGCCCTCGACGTTCTTTACGTACACCGGCACCGACGGCAGGCCGCCCAGCGACAGGGCGTGCGAGGCCGCGGATTCCGCGTGCGCGATCGCCCCGCCGTCCTTGTCGGCCTTGAACAGCCAGGAGGAGCCGTCCGGGGCGTCGTGGAGAGACTTGGCGTAGGTGCCCCCGAGATTCGCGGCCTTGCCGGGCCCGAACGACCAGGAGCCGACCACGTCCGCGTCGATACGCGCGGGCACATCCTGAGTGGTGGCCTTGACCTGCTGGAGGTTGGCCACGAGGGCCTGGACCTTGGCATTGAAGGAACCCGGCGGCGCCGGCTTGACCGGGGCCCTGGGAACGGAGCCGGCCGCAGGGGCAGGCGTCGGCGCCTCGGCGAGCTTCTTGGCCTGCTCGGGGCTCGCGCCCATGCTCAGCGCCGCCGCCTCTTTGGCCTCCTTCGTCAGCCCGCCGGCCTGGGATGGCGCCGACGACGGCGCCGAGGAGGCGGGAGCGGACGACGGCGCGGACCCGGAGGTGATCAGCTTGCTCTGCAGGGCCTTGACGGCTTCGTCGGACGCCAGGCCGTTGTCCCCGCCGACCGGGGTACCGGCCTTCTTCTTCGCCGCCGCGGCCGCGACCTTCGCGTTGATCTCTTCTTTGTCCAGTGCCGGGTTGAAGCTCGAGGCGATGAAGCTGGTGACGTGGGCGCGGGCCGCCTTGTCCGCGTCCGGCATTCCCATCTGCTCGGCCACATCACGGAGGTCGCCGAGCTTCTGCTCTTTGGCCCACGCGTTGAACTCGGTGGTGAGCGCTTTGGGGGCCACTGTGTGCGACGTGAGCAGCCCGGGATTGCCCATGGAGATATCGCTCGCCGGCTGCAGTACGCCGTGGATCCACCCCTGAGCATCCGTCTGCAGTTTGTGGAGCTCGCCCGTGCTCGTCGCCCACTCCGCGACCTGGGCCGCCGCCTCCGGATTCCCCGCCAGGTCAGGAAGAGCGAGAGGGCTCTCGAGATCGGGCTTGGCCGCCGAATGGACGTCGAGGGCCTTGTCGAGCGCAGCCAACTGGTCCTGCCGGGCCTGTGACTTGGCCTTCAGGGCCTCCTTCTCGGCCTCCGCGGTGCCGGTGCGCAGCAGGTCGACGATCTCTCGCGGCTTGAGGTGCTGAGCGTCCGCGAGGGACATGTCCCCGGCGGCAATCGCGTCCTGGACCAGCGGAAGCACCGTGGACGTGCTGATCTTCGCGTGCTCCAGTGGATCCCCGGTCCATATCTTGCATTTGGCCTGGATTTCTTCCAGGTTGTCGATATCCGGGCAGTGGGCGGTGAGGATCTGCTTCTCTGCCTGCAGAAGGTCCTGCAGTTTTTCGCTGTCCAAGATGCCCTTGGAGTAGGCCACTTCATCTGCGGCCTTCTTCCAGGCTTCCTGGGCTGCCTCGATCTGTTCGAAGGTGGCTGACCAGGTTCCGGCAGGCCCGGTGGACGACAGGGGGGTTCCCTCGAGCTCGTGGAGCTCGGCGAGGGTCATCCCGCCGAGGGGTTGGCCGGCCAGCAACTGGTCGTAGCGCTGGAGTGCCTTGGCCTGGATCTTCTGCTTCGACGGGATCGCGTCGTCGTAGTAGGGGTCGAGCCAGTGGACAAGCGGGTGCTGGCCCTTGCCGGACAGCCCGACGAGCGCGGGGTGCTCGAATCCCTTGGCCGCGGCGATCTGCTGCAGCTCCTCCGGGGAGAGGCTGTTCAGGTACTCGAGCGACTGTGCCCGCAGGGCGTCGAGCTGGGCCTGGATCTCCTCCTCGGAGGCGCCCTCGGCCTTCATCGTCTCGATGGCTTCCTTGGCGTCCTTGATCTGCTCGGCGAAGATCTCGTACCGCTCGGCGGGGTCCTCGGGCAGGTCCGGGTATCCGGCCGCCCCCTCCTCGCCGCCCGCGGCGATGGTCTCCAGGTTGTCCATCGCCACCATCAGGTCCGTCTTCGCGGTGACGAGTTCGTCGCTCAGCTGCTGCTCGTCCGGCGGTGCGCCGGCCCCGCTCGTCTCGACGGCCTCGGCCGTGTCGCTCGGCGCGATGGCGTACGAGGCGTGGCTGCTCTTGGAGTTGGTGCCCATCACGCGCCGTCCCGGGGCGGAAGGACCGGAATGACCTCGGCCAGGAGCTGGTCGAGGACGAGCTCGGCAGCGTGCCGCAGGTCGGCAGCGCCCGGGGGGACGTCGGTGAGGGAGAGCTGGCAGACGCCGTTCTCCTGCTGCCAGCGGTCGACCTTCTCCGGTGTGACGCCTTCGGCGAGGCGCTCACGCCAGGGGTTGGCCTCGTCATAGACCAGCGGGACCCATACGACGTGTTGCGCGGGGTCCGCATCGGGTGCGGCGTCGAGTGCCAGAACGGCCACCGGGTCCACCGCCATGCCGAGAGCCGGGTGCCACACCGTGAGGATCGACAGCTGCCAGGTGGCGGGAGCCGGGACAGCCAGCGCCTCTGGCGCCGAGGGCTCCGGCTTCGGTGACGTGGGTGTCGACATCTTGAGGCTCCTCCCGTGGGTTTCGCCTCATAGGGGTGCGAAAATCCGCCGCCGTGTGACATCCACGGCGGCGGATTCTTGTGATTTTCTGATTTACGGGGATTGGCGGCCCGGCAGAAGTGAGGCCATGAACTGCACGGTGGCCGCGAAGGCGTCCGCCGGCCGGGCGTGGATGTCCTCGCGCCCGTTCGCGGTCATGATCGCTCCGTGCAGGGCGTATTGATGGGGGTTCTGGCTGATCAGGGTCAGGCGGTTCCCGAAGAGCGCCACGACCTGGGCGATCCGGTCGACGCGGGACAGGCCGGTGAGGATCACCGGGAGATCGGCGGGCAGGTTCTCGGCGAGCCAGTACAGGCCGGGCAGGGCCCAGGTGTCCCAGTTGTTGTTCTCCCGCACCGTCTGAACGTTCACGGCGATGGCCGGCGGGGGTGCGTCCTCGATCCAGGCGGTGTACCGCTTGAGGTCCTCCAGGCGGAACCAGTACACGTTGGGGACCGCGGCCACGCCGGCGTCGGCGAATTCCTGGGCGATCAACAGGCAGCGGCGCATGTTCAGCAGGTGCTCGGTGCGGGGCCAGTTGCCGTAGATCGAGTAGTTCGGGGAGAGCACGAGGTCCCATCCCTGGGAGGCGATCTCCTCGACCAGGCCGTCGCGCTTGCGGTAGGTCCAGAAGGCCTCCACCAGGGGATCTTCGCCGTAGCCGACGAGCACGGCCTTCTGGCCCTCCCGCAGGGCGAGCGCCTCGCGGGCCTGCTTGCCGGCGAACCGCGGGTAGATCGTGTGAGTGTCCGGGCTGAAGACCCGGCGCATCCCGACGCCGTAGGCCGGCCACCGCAGGCTCGCGTCGAGTTGGGTCACGGCGGAGCCGTCGGTCATCGGAATGAACGCCGGCAGGTCGGGCAGCTCTCCGTCGATCACGATGTCGTCGAAGGCGAGTGTGCCGCCGACGTCGCCCATCCACCGGGCGATGTCGGTACGGCTGCCGCAGCGGATCGGGCAGCCGCCGCACGCGTTCGTGGGCGCCCCGGCCTCGGTCGCCGCGCAACCGCAGTAGGAGCAGTCGGAATTGCTCCCCGAGCACAGCGGCTCCACCGTGGCCGGACCGCCGCGCCCGTCCGGACCGGCCCAGAAGGCGCAGGTACGGCAGTCGCAGCCGCGGCCCGGCAGCGGCAGTCCGACACGGGGCGTGGGCAGGGAAATGAGGGTCATGCGGCGTGCTCGCTCTCTTCGAGGCGAGGCGTCTCCTCGCCGAGGTGCTGGGTGAGTTCGCGGGTGGCCAGGCGCAGCGAGCCGAGGTCGTACCGGCCGACCTGCCGGCCGGTACGCAGTTCCGCGAGCAGGGCCCGCAGGCCGTCCAGCGCGCCCCGGACCACCGCCGCGTCCGCTTGCGGCGCCGGCGGTTCCGGCTCGTCGGGAACGTCGGACTCTGCCGGCTGCACGAGAGTCCGCGGCTCGCCAAGTGCCGAGGAGACCGTGGGCATGCCGCTGCTGGTCTCGGACACGCCGTGAGACGACGGAGCCTCGGTCTCCTGCCCGGCCTCCTGCTCCGGCACCGGGTCGGGAACGCGCGTGAGGGCGGCGCGGCGGCTGGCGTTCGCCCGCTCCTGACGGTCCTCGGCGGTTTCGATGATCTGCTCCGGCTCGAGCTCCGGCGACGTCAGACCGACGTTCACCGCGGTGGGCAGCAGGTGGAGCCGCGAAGTGTTCTTGAGGGCCGCCCAGATCTCCGAGGCGGCCGACTCGCGGCCGCGCAGAAGCGCGGCGAAGCGAATGCGCGTGTTGAGACGGATGGCGGCTTCGTCCATCTCCTCGGTCAGGTCGCGCGGCAGTTCCCGGAAGGCGCGCACGAGTTCCGTGGCCTTGCGCTCGGTCAGCTGAAGGCCGAGCCGGGTGAGGACTTCCGACCAGGGCGCGGCACAGGACTGGTCGGTCCCGCGGATCTTCTCCAAGGCATTGAACCGCTCGACCGAGTCCGTGATCGCGTAGACCTCGGCCGGCACCGGCTTGCCGGCCCGCAGCAGTTTGCCGACCAGGACAGCACACCGCTGGTACATCAGCGCGGCCGCCTGTTCCCCGGGGCGCAGCGGTTCGCGGGCGAAGTTCTCGACGAACCGCCACATATGGCGCTCTTCGTCGCTGAGGGGACCGGGGCAGACCACCGCGGGCAGCGCGGCGAAGTGCGGGTTGTCCGGCAGATGTGCGGCACCCCACCGCATGGCGCGCAGCCGGCGCTCGCCGGTGACCAGGCGGATCACCGGCGCGCGATCGGCGACCGCGATCTCTTCGGCGAGGACGGGCTCGAGCATGCCGACGACCGACATCGACGAGATCAGGTCGGACAGCTCCTCGGGGGCAGTCGCGTCCCCCGGCTTGCGGCCCTGCGGCTCGGTGAAGGCGGCGCCGGGACCCTGCAGGGGCAGCATCTCGAAACGGCGCTGCCGGAGCTTGGCGCTGCGCTGCAGAATCTCGGCGAGCTGGATCATGTTGCTGCCGGTGGGCGCCGCGTCCTCCAGGGTGGAGGTGCTCATGGGCTGGGTATCCTCCCTACGGCGGATCCTGGCACGGCCCGAACAGGCCGGTCTGGATCACTGGGCGTGCTTGAGGTACAGGTCGGTGAGTGGCGGACGGTCCTCCGGTGTGCCCCGCAGCAGCACGGTGAAGATCGGCTCGAACGGACCGCGGTCCTGGAGCAGTTGAAGCGTGGTGACGCCGATCTGCAGGCGCCCTGCGAGCCGGGACAGGCGGGGGTCGGCCCGCGTGAGGGCGTACAGGTCGGAGGTTCGCGCCTCGAGCCGGGCTGGCAAGGTCGGCGTTCGCGGCCCGTCCAGAACGACCAGAAGCCGGGGGAAGACCGGGTAGGTGTACTGCCAGGCCGGGCGGCTTGAGGCCGCCGAGCGGCGGGAGCGGTCCGGATGCTGCGGGACGTACTCGAACAGGCGCCCGTAGGCGGCGACTTTCGCGGCCAGCCGTGCCGTGGTCATCGTGGCGCGGTCGACCTCGATGAACGTCGTGAGCATCTTCCGCCGTCCGTGGGAGAGGTCCACGTAGTGCAGGACCGCGTCGGAGATGACGTGGTCGTCCTCCACTCGGCGCTGTCCGTCGCGGATCCGGTGCGCGACCTCGGGCGTCCAGTCCAGGGGCCCGCACTCGTGTCTCAGGCGCGCCGCGTGGCGGACGAATGCCAGTCCGGCCTCGTTCACAGCCAGCGTGTGGGCCTGACGCGAGCCAGCGACTGACTCGGGGGTGACGCGGTAGAGACGGGATGGCAACTCCCCTGCTTCTTCCACCGCGGCCGCGCCGTTCTCGGTGAGAAACCACAGGTAGGGCAGGTTCCGCCGGTTCGGGCCCCGAGCCTCGCCCTGGGCCCGCATCCGATGCACCAGGCCCGCGTCGCGCAGCTCGTTGAGCTGGTTGAGCAGGTAGACCGGGCGGGAGGCCTGGGGCGTGAGCAGCTGGTGCATTTGGGGCGTCGACATCACGCGGTGCTGGTACAGCACGTCCAGTGCCATCTTGGCCAGGGACGTGAAGCTCTTGTGGCGCACCGGTACGGCGGCGCTCTCGGTGAGGATGGTCATGCGAGTTCCGTATCCGTGCTGGCGGGTCCACTGGCGGAGCTCGGGCGGGGCGCCGGGCTGCTGACGACGGTGCCCGGCTTGTCGGAGACGCGGTCAGCGCCGGCTCCCGAGGCCGATGGGCCGCTGCCCGGCGCGGGCTTGCCGGCTGGCTGCTGGTCATCCGGGTCGGTGTCATCCGGAGGCGGCGGCGGGAGTTTGCTGACGAACCCCTTGATCCGGTTGTCGAGCTTGCGCAGGTCGTCGAGGATGTCGCGGACCCTCCGGCGCTGGAGGTTCTCGTCGACGGCCGCCGACAGCGCGGGAAGATCCTTTTCCCGGTAGTACTCGGCATAGAGCTCGTCGACGCTGGCTCCGCGGACGCGGAACGGATCGGTGGGTCCGTCCTCCAGCGTCACGGACATCACGTAGTTGTAGCGCTGGAGCTGGGTGATCGTGTAGGGGTCGACCAGCTTGCCCCACCGGCGCGTGACCATCTGGGCCTCGTCGACGTCGGATCCTGTCGTCGACAGCAACGAGAGGTTCTGCAGCAGGCCCTGACGGGTCGTGGGTGTCAGCCGCTGGGCCATCTGCGTCATGGCGAGGAGCTTCACCTTGAACTTCCGCAGTTGCTCCGCGATCTGGGCCAGGGTGCCCTTGGAAGCGCCGTCGACGGCGGTGAGCTCGTCGATAAAGGCATAGAAGTCCTTGCGCTGATCCGCCGGCACATCGCGCCGAGCGAGGCCGGCACGGAACAGATCGTAAATCAGCAGGGAGCTGATGATCCTGTCGGTGTCTCCGGTGCCCGAGGTGCAGATGAACACGATCTTCCCGGTGTCCATGGCGGTCCGGATGTCGTAGCTCGACGTGCTGGAGCCGAGCAGCGCCTTGATGGCGTTCGACGAGTCCAGCCGCTCAATGATGTTTGTGACCACCGGCGTTGCATCCCCGGGGTACTTGGGGAAGGTCTTGGTCCAGAAGTCCCGCAGCTCCTTGGACAGGTAGGGCACGATCGTGTCGCGCCACTCCTCGTCGCTGAGGATCGTCCGGATCTGGAAGACCGTCGGTGCCAGCCCGGGCTGGTTGTTCCGGGCGAGCAGAAGTGACAGCTCCACCAGCGACTTCACGGCATTGGTGAGGATGGTCTTCGCACGTCCGGCCGAGTCTCCCCAGTTCAAAGCACTGGAGAACCCCGTGACGATGTACTGCACGATGTCGGGGATATCGGCCTCGTGGCGGTTCTGCATCGACAGCGGGTTCCACGAGGCGACCATCCTGTCCAGGTCGGGAGAGGTCAGGTCGATCTCCCAGATCCGGTCCATCAGGTGGTCGTGCGCGAGGTACGGGCGGGCGCGCTGCCAGCCGTCCCCGTGCGGATCAAGGAAGAGGACGCCGTGACCGCAGTGCGCGAGCGCGATCGCCTGGACCAGCGACATTTCCGTCTTACCGAAGCCGGCCTTGCCCAGGGACAGCGCGAACAGCAGGTAGACCAGCGGCACGCCGGCCAGACGCTCGCCCCCTCCCGGCTTCGGGACCCAGCCCAGCGGCATCAAATCCGGCTGGCCGGTCCACGTGGGAAGGTTGGCCGGCGGAGGCGGCACCGTTCCTCCCGAACGGGCAATGTTCGCCGCCGAGTTGTGCTTGGTGGGCGGCTTCAGCAGCCCGGCGATCTCGGCCGCGGTCACCCAGCCGTGGCGACGCGGACTGAACGCCCCCGTCTCGAAGCGGCTGTCGAAGCTGCGCCGGTACAGCAGCGAGTCGGACCGCACCCGGGTGACCCCGAGGTTGAGGCCGACCGGGCGGAGATGGTTCTCGCCGGACCATGCCTCGAGCGCGGCCAGGACCTGATCGAGCAGCAGCCGCGCCCTGTGCGGGTCGGCGGAGCAGGTGCGAACCAACAGCTGGAGGTCGAACACCGGGGCCGCACCGGGAAGGAACTTTCCCATGGCGGCCTTCATGTCCGAAGTCCGCGTAATCCGCAGCATGGAGTGCCGACGCGACGCAGGACGTCGGCCCTGGTTGCCGCGCATCTCGGCCGCGACCTCAGCGCCGATCGCGGACAGGCCCTCCAGACTGAAACCGGTGCCCGGCTGGCGCGGGAGCCCCGGTATGGCGGGCATGTCGCTGGGACGCCGCCGGGCCGCGGCAAGCAGCCGGCTTCGTTTCCTGCCAACCTTCGCCGGCGAGACCGGCACGAGGTCCAGGACCAGGTCGGCGCGTTCGCCGAGGTCTTCCCGGACGTCGGCTACCGCGGAGGCCATGGCCTGGAGCGGGTCGGGCTTGAGGGGCATGTCGCGCAGGGCGAGGTGATCCGGCAGCGCCAGGGCCAGCTCGGCGCGGGCCACATGAATCTTCCTGGAGGACGGACGGCGTGGGGGCGGTGTGTCCTTGGAGAGGGGCACCGGCGGGCCGGGCTGTTCGGGAGACTGCGTCATCGCGTGTCCTTCAGTACGGGCGGGCTGTCACGCCGCCGCGGCGAGAGGCTGGGCGGCCTTGGGCATGACGCCCAGGCGGATCTTCGGGGGCTCGGTCTGGCCGGCATCACCGGTGACCGCTCGCAGTTCGCAGTTCGCGTAGCCCTGGTGGCGCAGGACCGAGACCGCCCGGGTGGGGCCTTCGACACGCAGGGTCAGCGGGCCGCCGGTCGACATCAGCCGCACGCGCACGGCAGTGCCGCGGGCCGGCAGCAGCCAGCGGGAGGCGTTCTGCTGAGCCCGCGCGAGCTGCTGGGCGAACCGCAGCACGTCCTCCAGCACCGGATCGAAGCCGGTGGTGGGCAGCACTTCGACCGCAGACCGGTCTCGCAGCGTCGGACGGCTCAGCAGCCACCGGGCCAGCTGCCCGACGAGCACACCGACGGCGGCCAGGGTGAGGACCCACCAGGCGTTCTCCATAGCCCAGTCCATGGCGGTCTGC
The DNA here is from genome assembly GCF_009377185.1 of Streptomyces spongiae. GTDB lineage: Bacteria > Actinomycetota > Actinomycetes > Streptomycetales > Streptomycetaceae > Streptomyces > Streptomyces spongiae. Next base: position 25,495 of record NZ_VJZC01000036.1, read on the forward strand.
CCGTACTGCGGCAGCTTCCCGGCTGTGTCGATCAGCTCGTCGATCACGTCATTCGTCGTCATCGTGGCCTCACCGGCGTCCGGCGGGGCGGACGGGGACGGGACATCGGGTACCTCCTGAAAGCCTTCGGGGTGGCGGATGTCTATAGGGGTGCCGAAACGCGCCGCCGTGTGACATCCGGTGAACCGTCTTTTCGGAATCGCGAGGGCGTGCGGGGGCGCGGACCGTGCGGGGCCGGCGCACGCCGCTCCACGAAGGGGCGTCTTGTCGGCCTGAAGACCCGGTGGCAGGCTTTGGTCTGCTGGCTATCGGCCAGGCACCGCGACGAGGCGGCCCGAAGGCCGCCTGGCGGGTGGGTCAGCCGATGTGCCGCATGGCGACGATCTGCGACGTCCAGTAGGAGAGCGGCTTGATCCGCACCTTCATCCCCGTCCGCGGTGCGTCGATGACCTGACCATTGCCGAGATAGAGAGCGACGTGGTTGGGGCTCGCTCCGCTGCCCTCGGAGAAGAGAAGGTCTCCCGGGCGCAGGTCGTTCACGGAGCGGACGGGGCTGCCTTCGTTCACCTGGTCGTAGGTGGTGCGGGGCAGATTGACGCCAGCCGCCGACCACGCCATCTTCACCAGGCTCGAGCAGTCACAGCCGTTGCCGCTCTTACGGTCGTAGGGCCGCTTGCAGTTGCCGCCCCACTGGTAATAGGTGCCCAGAGCATCCTGAGCGGCGGCGATGACGCGACCGGTCTTCCCCGACCCCGTGACGGTGCCGCTCCCCTCCTGGACCGCGTCGGTCCACTCAGCGGCGAGATCGCGGATCTTCTTCACGTAGTTCCGGGCCTCGTCGTACGGCGGGATCCCCTTGTACTTCTGGACCGCGTACGCGCCGGCGTTGTAGGCCGCGAGCATGTTGTCGGTGGCGTCTCCAGGAACCTCATCGACCAGTCCGGCCAGGTAGCAGTCGTAGGCGACCGCGGCCGGCACGGCGTCGGCCGGGTCCCACACGTCCTTGTCGCCGTCCTTGTCGCCGTCGACGCCGTGCGCCTTCCACGTGCCGGGGATGAACTGCGCGATCCCGTCCGCGATCGGCGCACCGGTGTCCGGGTCCTTGGACTGGGCGTCCGGGTTGAAGCCGCTCTCGCTGTAGAGCTGAGCGGCGATCAGCGCGGGCGTGACCTCGGAGCATCCGTACTCGCTGATGCCCTGGTTGATCAGGTCGACGAGCCAGTCGGGGACGCCGGCGCTGTCGGAGATGCTGCCGCCGAATCCGGCGTTCTGCAGGTCGTCGCTGCTGTTGTCGCTGCCGATGACGTAGGCGATGCCCATCAGCAGCACGCCGATCAGGATGCAGAAGGACAGGGCCAGGTACCCGACGGTCTTGAGGAACTTGTTCACCGTGCGCCCTTACGCGTTGGGGAGCGCGGTCACGCGCCAGCCGGAGGAGTCCTGGCGCAGTTCCAAGGCGAGCTGTTCTGTGCTGTGCTGAGCCGCTCCCTTCTCGGGCGCGACCACCAGGTCGTAGAAGACACGGGCATAGGCAAGGCCGTTGCTGGGAGGCGGGGCTCCGTCGGGCAGCGCGACGTGGGTGACCTTGGCCGTGACACGGGTGCCGGTGGCTTTCCACTCCTGCCATTGGTGCGCCGAGCGGGTGCTCGTCTCGCGCAGGTCGGTGGCGAGGTCTCCGCTCGCGTAGGCAGCGGCCCGGCCGCCGGCGTCGCTGAAGGCGGTGTCCCGCCGGGCGTCGTGGCTGGCCCAGGCGATGGTGAAGTTACGGGCCACGTCAACTGCTTCGCGCGGCAGCGTTTCCGTCGACGTTGTACTCGGGGTGGGAGAGGCCGACGAGGGGGCGGTGGCCGAGGGCTGGGGGCGGCCGGGCCCTTCTTCGGGGGCCGGGGTGGGCCGGTTGGTCGTCGAGGGCGCCGCGATGGCGCCGTCGGAGGGGGAAGGGTCCGCTGGCGTGACGAGCAGCGCGGCGCCGAGAGCCGCCAGGAGCGCGGCGGCCACGAACAAGGCGATCGTGCCGGCGGTACGCGGCCGGCCGGGCCCAGGAGCGGACATGAGAACCCCCGTGAGGTGAGCAAGGAGAAGGTGGAGGAGCGGCGGGCTGCGTTCCGGGGCGCAGGGGGCGCCCCGGAACGGTGGTCAGCTCGAGCGCCGAGGCGGCCCGGCGGGGCGCGTGGCGCGGCGTACGGTGCGCGCGCGGGCCGGCGGGGCAGGTGGCGCGTCGTCGCCCTTCTTCTTCGGTGGTGTTGCGGCGGCCGCGGCCGCCGCGGAGGCGGCACCGCTGGGCGCCGACGGCGGCGGCGTGGAGCCGCTCGTGGACGGCGAGGCAGAGCCCGTCGCGGGCGGGGCACCGGGCGTACGGGGTGCGGCCGCGGAGATCCTGGGGCCGGACGTGCTGGTGGCCTGGGCAGTACCGAACGTGGCGGCGAAGCCCAGTTGGGCGTTGGCGCTGCTGCGCGCGACGAACCGGCTCGCAGTGGCGACGTTGCGCCGGTACTCGTCGGCGAAGGCCTTGGCTCCGTCGACCTTCTGTCCGACGCGGTTGGCAGCCCGGTCCTTGGCGGCGGTGAGTTGGGACTTGACCTGGTTGGCGCGGGCCGCCGCCGCGGCGCCGCCCCGCTTGGTCGCCGCCACGCCGCGAGGGATGCCGACGGGGGCGCCCACGGTCGCCAGGGCCGTGAACTTCGTGGCCTTCCAGCCGTACTTGGCCGTCGCGGCCGCGACCTTGCCGGTCGCCATGGTGGCCCGGCCGCCGCGGGTCTGGGACATCTTGTTGGCCGCGGCGGTGGCCAGCCGCTTGCGCAGCGCCTGCTTGGCCGCGCCCTGGGCCGCCACCTTGGCTGCGGCCGAGGCTCCACCGGTGCCGACCGCCGCGGCCGCGTTGGTCGCCAGCCGCGCGGCGGCGCGGACTCGTCCGCCCTTGCGGCGGTTCTGCGGGGGACCGACCCACATCTGCTTGGCGCTGCGGCCGGCCTGGGCGAGCGGGCGGGACACCTTGCGGGCCTCGCCCTTCGCCTCGCCGAACAGCTGCTTGAGCCCGGGGGCGGTTTCGGCGTAGCGGCCGAAGGAGTTGAACACGGACTGCCGGCTGCCGCCCACCCGGGCGTTGGCCAGGCGCCGGTTCAGGTTGACGGCGACCTGCCGGGCGGTCTCCTTGATCTTCTTCTGGCCGACCAGGCCGGCGACCGCGGCGACGTCGATGACGATGAACTTGACCGCGAGGACCTTGCCGGTGTCGGCGTCGATCAGCGCCAGGATGACCACGATGAACACGCCCAGGAACAGGATCGCGAGGGCAACGCCGAGGATCGCCTTGGTGATTGCCGAGAACCAGCGCCACAGCACGGCGCGGCCGCCACCGGGCAGGATGCCGGCGGCCAGGGCCCAGTGGCCGCGGATTCCTTCGAAGGCGACCCAGCCCTGGGAGACGAGGAAGCCGCCGGTGACCAGGACCATCAGGATCGACACGATGACCGCGGCCAGGGCGACGAACGCGGCGGAGAACGTCTGGTCGGCGGAGGCCTTCTTGGCGTCGCCGTCCTCGACTTTGCAGACCTTGGTGAAGTGCTCGCCCGCGTTGAGTAGCTGGTCGTTGTAGGTGGCCCCGCCTTCGGTGTTCTGCAGGTTGGCCTCGGCGTCGAAGAAGTTCAGGCCGCGCTGCTCGTAGTTGTATTTGATCAGCGAGGCCTGGGCGAAGGCCTTCGCGCACTCGCCCTCGAAGGTCTTGCCGTACAGCATCAGCTGGGTCGGCTTGACGATGAACGCGTCGACCAGGGCGTTGGTTATCGGGCGGCTCACGTCCTTGGACGTGGCCTGCCCGTCGGGGTTGTCCGACAGGATGAGAGCAGAGACCTCGAGCGAGAAGTCTCTTGTCTTGCCCAGCAGCCCGTCCTCGGACAGCAGCATCGTCGACCCGCCCGGGGACGGTTCGTCGTGTGTCCCGAGCAGAACCTGGGCCGGCGACAGGAGCACGGTGGTCGCGAGCGCGGCTACCACCAGCGACATCCCGGCCTCGGCGAAGCCGCGGCTGCGCTGCTTGAACAGGATGTGCCAGGCCCCGTAGGCGAACGCGAAGACCTGGAACAGCCCGGGCAGGCCGAGCCGGTTGATGACCTGGTCGCGCAGGGTCGTGGCGATGTCGTCGGCCGGCCCCACCATGATCTTGGCGAGGCCGAAGCCGAGCGCCCAGTCGATCAACCAGCAGCTGAAGCCTATGAACCACTTGCACACGCCGAAGAACAGCTGGGCGAGGATGTTCCACAGCTTCAGGTCGATGTCGTTCCAGTCGCCGGTGTCGGCGTCCACGCTGTAGGCGGAGATGGGTACGCCGTACTCGTCGGTGACATTGAAGGGTTGCAACAACCCATCGCTGGCGTCCTTCGGGGTCTTGCTCAGGTCATCGATCGGCTTGTTGTCCGGGTTCGCAGCGGGGGTGACCCCGGGCCGCGGCTGCATCGGGTCGTAGGTGTCGTCGTCGCTCGGCTTGTCCGCGCTGCCGCCGGTCCCGGGCGTCGGGGACGGGGTGGACCCGGGCGCCGTGGGAACGGTGCCGGGCGCCGGGTTCGGCTCCGGGTCGGCGAAGGCGACGGTCCCGGCCAGGGCGAGGAACAGTGCCAGCGGTATGGCGATCAGCCAGATCCGCAGGGCGCGCCGCGAGAGCCGCGGCCGGCGGGGCGGCTTCATGCGAGGGCCCCCTCAAGTGGCAGTACCTCGACCGCGGCGCCTGTGTCCTCGTGCTGGCCGGGGGTGGTGTGGATCGCCTCGGCCGCCAGCTCGTCGGCGGGGATGAGGACCTTCATGCCGGCGATGCGCTTGCGCAGGTCGCGGTAGAGGCATTCGCCGGCGCGCAGCTGCCGCTCGGCGTCGGAGAGGTTGAGCGGGCTGAGGTTCTCGGTGATGAGCTTGATCATCTCCGGGTCCGCGGGGTCCAGGTCGATGAACTCCAGGCAGCGGGCGGCCAACGGCTTGCTGCGGTGGCGGAAGACGAATATGTGGCTCAGCAGGGCGCGGATCTTGTCGCCGATCTCGCTCTTCGGCCCGATGTCGTACGGGTCGTGGCTGCCGGCGAAGGCGCCGGCGTTGTGCTTGCGCCCGTCGGCGATGATCTCGAGCAGCAGGTTGGAGCCCTCCGCGCTCGAGGTCAGCCACCAGCACTCGTCCAGGAACACGCCGCAGAATTCCTGGGGGTTGGCGAACGCGATCTCCCGGCACAGGGCCGTCATCAGGTACATGAGCCGCCAGCCGAACCTCTTCTCCACCTCGAGCGAGGGCAGACGGTGCTCGGAGAGGTCTTCCTTGCTGGGAAGGCCGAGCCGGTCGACGGCGAACACGATCGAGTCGGCGTTGGTGATCTGCACGACCGGCAGGGTCGGGTCGAAGATCACCTTCCCGAGGTCCTTCTTCGCCAGGGCGCGCATCGTGCGCACCAGTTCGCTGGCCGCGGCCCGTACGGCGGCGTCGTTGGGCTCGTCCGGGTCGACCGTCTTGGCCCGCTCGGCCAGGGTGTTGATCAGGGAGGTCATGCTGGGGTTGGGGCCAAGGCGTGTGGCCTCGATGGCCTCGGCGAGCGTGACGCCCTCGATGGACATGGACGCGATGTCGAGCAGCGGGGTCAGGAAGCTCTCGCAGTACCGCGCGGCCCGGGGACCGCGGAAGACGCGCAGGGGGTCGAGGCTGACGCCGGCGGTCTCGTCCACCCGGATGATCTGGGTGGTGCCGGGGCACGCGGCGGCGAAGCGGGACCACTCCTGCTGTGGGGTGCGGTCGATGACCAGGGCGCGGCCGCGGCTGTTGGCGTACCCCTCGCGGTGGCCGGTGGAGAGGACGGAATACATCGCAGTCTTCATGGCGACGCTCTTGCCGGATCCCAGCTCGCCGACGAAGGCCGCGGAGGCGGAGGCGTTGACCCTTGGGCCGTGCGAGAAGTCGATCAGTACTGGCCGCACGCCGCCGCCGTTGAGCTGGAGCCCGTACAGCGAGCCGGAGTCGTCGCCCAATGAGGCGCCGCAGAACGGCATCGCCATCGCGAAGTCGCGCGCCAGCATGTACTGGGTGAAGTCGAGCAGGGGCTTGGGGGTGCGGGTGCCGGGGAGCATCGCGTGGAAGAGCGCGACCTGGTCCCCGATCGGACGCACCATCGTGTAGTCGTTGCCGCCGAAGTGGTTCTGCAGGGAGGCGGCCTTGTCGTTGGCCTCGTCCGGGGTCGCTCCCCACACACAGGTGGCGATGGAGGCCCGGATCTCCACCTCGGTGGAGGAGGAGGTCAGCCGGTCGCGGTACTCGTCGAGCGAGAAGCTCGCCTTGTCCAACGACGCCGGTACGCCCGCGGTCTCACCCTCGTATTCGTTGCGCTGGTGGGCGAGCTCCCGCTGCTGCCTACGGGATTTGGGCTCGGCCGTGGAACCGGACTCGATGTGCATCCGGACCATCCAGTCGACGGGGAAGCCGAAGTCGTCCAGGGCGGCGAGGTATTCGCTGCCGGGGAACCGGAACGCCTCGGGCATCTCGGACAGGACGGAGAAGGCCTGGTAGCTGGAGCCGTGCTCGGTGGTGGCCTTCAAGTACCGGCGCCGGAACGGGTTGGTGGGGCCCTTGCCCTCCCGGTCGCCACGGCCGCCTTCGTCAAGGATGACCTGCGTGTGGGCAGCGACGGTGTGGCCGCGGCTGCGCAGGGCGCGGGGCGCGCCGTCCTCCGGCAGCAGCGGCTCCTCCAGGCCCCGGCGGGCGCTGTGTCCATAGATCCAGAGGATCTCCGCCTCGGTGGCCGGCCGGAGCCTGATACCGGAGGGCCAGGACGCGGACATACGGCGGGCCTGCTTGAGGCGTTCAGCCTCCTCGCGGACGCTCACCGGCGGCACCGGCAGTCCGAGGGCGGACATCACTTCTGCCTGCGCCGAGGAGGCCACGGCCCGGGTGGTCTGCTTGAAGTCGGTGTGGGCCAGCGGCAGGGCCATGAAGTCGATCCGGCCGGTGAGTTCGAGCTCCTCCAGCTGGTCCAGGACCTTCAGACTGAGATCGATGTACTCCGGCGACTTGTCCCAGTCGACGCCCGAGGTCATGCGCTTGACCACGGATGCCGCGTCCACCTGCGGGCACAGGCTCAGCAGCAGGACCTCACCGCGCAGCGCCTTGAACAGTGACTCGAGCGCGTCGAGCCGCTCCCTCTTCGTCGAGCGGGAGGCGTGCGTGTAGTTGTCGGTGTCGACACGCCATACGCCCCACACGGTGGCGTTGGTGGTCCAGATCAGGTGGCCGCTGACGTGACGGACAGGAAGGCGCATGGCGTCGGTCCTCGATGAGAGAAGGCAGGTCTTACTGGGCGGAGCGCCGGGCGTCGAGGGAGGCGAGTAGTTCCTCCAGCTGGGTGCGCGGGGCGACGTGAGGCCGGTCGGCCAGGGTGGATACGGCGGCCGCGGCCGGCACGGGCTGCGGCCGGCGGGCCGGCTGGGCGGAGGCGGGCAGCGTCGCCGCACGAGCGGCCGGCGCCTTCTGCGGCACCGGCGCGGCAGAGGAGGGCGCGAGGATGCGGACGGTGCAGTGACCGCGGACCAGACGCGGCCGCGGCGTGTGCTGCGGCCGGCCCGCGAGCCGGCCATCCGCGGGCGTCGAGGTGTAGACGAGGAGGCTGCGCAGGGCGCGTGCCGGATCCCGGCCGTCGATCCGCGCGTAGCGCAGCACCCGCGCCAGCCCCCACGGGAACGCGATCATGATCACGACGTTGCCGACCCCGAAGTGCGCCCACAGGCTCTGCGTCAGGGTGAGCGCCGCGAACACGACGACCATCGTCACGATCTGGGTGATCGTGTAGGGGCCTCCCGGGAGCCGTCCGGCTCCCGGGAGCTTGCCGATGACCAGCGGGTGCTTGCGCGCCCGGGTGTAGGAGTGGCCGACCAGCTCCTCTTCGGAGGCGCTCACAGCGACCGCCCGCTGGACGAGCCGGGGGGAAGCTGGAGGACGTGCGACGTCGGAGCGGAGCCGGTGTCCTCGATCTCGGAGCCGACCTTGTTCTGCAGGATGGGCAGGTTGACGATGCCCCACAGCACCAGCGCGGCGAGGAGGAAGGCGACCAGGGTGGCCACCCAGCTCTTCGTCTTCCAGTACGCCATGGCGATCGCGACCAGGGCCATGGCGCTGACGACCAGCTTTACCAGGGTGATGATCTGGTTCGTCTTGAGCGTGGCCCAGTCCATGATGTCGCCGGCCAACACGACGGTGTTCGGGTCGGACAGGGGATGCATGTGCGTTGCCTTTCGTGAGATCGGGTCAGGAGACCGACGGCGACGGCGAGGAGGTCGCCGAGTCGTCGGAGGTGGTGGGCGCGCTGGGGACGGCGGAGGGCGTGCTGCTCGGGCCGAGCGCCGGGGCGTCGTCGAGGGCGGAGACCTCCCAGCGGCCGGCACGGGCCTGCAGAGTCAGGGCGTAGGCCAGCGGGAAGGTGTTGCCGTCGCTGTCGGTGGCGTCGACGGTGACCAGCAGCTGCCGCTTGGAGCCGTCGGCCGGCACCTTCTGGTCGGCGCTGTCACCGGAGTTGTCCTCGACGTCGGTGATCTTGACCTCGGTGTAGGGCGCGGGAGCGACCAGCTGGAGCTCGACGCCGGGGGAGGTGTAGCGGTCCAGCTCGCCGTTCCCGGCAAGGAAGGCGTTGAGGAACGCGGCCGCGGTCTGCGTGGCCGGGTCCGAGGCGCCGCTGCCGCGGGAGGTTCCGTAGCCGAGGCCGCCCGGCGTGAGTGCCTCGGGAGCGGCCACCTGCGCCGGCAGCGACACCGCGGTGTACCCGACCTCCGCGCCGGTGTCGATTGCCCCGCCGGCCGAGCGCGGGCCGATCGCCTGGATCGCGACCCGGTAGTACTGAACGCCCGCGTCGCGGTAGGAGTCCTTCGAGGTCTTGGCCGCGATGCTGGCCGCGACGGTCACCGACCAGTAGCCCGGGCTGATCTCGTGCGAGCCGATCGCCGCGGTGCGCGTTGCCGTACGCGTGCCGGGGTCGTGGGTAAGTGCCACCGAGCCGGCGTAGTACGGGGCGAGGTTCGCCTCCGTGCCCTCGCCCGCCTCCAGGTAGGCCGCGACGAACAGCTGGGCGAAGCCGGACGGCCCGGTGTCGGAGGCCTGCCGGGTCTGCGGGGCGGTCTTGGTCGCTCCCTGACTCGGAGATGCGGAGGAGAGCAGGGCAGCTGAACCCAGCAGCGGGCCGGCGGCGATGACGACCCAGATGCCGAAGCGTGCGAGCCGGGCCATCCCGGACATGCCGGCGACGCTGGACTGCCAGCCGGTCTCGTCGTCCTCGGCGGTGTGGTGTCCGACGGCCTCGTCCTGGACGGAGGGCTCGGCCCAGTCCCCCTGTACTGCTCGTCGACGGCGGAACATCACGATGCCCTCCGCGCGACCTGGCTGCCGAGCAGGGCGCTGATCCGCTCCCGCAGTTCGTCGGGACTGCGGGACAACAGCGCCTCCCAGGACTGCAGTGCCGGTTCCGACTCGCTGTCCATGAAGTCGCGCAGGTCCGCGTGGACCTGGCGGTCGAGCGGGTTCAGGACGAGCGCGGTGGCAAGCCCGGTCAGACGACGCCGGGCCCGGGCGACGCGCTCCTCGTCGTCGTCGAGCGGTGGGACAGAGGGACCATGCGGGTGGGGAAGCGTGGACACAGCGGTACTCCCGGTCTCGGATCAGTAGAGGGGGGATGAGTGCGCCTGGGCGCCGATCAACCACTAGGGGTGTGGTTTTGGCCCGCCGTGTGACATCCAGCGGGGACGAAGTTCAGGCCGCGGCCAGGTAGTAGGCGTCCAGGTCGGCGCAGCGCAGCGGCCGCACCGCGCGACTGGCGCGCTGGCGCAGGCGGGCGCCCTCGGCCCCCATGGCCCTGGTGGTACGGATTGGACGCCCCGGATCGTCCGAGGAAGCCAGGTAGTAGTCGGTGATCCGCTGGGCGTCGGAGACCGTGAGTGCTTCGGCATCGACCGCCCACATCACGAGAGCGAGAAGGTCTGCGCGGGGATCGTCAGCGGCCAGCTCCGGCTCGTTCTTGCCCACCAGCTCGAGCTCGGCCGCGCGGGCCAGCAGTTCGGCCAGCGAGGCCTGCACGTGAGGATCCTCCACCGCGGGAGGCATCACCCGGATGCGCCGGTCGCCGGCGAGCGGAGACACCGAAGCGGCGATCCTGCGCAACTCGCCGCGGCTGTCGAAGTCGGCGGCCAGGGTCGTCTGGGCGAGCGAGAGGGTGTCCATGGAGAGGTTCGCGAAGATCCCGTGCGGCCGCCGCGCGACCGGGTAGGTCCGCACCACCTCGAACAGGCAGCTGAGGACTGTGGAGATCAGGTCGTCCCAGTCGATCGCGGAATGCATCTGCGTCCGCGCGATAGAGATCGCCTTGGGCAGCAGAGCGCGCACCACGATCCGCCAGGCGAGCTGCCCGTCGAACGTCTCCGCGGTGGCCCGCTCGAGAAGCACCGCGAGAGCGCGGTCGTACCCGTCGAAGTCGCCCCGGCGGCGGAACGCCGTCAGCCGGTCGATCACGTCCTGGGGAGCGGCGATCCCGTCGAACTCCGGGTGCTGTGCCGCCCAGGCGGCGACGTGGTCGGCGGCACGCAGGTCGCGGCAGAGGACTTCCCAGTCACGGTTCATGCGCTGGACCGTGCCGTTGGAGCCGTACTCGGACTCGGAGGAGCCGGCGGCGAAAGAGCCGTGATTCTTGGTGGCCACGTCCGTGTCCGTCCTTTCACGTCATCCGGTTGGGATGGCGCTCACGCTCTCCGGACCCCCCTTGTCGTCGGCCTGATCACGGCGCGCAGCGGAAGCTGTCAAGGCAAAACGCACGACGGCGGAGGACACCGCGAGTCGGACAAGGGGATCGGCGACAAGGGGTGAGCACCACTCGACAAGGGGCGCCGACAAGGGGTGCGCGCACCGGCGGGTGCGCACCGCACAGCCGCACGGCATTTGACGGTGCGGTGGTGCGGTGCGGTCCGTGCGCGGTCGCGTACCGGCTCCTCCCGGTGGTGCGCAGCGGCTCCGCACCGAGGAGTGCGTACCCGTGCGCACCGCCCCGGCCGACTCGGCGCACCACCGGGAGGAGCGCCGCTCGACCCGCCTGCCCTCCGTACGGACCGTGACCGCACAGCGCCGAGAGGGGGAGGAGAGATCTCCGTCCCCCGGGCCTGCATCCGCCTGCACCCCCGAGGTCGGCGGAGCACTGTCCCGCACGCGCCACAAGGCCGGAGGCCACGCTCGGCACGGCGAAACCGCTCCTTGGCCGACTCGACAAGGGGTGGTCAGGCCGTCGACAAGGGGTACAGCGCCAGGACGCAGGACTCGACAAGGGGTCACGGGCGCTGTCGGCCGAACTCGACAAGGGGTACAGCGCGGAACTCGACAAGAGGTCCCTCCGACACGACCGCCGCCTCGACAAGGGGTCTGCCGTACTGCTCCCGTACCTCGACAAGGGGTGCACGCGGACACGCTGTGTGACGCCCGGGGAGCGCCGTCGTCGTCGGCTCGGCTGCCCGTACCGTCTGTCCGACGGCCCCGCACCTGCCCCGGTTGGACGGAACTGGATCATGTCCCGCACCGGTGCGGTGCGGACCGCCAAGGCCGCGCACCGCACCGGTGCGCGAACGTGGTGCGGTGCGGACGCCGGCCACAAACCGCACCGCGGCGCACCGGTGCGGTGCGCCGCACACGAAGATCACCCGCGGGTGGTACGCCGACCCATTTGGCGCACCGCACACCGGCCGCGCTTCGGTCGACGCGGTGCGGTCGTGCGCACTGTGGCCCGGAGCCGTACCACCTCCGGCGGCGATGCGGTGCGGGCGGTTCGTCCGCCGAGCTTGCTTCACGCGGCGGCGGTCGACGGCACCGACCCGTAGGCCCGATCCGGTGCGTCGGCCTTCGACTCCGCGCCACGAGAGGCCCGGGCGGCCGAGCCGCACCGCGGTCATGCAGGCCGGAGCGGGCCGTGCGTGACACCCGCGCCGGCAGGGTGCCACCGGGTGCGGAGTACCGAAAGCCGCTCCGACAGCAGAGAGCGCGCCGTGCGTTCGCGGGCCTGTTCGGCGGCTTCGTCCGCCGCACGCTCGGCATCCGCACGCGTGCGGTACCGGTGCGCACCGCGCATCCGTGCCGCGAACGCCAGGTCGGCCTCCGCCGCGGCCACCTCGCCGTGAGCCAGCAGGGCCAAGGCTGAACGGCGGGAGGTGAAGACCGCGGTCTCCGCGATCAGCCGGGCCAACGACGCCACCTCGTCAAGGGTGGCTCCGTCAGCGCGAACGCGAGCACTCGCCTCTTCGACCTCGCGCCGCAGGGCCGACTCGGCCTGGACGACCACCCGCTCGACGTCGCTGAGGTTGTCCACCTCGGCCTGCCCGGCGGCCGCCGTCAGTACCGCCTCGCGGATCTCCGCCTCGGCAGAGCGCCAGGTCGCGCACGCCGTGCACAAGCCCGCCGAATCCGACGCACCGCACCCGGCGCACGGCACCGCACGACGGGCCTGTTCGGCAGCTTCGGCCTCGGCCCGAACCTGAGCGAGATGGCCGCCTGACGAGCGGCCCGCTCGACGGCGGCCCGCGCATGCCGGACCCGCGTTGTGACGCCAGCCCATGGATCCTCCGTACTCGCAAGATGGCTGGTGATTGGCGGCCTCCGGCGGGATGCCGGCGACCGGTGCTGGACGGCGGGTTGTCGGCGGGCAGTTGGTCGGTGATCCTCGGCCCTCGGTACCGAACGCGCGGAGGGCTGACCTTCCGTACCGGCGCCCGCCGGGATCACTCCTCGCCGTTCGCGTCCTCGTCGTAGGGGCCGAAGAGCGCGTCGTCCAGGTCCTGTTCGTTGGCGAGCGGGCCGCGCCACCGTCACCGGAGTCGGCCATGTTCACGCTTGAGTCGCGCCACTTCCAGGTCCCGGCCGCCCTCGCGGCCGCCTTGCTCACTGCCTCTTCTGACCAGTCACCCACCAAGGAGAACCGCATGACCACCGAGGCGAGCCCCGCCCTCTGGGTCGGGACCTTCCACGGGCATCACAGGGGGGCCAAGGTCGTCGCCACCGCGACCCGCACCGACTCCGCCCCGCTCCCGTACGGCTGGGAATGCTCCTGCGGGATCGGTCAGCGATTCCCCACCGAGGACGGCATCTTCGACAGCGCATGGCGTCACACCC
>NZ_VJZC01000361.1 GCF_009377185.1 Streptomyces spongiae
TGCCCGCCCCCCCGTCCGACCCCCGTTCCCGTCGCCAACCATCTGCCAGCGCGGAGGTTCCAGCTCTTATGAAGCTCACCGTCGTCGGCTGCTCGGGGTCGTTCCCGTCCGCGGAATCGGCCTGCTCGAGCTACCTCGTCGAGGCCGACGGCTTCCGGCTGCTTCTCGACATGGGCAACGGCGCCCTGGGCGAGCTGCAGCGCCACTGCGGTCTCTACGACCTCGACGCGATCTTCCTCAGCCACCTGCACGCCGACCACTGCATCGACATGTGCGCGTACTTCGTGGCGCGCTACTACCGCCACGACGGCGGCCGCTGCGACCCGATCCCCGTCTACGGACCGGAGGGCACGGAACAGCGCCTGACCACCGCGTACGCCGACACCCCGTCCGCCTCCTCCATGAGCGAGGTCTTCGACTTCCACACGGTCAAGCCGGGCACGTTCGAGATCGGCCCCTTCACCGTCCACACCGAGCGGGTCGCCCACCCCGTGGAGGCGTACGGCATCCGCGTCGAGCACGGCGGCCGCATCCTGACGTACTCCGGTGACACGGGCATCAGCGACGCGCTGGAGGAACTCGCCCGCGACGCCGACCTGTTCCTGTGCGAGGCCGCGTTCACCCACGGCAAGGAGAACATCCCGGACCTCCACCTCAACGGCCGCGAGGCAGGCCAGACGGCCGCCCGCGCCGGAGCCCGCCGCCTCGTCCTCACCCACATCCCGCCGTGGACGGACCCCCAGATCAACCTCACGGACGCCCGCGCGGTGTACGACGGCCCGGTGGAACTGGCGGCGCCGAGAGTGTCGTACGAGATCTGAGCACCAGGCCTCAGCGCGGCCCGAGACCGCGTACGCTGGACGCCGAAGGCCCCCGGAACCACCTGTCCTGGTCCCGGGGGCCTCGCTCTGTCCCGTACGGGAGTACGTACGGAAGTCCTGTCACGCCTTGGTGAGGTCCTCGACCTCCTCCTCGGGCTCGCGGCCCGGGGTGGGGAGGTTGAAGCGGATGATCGCGAAGCGGAAGGTCGTGTAGTAGATCGCGGCGAAGACCAGGCCGATCGGGATGATCATCCAGGGCTTGGTGGCCAGGCCCCAGTTCAGGAAGTAGTCGATGGCGCCGGCCGAGAAGCTGAAGCCGTGGTGCACGCCCAGGGCCCAGGTGACGGCCATGGAGAGGGCGGTCAGCAGTGCGTGGATCACGTACAGGACCGGCGCGATGAACATGAACGCGAACTCGATCGGCTCGGTGATGCCGGTGACGAACGAGGTCAGGGCCAGGGAGACCATCAGACCGCCGACGGCCTTGCGGCGCTCGGGGCGGGCGGTGTGGGTGATGGCTAGAGCGGCGGCGGGAAGCGCGAACATCATGATCGGGAAGAAGCCCGTCATGAACTGACCCGCGGTCGGGTCGCCGTGGAAGAAGCGCGGCAGGTCGCCGTGCCACACCGCGCCCGTGGCGTCCTTGAAGGAGCCGATCTCCTGCCACGCCACGGTGTTGACGAACTGGTGCATGCCCACGGGCAGCAGCGCGCGGTTGATGGCGCCGAAGATGGCCGCGCCGAACGCGCCGAGACCGGTCATCCACTCGCCGAAGCTGGTGATGACGTCACCGATGGGTTCCCAGACCAGACCGAAGAAGACGCCGACGGCGGTGCCGATGAAGGCCATCAGGATCGGGACGAGACGCCGGCCGTTGAAGAAGCCGAGCCAGTCGGGGAGCTTCGTGCGGTGGAAGCGCTGCCAGGTGACGGCGGCTATCAGGCCCATGACGATACCGCCGAGGACCTTGGGGTCGTTGTAGGTCGCGGCGACGTCGGCGCCCTTGGTGACCTTGGCCTCCGTGATGGGGAACGCTGTCAACACGTTCTTGTAGACCAGGAATCCGACCAGCGCCGCGAGGGCGGTGGAGCCGTCGGACTTCTTGGCGAAGCCGATGGCGATGCCGACGCAGAACAGCAGCGGCAGGTTGGCGAAGACGGCGTCGCCGGCGGTGGCGAAGACCTTGGCGACCTTGAGCCAGCCGAGGCCGTCCTTGCCGAGTACGTCGTCCTGGCCGAGCCGCAGCAGGATGCCCGCCGCCGGCAGCACGGCGATCGGGAGCTGAAGGCTGCGGCCGACCTTCTGCAGGCCCTGCAGCAGACCGGAACCCCACTTCTTGGCGGGGGCCGCCGTGGCGGTGGCGGTGCTCATAGTTCCTCCACATGTGCATACCGGTGCTGCCGGGGGAAGGCGATCGAGGAAAGCCGTACGGGGAGGGCAGCAACCGTGTGGTCTACACCACTGATTGGTGTAGACCTGTTGTAGCACGGTGAAGGCGAGATAAGGAACCCGCGAGATCGGTGATGAATGCGTTGCGCTGCGTGTTCGTCAACGGCGGTACGTAAGGCGGCGAATCACTCCGAATCGGGGGTTCTGAGGGGCAAGCCGCCGGTCGGGGTGATGGTCGGAGTGATGGCCGGGGCGGCGGTCAGGGTGGCGGTCGGGGTGGCTTGGCGACTCCCGGTTCCGTGGTGTAGACCAGTGTTGGTCACTGCGGCAAGCGGTTCGGATCAGGGAGAAGGACATGGCCACCAAGGCGGAGAAGATCGTTGCCGGGCTCGGCGGCATCGACAACATCGAAGAGGTCGAGGGCTGCATCACCCGGCTGCGGACCGAGGTCGTGGACGCGAGCAAGGTCGACGAGGCCGCACTGAAGGCCGCGGGCGCACACGGCGTGGTCAAGATGGGCACGGCGATCCAGGTCGTCATCGGCACGGACGCGGACCCGATCGCGGCGGAGATCGAAGACCTGATGTGAGCCCGGCCCGCGGCGGCCGGGGCAAGGACGCGGGGCACCTCCCGCAGCACAGACGCGGGTTCCTCCCACAACAGACCGGCAACGGCGGGAGGAACCCCTTCCGTATGTGCGGCTAGGCTCGTCGCCATGTCTCGAATCGACGGCCGTACGCCCGACCAGCTCCGCCCCGTCACCATCGAACGCGGCTGGAGCAAGCACGCCGAGGGCTCCGTCCTCGTCTCCTTCGGTGACACGAGGGTCTTCTGCACCGCCTCCGTCACGGAGGGCGTCCCGCGCTGGCGCAAGGGCAGCGGCGAGGGCTGGGTCACCGCCGAGTACTCCATGCTGCCCCGCTCCACCAACACCCGCGGCGACCGCGAGTCCGTACGCGGCAAGATCGGCGGCCGTACGCACGAGATCTCCCGCCTCATCGGCCGCTCGCTCCGCGCGGTCATCGACTACAAGGCGCTCGGCGAGAACACCATCGTCCTCGACTGCGACGTGCTCCAGGCCGACGGCGGCACCCGCACGGCCGCCATCACGGGCGCGTACGTGGCACTGGCCGACGCCGTGGCGTGGGCGCAGCGCAAGAAGCTGATCAAGGCCGGCCGGCAGCCCCTCACCGGCACGGTCTCCGCGGTCTCCGTGGGCATCGTCGGCGGCGTCCCCCTCCTCGACCTCTGCTACGAGGAGGACGTGAAGGCGGAGACCGACATGAACGTCGTCTGCACCGGCGACGGCCGCTTCGTCGAGGTCCAAGGCACCGCGGAGGCCGAGCCGTTCGCCCGCGACGAACTCAACGCGCTGCTCGACCTGGCGGTGTCCGGCTGCACGGAGCTGGCGTCACTGCAGCAGAAGGCACTTGATACGGTCCTGGAAAGGTAAAGGGCGCACCAAGAAATGCTTCGCGCCGTGAGCAACCACGGCGCACCCCCTTGGCGTCCCTACCGGTACGGGCGTACGGCACACCACCGTACGTCCGGCCACTATCCGCACCGCATCGCACGGGGGCCGTCAGGCCTGAACTCTAGGAGGACAGTTCCATGGCCGCGAGCCGCCGCCGACGTCGTACGACCATCGCCGCCGCAGTAGCAGCAGTCGCGCTGACGACCGGTCTTGCCACGGGGTGCGACGCCGTCAACAAGGCCCTGGACTGCGTCCAGACCGCCGACGCCATCGCCGACAGCGTCACCGACCTCCAGCAGGCGGTCGAGAACGCGTCCAACGACCCGACGCAGATCGACGAGTCGCTGAACTCCATCGACAAGAACCTCGACGAGATCGGCGACAAGACCGACAACACCGACGTCAACAAGGCCGTCGACGACCTCCAGAAGGCCGTCACGAACGTCCGCGACGCCGTGAAGAGCGGCGACGAGACGCCGGACATCACGCCGGTCACGGACGCGGCGGGTGAACTGACGAAGGTCTGCACGCCGTAGCTGCGCAGGCTGGGCGGGGCGTCTCGGCTGCCGGGTTTCTGTTGGGTTGTCGGGTGCGGGTTCTGTGTGGCTGGTCGCGCAGTTCCCCGCGCCCCTTGACGGGGGCGCGCCCCGCGGCTCCGTCGGTACTGTGTGGCCATGACGCGCCTCATCCTCGCCACCCGTAACGCCGGAAAGATCACCGAGTTGAGGGCGATCCTCGCTGACGCGGCTCTCGCTCATGAACTCGTCGGCGTGGACGCCTATCCCGACGTGCCCGACGTCAAGGAGACCGGCGTCACCTTCGCGGAGAACGCGCTGCTGAAGGCCCACGCCCTGGCGCAGGCCACGGGCCTGCCCGCGGTCGCCGACGACTCCGGTCTGTGCGTGGACGTCCTGAACGGCGCCCCCGGCATCTTCTCGGCCCGCTGGGCCGGCCGGCACGGCGACGACAAGGCCAACCTCGACCTGCTGCTGGCCCAGCTCGGCGACATCGCCGACGAACACCGCGGCGCCCACTTCGCGTGCGCGGCCGCCCTCGCGTTGCCGGACGGCACCGAGCGAGTGGTGGAGGGGCAGTTGAGGGGCACACTGCGCCACACCCCGGTCGGCACGAACGGCTTCGGCTACGACCCGGTCCTCCAGCCGGAGGGGGAGACCCGAACGTGCGCCGAGCTGACCCCCGAGGAGAAGAACGCGATCAGCCACCGGGGCAAGGCGTTCCGTGCGCTGGTGCCGGTGGTGCGGGAACTGCTCGGCTGAGCCGGAGCGTGCCGCGCCGGTCGCGGTGAAGGGCCGGCCCGGGAGGAAACCCCTCCCGGGCCGGCCCTTTTGTCTGCGCGCTTTCACCCCACACGGAAACGTGGATCACTCCCCGTTTCTGCCGTTTCCGTGCTAGCGTCGTCCGCCGGGCAGGAAACGGGGAGTGGTCCCCAATAACGGGAGGCTGGAACGTGGCGGACACGGCACTGGTGTTGGGCGGGGGCGGCCTGGCCGCGTACGCATGGCAGGTCGGCATGCTGGCCGGACTGGCCGACGCCGGGGTGGACCTCGGCGGTGCCGACGTGCTCGCCGGAACGTCGGCCGGCGGGCTGCTGGCGGTGGACCTGGCCACGGGGGCAGCGCCGGTTGACCTGTACGGGGAACAGGTCAACCGGACGCGGGCCCTGCTGGACGTGGACTTCACCCTCGCCATGACCGTCAAGTACCTGTGGGCCGCGCTCGGTTCACGCGACCCGGAGACCATGGTCAAGCGCCTGGGCAGGCTCGCACTGTCCGTGCGCGACGTGTCGGAGACCGACGTCCTCGACGCCATCGGCCCTCAACTGCCTGTCCAGAAGTGGCCGGAGAGGCCGGTACGACTGTTCGCCGTGAACGCCCTCACCGGCGAACCGACCGGCTTCAGCGCCGACAGCGGCGTCGACCTGGTACGGGCGATGTCGGCCACGTGCGCCCTGCCACCACTCTTCCCGCCGATCACCATCGGCGCGGGGCGCTGGATGGACGGAGGAGTGCGCTCCACGACCAACGCCGACCTCGTGCACGACTGCCGACGGGTCGTCGTCCTGGCCCCCATCCCCAAGGGCCCGGGCGCCAGCCAGAGCACCTCCGACCAGGTGGCCGCCCTCATGACAGGCGGCGCCCGGGCCGCCCTGCTGGTCCCGGACCGAGCGGCCCGCCGCGCCTTCGGCCGCAACCCCCTCGACGCGTCCCGTGTACCCGGAGCCGCCCGGGCAGGATTCAGGCAGGCGGCCGAGTACGCCGAACAGGTCCGCACCGTCTGGCAGGAGTGACCGGATGCCCCGATACCCGACCGTCCCCGTCGACACCGCCGAGTACGCGGCCCGACTCCAGAGCGACAACAGGGACGGCCGATGCTTCATCTGCGAGATCGTCCGAGGTGAACGGGGCCCCGACGACCTGGTCGTCCACCGCGACGACGTATGCGTGATCTTCCCGCCCGTCCCACAACGCCTCTACGGCTACATGCTGCTGGCCCCCGTGGAACACCACACACGCGTGGTCGACGACTTCTCGGAGGCCGAGTACCTGGAACTCTAACGCCGCATCCACCGCCTCGGCCGAGCCCTCACCGACCTCGTCCCCACCGAACGCCTCTACGTGTTCAGCTTCGGCAGCAACCAGGGCGTCTCCCACATCCACTGGCACCTGGCCCCGCTGCCACCGGGCGTGCCCTTCGAGGAGCAACAGTTCGCGGCGGTGAGCCGGCCTGAGCACCTGCTGATCCCCGCCGAGGACCAGGCCGCCCTCGCG
This sequence comes from Streptomyces spongiae, assembly GCF_009377185.1. Taxonomy (GTDB): domain Bacteria; phylum Actinomycetota; class Actinomycetes; order Streptomycetales; family Streptomycetaceae; genus Streptomyces; species Streptomyces spongiae. Next base: position 6,474 of record NZ_VJZC01000361.1, read on the forward strand.
GAGAGGATCGCCGAGGCGATGCGGGACTGAACTACCCGAGAGGGGCCTGTGACCAGCCCGTGGCGGCCACCACCTCACGCGCGATGTCCACGACGGTCCGCCCGTCCGTCGCCACCCGCACGGTCTCCGCGTGGACGCGCTGGTCCAGGAGCCGCGCCTTGCGCGCACTGGCTCGCAGTTCATGCTCCAGCTCCGAGCCGAGTTCGCGGCGCACCAGCCGCTCGCGGGCGGTGGCATCGGAGGCGGTGAGAAGGACCCGTACGATCCGCACCTCGGCCCCCATGGCCCGCTGGAACATGCCGGTCGCCTCGGGCAGCACACTGGCGGTGTTCGTGTAGATCAGCCGCCGGTACCCGTGTCGGGCGAAGTTCGCCCACACGGCGGTGAGACTGCTCTCCGTGATCGCGGATCGGTGGGGGTCCCCCTCCGGGGCCGGATGCACCTGCCCCATGAAGTCACCATCGATGATCGCGTGCGAGACCGCAGCCTCCCGCAGCACCACCGAAACCTCCCACCCCACGGTCGTCTTACCAACTCCGGCTCGCCCACCGAGGAGCAGCGCTTCCGCCTCATTCATGGGGGCAGCGTGTCAGCTCGCGTCTGGCTCACGCGATCCGATATATCGAACTGTGCCGGTGATATCGGAGGTGCCGGGCTGAGACACAGGAGGGGCCGTCCGGGTGGACGGCCCCTCTGTATGTGCGGCCGGTGGGACTCGAACCCACACGGGCTTTCGCCCACGGCGTTCTAAGCGCCGCTCGGCTGCCAGTTACGACACGGCCGCGTGCACGGCCATGGTACCTGTCATCGGTGGGCTTGCTTGAGGGGAACGTCGGCCGCCACCTCGACACCAGGTGCTGGTGATCGCGTGGCAGTTTGGGCAGAGCAGCCGCAGGTTCTCGCGCCGGTCGTCGCTCCAGTCGCCGCTGATGTGGTCGACCTCCAGGGTCATGGGCTTGCCGAGCCACTCAGGGCCGATGCCGCAGCGGGCGCACTCCTCGGCTACTCCGACCTCGCGAAGCGCGCGGCGTATGGCTCTGGTCGACGTTCGGCGTATGCCGTCGTGGCGTACGAGAACTTCCTCAGGTCGCTTGGTGTTGGTGCCGGGCTTACCCTGTTGGTGCGCCTGTCCCAGGAAGTGCGAGGTGGTGAGGTTCGCCTCGGTGATCCACCTGTGCAACTGCGCGCGTTGCGAGCCGTTGTTCGGGCGATCCAGACGGCGCAGCACCTCCGAGATGGAGATTGACTCTGCGACGGCCGCTTTCAGCTCGTCCTGCGAGGGCCGGGGGCGCCTGCCGCAGGGGCGGAAGTGTGAGATATCGATGCCGAAGTGGCTGAACCGCTTCATGAGGTACCCACGGAGGTAGCCGTACGGCCGGGTGCCGAAGAAGGCAATGACCTCGTCAATGTCGGAGCACTGTGCGGCAGCTTCGGCCAGCCGCTCGTGGGTGTACTGCACGCCGTTGGTCATGAGGTCCGTCCCCTGGCGCGCCCCTTGTTGCGGCCTCGATAACTGTCCGTCGTGGAATGGCAGTTGGGGCAGAGCAACCGCAGGTTCTCGAGTCGGTTGTTCCGCCAGTTGCCGTCCACGTGGTCGACCTCAAGCGGCAACGGTTCCCCCAGCCACACCGGTTGCATTCTGCACAGAGCGCAGAGCTCCTCCAGGCCCAGCTCACGCATCGCTCTCTTGAGCCGAGTGCTGGGGATGCGCGTGGCGTGCACCGATGTGTCCTCGATGAGGATCTCTTCGGCGGTCCGTCGGCGCTGGTTGTACCTCTGTCGCTCGGTGCGGACCACCCGTGTGAAATGCGAGGTGTCGATGCCGTAGGCCTTGATGCGCCGGGAGATGTGAGTGTGGTGGCCGCCCACCGAGTCGAGTCCTAGCCGCCGTAGTACCTCGTTCAGGCTCGTCGCCTGGGCGACCACAGGCTCAAGGATCTCCCTCGTCCACTTGGCCCCCTCGCGCTCGAAGTGCGAGACGTCTACTCCCTGTTTCTTCATCCGCTCGAAGACGTAGCGCCTCTTCCAGCTCTTCGGATCCACCCCCAACCTCTCCAACGCCTCCGACAACGTCCGCGCCCCCCGAGCCGCCTCCTCCAGCCGCTTCTTGGTGTACGCGCTCGCCCCCATCGACCCCTCCGCTCCGGCCACCCGTTCGTAGTCTCGTACGGAGTAACGAACCGTTAATCGGACGGTCACGCACGGAATGCGGAGCGGCCCGTACCGGATCTCGTCGGTACGGGCCGCTGTCGTCAGAAGTAAGGGGTGAGCCTCAGATGGCCAGGTCCTTGATGATCTTCGCTACGTGGCCCGTTGCCCGCACGTTGTACAGGGCGCGCTCCACCTTGCCCTCCTCGTCCACCACGATCGTGGAGCGGATGACGCCCATGTACGTCTTGCCGTAGTTCTTCTTCTCGCCGAAGGCGGCGTAGGCGTCGAGGGCCTTCTTGTCGGGGTCTGCCAGGAGTGTGACCTTCAGGTCTTCCTTCTCGCGGAACTTCGCCAGCTTCTCGGGCTTGTCGGGGGAGATGCCGATGACGTCGTAGCCGGCGCCCGCCAGCAGCTCCAGGTTGTCCGTGAAGTCGCAGGCCTGCTTCGTGCAGCCGGGGGTCAGGGCGGCCGGGTAGAAGTAGACGATGACCTTGCGGCCCTTGTGGTCGGCCAGCGACACCTCCTTGCCGTCGGCGTCCGGCAGGGTGAAGGCGGGGGCGGTGTCCCCGGGCTGGAGTCGCTCGCTCATCGGACTTGTCTCCTCGTGCGGATGGCGCATGGCGCGTAGCTGATAGCGGATACGGGTGTCGGAACCGAGCGTAATAGGGGGTCCTGACACTGTGGTGCCGTGTCGAGCTGACAGACTGTCCGTGAAGAGCCCGCGGGCGGAGTCCCGCAGGTGGGGATGCGGCGACAGGGAGGCAGCGCGGTGGCGGACACCTCGGACACCAGAACCCCGGCGCAGATCGAGGCGGACATCAGGCGCCGCCGCGACGCGCTGGCCGAGACGCTCGACGAGATCGGCGTCCGGGTGCACCCGAAGACGATCGTCGGTGACGCCAAGGCGAAGGTCGTCTCGAACATCGACCACACGCTCGGGCGGGCCTACGTCGGTGTCAACCGCGTGGTCACCGACGTCAAGGGACAGGTCGTGGACGAGGACGGCCGGCCCCGGCTCGAACGCATCGTGCCGGTCGCCCTCGTGGTCGTCGGAGTCGTCGGGCTGCTCGCCCTCGGTACGAGGCGCCGCAAGGGCTGATTCCGGGGGGTGCGGGTGTCGTCGGCCAGGCCCGAGGGCGGCCCTACTGCGTACGAATCGCGCGAAGGCAGGTAGGTTCGGGGTGTGAGCGAGAAGACCCACCACGACAAGTTGCCCATCCGGATGCTGCACGACCGTGTGCTCGTGCGGCAGGACACCGCCGAGGGCGAGCGGCGCTCCGGCGGGGGCATCCTGATTCCCGCGACGGCGGCTGTCGGGCGGCGCCTGGCCTGGGCCGAGGTCGTCGCGGTCGGACAGAACGTACGGACCGTGGAGCCCGGCGACCGTGTGCTGTACGACCCGGAGGACCGCGCCGAGGTCGAGGTCCGGGGCACCGCGTACGTGCTGATGCGCGAGCGGGATCTGCACGCTGTGGCGGCCGATCGGTTCGAGGGGTCCGAGGACTCGACGGGGCTGTATCTCTGAGGGAAGTGTTCTCCGGGTTCTCCGGATGCGCGGAAGGGGCTGGTGAC
>NZ_VJZC01000362.1 GCF_009377185.1 Streptomyces spongiae
ACCCCGACCACCCCGCCCTCCGCGCTGGGCGGCCTCGGCCTCTTCACGGTCCTGCTCGGCGCGGCGCTCCCGCTCATCGACTTCTTCATCGTCAACGTGGCCCTGCCGACGATCGGCCGCGACCTCGCCGCGAGCGAGGCGGTCCTGGAACTCGTCGTCGCCGGGTACGGCGTCTCGTACGCCGTCCTGCTGGTACTCGGCGGCCGCCTCGGCGACCTCTTCGGCCGACGCCGGCTCTTCCTGTGGGGCATGGCCGCCTTCGGGCTGACCTCGCTGGCCTGCGGACTCGCCCCGGACGCCTGGTCACTGGTGGCGGCGCGGGTCGCCCAGGGCGCTGCGGCCGCCGCGATGCTGCCGCAGGTGCTCGCCACCATCCAGGCGACGACCTCCGGCGCGCCCCGGGCCCGGGCGATGAGCCTGTACGGCGCGACGGCCGGGCTCTCCATGGTGGCCGGGCAGATCCTGGGCGGCGTCCTGGTGGCGGCGGACATCGCGGGCACCGGCTGGCGCTCGGTGTTCCTGGTGAACGTGCCCGTCGCCGTACTCGGCCTGGTCCTGGCGGCGCGTGCCGTGCCCGAGACCCGCTCGTCGCGCCCGGAGCCCGTGGACGGTCCCGGCACGGTCCTGCTGGCCGTGTCCCTGCTGACCCTCCTCGCGCCGCTCACCGAGGGGCGGGCGGCGGGCTGGCCGCTGTGGACGTGGCTGTCGCTGGCCGCGTTCCCGGTCGCGGCCCTCGCCTTCTACCTGGTCGAGCGGAGGGAGGACCGCCTGGGCCGGACGCCCCTCGTGCCACCCAGCCTCTTCGCCCTCACCTCCCTGCGCCGGGGCCTGGTCATGATCGTGCCGTTCTCGATCGGCTTCAGCGGGTTCATGTTCGTGATCGCGGTGGCGCTGCAGGAGGGTGCGCGACTGGGGCCGGTCGAGGCCGGTCTCGCCCTGTCCCCCATGGCGGTGTCGTTCTTCCTCGTCTCGCTGGCGGGTCCCCGGCTGGTCGCCCGGTACGGCACCCGCGTGGTGACCGTGGGCGGGCTGATCCAGGCGGTGGGCGTGGCCTTGATGGCGTTCGCCGCGTGGCGGACCTGGCCGGACCTGACCTGGCTGCCGCTCCTGCCCGGCATGACGATCGCGGGCGCCGGTCAGGCCCTCCAACTCCCCATCGTCCTGCGGCTGATCCTCTCCGAGGTCCCGTCGGCACGGGCCGGCGTCGGCAGCGGCGTCATGGTCACCACCCAGCAGTCGGCCCTCGCCCTGGGCGTGGCCACCCTGGGCACCCTGTTCCTGTCACTGGTGCCGGAGTTGGGCATGGGCGACGCCCTGGTGACGACGCTCCTGGTCCAACTGGCGGGGATTGCTTTGACGGTGACGCTGAGCCTGCGCCTGCCGAGGACGATCAGCTAGCCCCGACAGGGGCGCGGGGAACCTGCGCGAGCAACCACAACGCACCCGCACCCGACCACCACCCCGAACCCGGCAGACGAGACGAACCCACCCACAAACCCCTCTGAGTCCGAACTCACCGCCCCCCAACACCCCGTTGATGTTGGTCTTGCTGCACACTCCTTGGCGGCACAGACAAACAGAAGGCTCAACAACCCCTGGAGTACCGAGCGTCGCCAGGAGGCGTCATGCTGGAGATCAACACGAGCAAGGTGACCCGCTGGGACCAGCACGGGCGCGAACACACCGTCCGGGTCGAACGCGCGGGCGTCCAGCGCACGATCAAGTGCGACACGTGCGGCTGGCGCAAAGGCGCCCAGTTCCTGCCGTGGCTGAAGGCGGAGGAACACCTCGCGGAAGAACACCAGGCGACGGTGGACCCGAAGTCGGAGTGACTCAGCGGAGCGCGTCGTACCGCTCGTCGAGCGCGGCGGCGACCCGCTCCATCACCCGCTGCCAGTGCGCACGTTGCCGCTCACGCTCCTCGGCGCTCGCCATCCGCTCCTGGTGGAAGCGGAGCACGGTCCGGCCTCCGGCGGCGGCAGTGAGGGCGACCTGGACGGTGGTTTCGCCGTACGTGACGCGGATGCGGTCGCCCGGCCGGTAGCCGCGCACCTCACCGCTCACGCCGGCGGCGGTCTCGTACGGAGTGCCGGGCTCCGGCCTGAGCTCCGCGCCGGTCCCGAGCCACAGCGCCAGCCCGTCCGCCCCGCTGACGAACTCCCATACGACGGACGGTGACTGGGGCAGCGTGCGCGAGACACCGATCTGCCAGCCGGCGTCCTTGGTGAGTCCGGTGGGCATGACGATCACCCTTCCTGGAGTTCTTCCCGGGGCCCGGGTCCTTCCCCGGCCCGGCGGGCGCGCAGGGCCCGCACCTTGTGCTGGTTGCCGCAGTGCTCCATGGAGCACCAGCGGCGCCGGCCGGGCCGGGAGGTGTCGACGTAGACGAGGTAGCAGCGCTCGCCGGAGCACATCCGGACGCGCTCGGCGTACCGCCCGGTGAGCAACTCGATGGCATCGCGGGCGACGGTGGAGACGAGCTGGGCCCCGTCGGCCACTCCGGCCCACTCGCGCCGCTCGCCGTCGCCCCCGATCGCGGGGACCAGCGGCGGACGGGCGGCGGCCTCGTTGATGACGTCGAGATCCTCGCGGCCCCCGCCCGCCACCCCGAACTCCGGCAGCCCGCCGCAGATCCGCGCGGCGGCGACCCGGTACAGGGAGTCCCGGACCCGGCGGGCGTACGCCACATCCCGCTCCGTGACATCCAGCGCGGGCGTGGGCGTGAGCCTCGACCGCTCGGCCCAGGCGACCAGGTCGGCGGGGGTGTGGAGCACCTCGAACCTGCGGAAGGCACCCGGCCCTCCGGTGACGAGCAGTTCGAGGCAGAGGGCACCGGGGTCGAACCGGTACGAGGCCCCGGAGTGGGACCGCAGCACCATGCCGGACACGCGCGACACCCCCAGACTGTGGACGACGACCCCTCGTAACCAATATAACCAGTTACATGAGTCTGAGCCCACTGAACTGGAAACTGGTCATCGACACCCGGGACGCCCAGACACTGGCGGACTTCTGGGCCGCGGCACTGCAGTACGAGGTGGAGGACCCGACCGCGCTGATCGACCACCTCCTGTCGACGGAGGCCCTCCCCGAGGCGGCGGTCGCCGAGCACAACGGCCACCGTGTCTTCCGGGGCTACGCGGCCGTACGCCACCCCGAGGACCCCTACGACCCGTTCACCGGCATCGGCAAGGGCCGTCGCCTGCTCTTCCAGGACGTACCCGAGCCGAAGACGGTGAAGAACCGCCTCCACATCGACATCCACGCGGAAGCCGACGGCCTGGACCAGCTGGTCTCCCATCTGGAAACCCTGGGCGCGACCCGCGTCCGCGAGGTGGACAAGGGGCCCGCGGGCCGGTGGTGGGTGCTGCGGGACCCTGAGGGCAACGAGTTCTGCGCGGCGTGACACCGGGACGCCGACCAGCCCTCGATGGCTGGGCTCTGCGGGTCCGGGCACTACCTGTCGCGTGCGGCTGCGTTCTGTTTGTGACCCTCTTCTTCTTGGTCTTCGTCGGAGTTGTCGCTTGGTGGTCCGGTACCAACACATGGAAGTGGCCCGGAGTCAGCGGTTAGCCGAACTCAGGGCTCGGGGCAGGTGCCTTCTGGTCAGTCGCGTGACCAGCCGGTCCCGAGCGGCGGGCTACGCGGCCGCGCCGGCATGCCCGCGCCGAGCCGGGCACTGCCGCGCGGTTCACCGGCCCGTGGGCACGTGCCGAGGCTCGCGGTCCGACGTCGGCCACACGTACGGCAGGTCGTCGGGCACACCGGGAAACTGACTCGCGTACACGTCCCGGTCCTTGCGGACGAGTGCCGAGCGGTGGCTCTCGTGGAACGCCTCGTCGCCGAGCCAGGGCGGCAGCTCACCGGCGGCCGCCAGCTCCGCCTGGTCACGCACCCGAGTGCCCGGGCGGTACGCGGCCAGCCCGGCGACCAGGGAGGCGGCGCAGCTGTCCTGGTGCCCTTGCGCCCGCCAGGCCCGGCAGATCTCCAGGCCGTAGCGCACGAGTGCCTCCTCGTACCCGGTCCACATCCGTACGGCCGGGTGTCGGCGCCACCCGTAGCCGGGGACGGTGAGGCCGCGGAGGACCTGCAGTGCCTCGACGCGCTGCTTGCCCAGTCGGCGCCGGTCCAGGAGCAGGGCCGTCTGCCGGAAATCGGGGTGGGGCAGGAACGTCTGCATCAGTCGCCGGTTCGTTTCTTGCGCAGCGCGGACGGGTCGTGGACGGCCGGCTTGCCGGACTTGGCGCTGCGCACCTCGTATTGCGGATCATCCGGAGACGCGTCCACGGTGCGGCCGGCGGCCTCGGTGCGTCGGGTGATCTCTCCCTCGACCGTGCCTTCCGTGGTGCTGCCGTGGCTGTTCCAGGTGACTTCGTCGCCCTGGACGAGCTTCTCGCCCTTGCCGTTGCCTGTCTCATTCGTGTTCTCAGCGTGCCTGGTGTCCTTGGTGTCCTTGGTGTTCTTTCTGCTTTCCGTGTTCTTCGCCATCGTGGTCCCTTTCTCCTTCATGCCGCGTTCCCGCAGATCGCGGAGTCGACCGGCGTAGGCGAGGTCGTCGCGCCAGAGGCGGCCCGCCGCCGTGCGCATCAGCGGGCGCAGGGCCGGGGCCAGGGCGCGGGCCAGGGCGAAGCCTGGCCGCTGCGAGGTGGCGACGACGGCCTCCACCACGGCGGTGCGCGGTCGGCCCAGCCCGTCCGGGCCCAGAGGGGTGGCGTGTGTCTCCACCACGGACCCGACTCCCTCACCTTCGGTGATCCGCATGAGCACCGTGCGCGGCTCGGGGGCGGTGAATTCCGCCCGCACCGGCACGACAACGCGCCGGGCCAAACGGAACGAGACGTCGACGACGAAGGTGTCGTCGTCCTGGCCGTCACCGGGCGCCCGGACGACGGTGAGGTCCACGAACGAGTACGGGTGGAGCCACGCGCCGTGCCACGGGTCAAGGCGGTTTGCCACGACGTCCCTCGGCTCACAGGTCCCCACGCCCGTCCAGACCGCGTGCACGGATGCCGCCGGCGCGGGCCTGACCGGCACCACCGGAGCGCGCGTGGGTTCTTCACCGCCGACCGCGTCCAGCCTCACCCACACCAGCACGCCGTCGTCGTGGACGGGCAACGGCTCCCAGCCGACGTACGCCGATCCGTCGAGGGACAGACCGTGCCAGTGGCACACCAGGGTGCCGCAGCGCACCGGGCTGTCCGCCAGCGGTGCGCCCAGATGCGGGCACTGCCCCGGGCCGCCCACCAGGCGCCCGCGCGCGTCGCGCCAGACGACGACCTCCGTGCCCGCGACGGTGCCCGACAGCGGGCGAGTGGACGTGACGTCGGCGGTGGCACCCACCACGAACCAGTTGCCCGACGGGCGGGCCAGGGCGCGTTGGAGTGCTCCCGTGATGACGGCGGGCCGTGCCTGCCGCCAGGTGGGCACCTGGCGTTCCCAGCGCACCGGGCGGCGGCGCAGACGCAGCGGGTAGCGGGCCCTGCGGGGGCTCGGGTCGGGGCTCATCCGGGCTCCTCGGCGAGGATCGGGCAGGAACCGGTCGTGACGGTGGGGGCGGATCTGTCGTGGCGACGCGCGGCGAGACGGGCGGCCGCGAGCCGGGTGAGCCCGTCCGCGGCGACGGCCGCGCGCCGGCGCCGGGGGACCACCGCACGCCGGTGCACTACCGCGTACCCGTCGTCGGCGATGGCGTCGAGGATGCTCCCGTAGAGCACGTAAGCGGTCCGGATGCAGGGGCGCGCCACCGGGTCCAGCATGGCGAGACCGGGTGCGGCCTGCCGGTAGACGGCCCGGGTCATCTCCTCTCCGGCCCGCAGCGCGGCCGTGATGCGCCGGTCCCGGCGCCCGGTGCGCCTGCTCCAGCGCAGCAGGTCCCGGTCGGCACCGTGGGCGGCGAGCAGATCCTCCGGCAGGTAGACCCGGCCGCGGTCCAGGTCCTCACCGACGTCGCGCAGGAAGTTGGTCAGCTGGAAGGCCACGCCCAGCGCGGCCGCGTGCGGCGCCGCCTCGGCCCGGGGCACGACGGTGCCGAGCACGGGCAGCATCTGCAGCCCGATGACCGCGGCGGAACCATGCATGTACTGACACAGGTCGTCGTAGGTGGCGTACGCGCCGACGGTGAGATCGCTGCGCATCGACGCCATGAAGTCGGTGAAGTGGGCCGGATCGATGGCGTAGCGGGCGGCGGTGTCGGCGACGGCGAGGACCACCGGTTCACCGGCCGGAGGGGAGCCGTCGAGCGCTCGCCGCAGCCGCACCTCCAGCCGGTCGAGGGCTGCCGCGCGCTGCGCGGGCGTGGCCGGCTCGTCGAGGTCGTCGACGATGTCGTCGGCCCACCGGGCGAAGCCGTACAGCGCGTGCACAGCCGGCCTGCGCGCCACGGGCAGCAGCCGGGTGGCCAGGAAGTAGGTGCGGCCGTGGCGGGCGTTGAGCCTTCGACACCGCTCGTAGGCGGCGCGCAGGGCCGGGTCGGTGATGCCGGCGGCGTCGAGTTCACGGTGGCTCATCGGTCCTCGCCTCGCACGGCCGCGGCGCGCGTCGGCCGGCGGCACGGGGACGGGGACCCGGTGATCCGTGCCGCGGCCAGCCTGCCGGAGATCAGCACGGTCGGTACGCCGACGCCGGGGGTGGTACCGCAGCCGGCCAGCACCACGTTGTCGACGCCGCGCACCAGGTTGCGGGGGCGGAAGGGGCCGGTCTGGGCGAAGGTGTGGGCAGCCGAGAAGGGCGTGCCTGCGGCATGGCCCTGCTCGGTCCAGTCGGCGGGTGTCACCAGGCACTCCTCTTCGATGGCGGAGGCGATACCGGTCATCCCACGACGCTCCAGGGTGGCCAGGAGGCTGTCGCGGTATCGGGGAGCGAGCCCGGCCCAGGACGTGGCGGGCATTCCGACCTCGGTGTTGGGGCAGGGTGCCAGGACGTAGTGCAGGTGCCGTCCCTCGGGCGCCAGGCCGGGGTCTCCGGCGGTGGGGCGGGTGATCAGCAGGGACGGGTCGGTCATCAGACAACCGGTCCGGGTCAGTTCCTCGAAGGTGCGCTGCCACGCGGCGCCGAAGGACAGCGTGTGGTGGGCGAGGTGCGGCCAGGTGCGGGTGGTGCCGACGTGCAGGACGACGGCCGACGGGGCGTAGCGCAGGGGGACCGGGCGACGCGGACGGCGGCCCAGCAGCCGGTGGGCGACGGGCAGGTCGGGGGTGAGGACGACGGCGTCGCACGGGATGCGCTCATGCGTCGTGCGGACCGCGGTGACCCGGTTCCCCGGCCTTTCCAGGTGCGTGACGTCATGGCCGAAGCGCAGTTCGGCGCCGGCAGCGGCGGCAGCGGCGGCCATGGCACGGGGCAGGGCGTGCATTCCGCCGCGTGGGAAGTAGACGCCGGCCACGGTGTCCATGTACGCGATGACGGCGTAGGCGGCCAGGGCACGGGCCGGTGCGACACCGGCGTACAGGGACTGGAAGGTGAACACCCTCCGTAGGCGCTCGTCGGTCAGGAACCGTGCGATGCGCGCGTCCAGCCTGCCGAAGCCGCCCAGGGCGGCGAGGCGCGCCAGGTCGGGCGTCAGCAGGCCCAGCGGGGAGTCGAAGTTGACGTCGATGAACCGGCGCATCTGCACCGCGTACAGCCGCTTGAGCCAGGCGCGCAGCCGCCGGTAGCCGGCCGCTTCCCGGGCTCCGGCGAACCGCTCGACCTCCGCCTCCATCGCGGCGGCGTCGGTGTGCACGTCCAGGGCGCTTCCGTCGGCGAAGCAGGCCCGGTAGGCGGGGTGCAGCGGGATGAGGTCGACGCGGTCGGCGAGGCGCTCGCCGACCGCCGCGAACGCTTCGTCGGCCATCTGCGGCATCGTGAGCACGGTCGGTCCGGTGTCGATGCGGTAGCCGCCGAGGGCTCGTCGTCCGGCTCGGCCGCCGGGCGTGGCGTCGCGCTCGACGACGGTGACGCGCCGGCCGGAGCCCAGCAGGTACAGAGCCGCCGACAGGCCCGACAGGCCCGCGCCCACCACCACGACGTGGTCCGTGCGGCCGCGCACCGTCCTCATCGCTGTCCCCGCCCGGTGCCCTGGAGTTCGCGCCGGTTGTCCGCCGCGCGGGCTTGCGGATCGACCCCGCAGCCCGCAGCGGCCCGCAGCAGCTCCCGCAGCCGCCCGGCGGCGGGCTCCCGCAGAGCGGCGGACGCCAGCCGCTGCACACTTCGGGCGCCGAGCCGCTCCGCCCGGCGTTCCACCACCTTGCGGGCTCCGGTGCGCTCCAGCACCCCCCGTACCTCGGCGAGCCGCCCCTCGGTCAGCCGGCCGGCGCCCACACACCCGCCCAGCACGGCCAGCGCCTCGGTGTCGCCGCTCGCCCCGGCCCTGGCCCGGGCGAGGGCGACCAGGTAGGTCGGCTTGCCCTGCCGGATGTCGTCGCCCGAGGGCTTGCCGGTGGCGTGCGGTGCGCCGAACACTCCGTGGAGGTCGTCACGGAGCTGGAAGGCAATGCCCGCGCAGCGTCCGGCCGCCGAAAGGATACGGGTGGTCCGCGCGTCGGCCCGGGCGAGCGCGGCACCGAGCAGCATCGGCCGTTCCACCGAGTACAGCGCGCTCTTGAGGCAGGCGATCCGCACGGCGCGGGCCGCGGAGGACACCGCGGTCGCCTGGCCGTGCAGGTCCAGGTACTGCCCGGCCACCATCTCGGTGCGCATGACCCGCCAGAGCTCCCGTACGGCGTCGGCGACCGGCGTGGGCAGGGCCGCACCGGCGACGATGTCGTCCGCCCAGGCCAGCGCCAGGTCGCCGACGAGGATCGCGGCGGCCTTGGCGAAGTCGGGACCGGCCGCGGGGTACTGGTGGCCGACGTCCGAGTGCAGCGCGGGGCGGCCGCGGCGCAGTGCGGAATCGTCCATCACGTCGTCATGCACCAGCGCACAGGTCTGCAGCAGTTCGAGGGCCGCCGCGATCCGCAGTACGGCCGCGGTGTGCCGGCTGTCGCCCCCTGCCGCGCGGAAGGACCACCACAGCAGCTGCGGCCGGTTCCGCTTGCCTCCCTGCAAGGTGAAGGCGGCGAGCCGAGCGGCCAGATCTTCACCGAAGACGGTGTCGAGCGACGTGCAGTGGGCGAGGCGCTCGTCGATGATCTGCTCCAGGCAATGCCCGACGGCAGCCGGCACGTCGGCGTCCACGGCGGCCGGGCGCGAGGCGGGCGGCCCTGGCCGACCCTCGGCAGAGCTGAGCGGCGGTCGCCGGGTCCCATCCGGAGTGTCATGGGCCCTGCTGGTGCGCATCCCGATTCCTCTCGTCGATACGAAGCCCATGAAGGGGTTTTCTGGGGTGATTCAGCCGGGCGGCGGCTTCCTGCCGGGCACCACGCGAGGAAGACCGCGGGGCGCGGAGCAACCGGTGGGTGCCCGACTCCGCGCTTCCAGGACCATCGGGGCGCCCGTGGATCTCCCCCGTACAGCGTTGCCGGACGCGGGGGCTTTCCCGGATCCCGTCCGCTCGCGCCGGAAACCTGCGAACCGCATGCGCCGATGCCTTCCCCGCCACGGCCGGTCTGCCGCGGCCCGGGCACCGAATGCCCCCGCCGACCACCCGTTCGGCGGGCAGCGTCGCGGGGCGGACCAGCGTGGCGCGCATCCGTCGGCGGGGCCGGGCCGGAATACTCCGCCGCAGCGGGACTGCCGGGCGGAAGGCGGAGGAGGATTTCGAGGAGGAGGACGTGGTCGAGTCGGACATCGTCATCGTCGGTGGCGGTGCCGCAGGACTCTCCCTGGCGCACCGGTTGCCGACGGACACGGCCCAGCGGCCGGCGGTGTCCGTCGTCCTGGTCGACGCGCTGGCCGAGCCCCTGCGGGCACCGCGGCGGACGTGGTGCTTCTGGGAAGAAGGCACTGGCCGCTACGACTCCGCGGTGACGGCCTCCTGGGAGTGGCTGCGCGTCCACAGTCGACACGGAGCCGCCCTACGGCGCCACATCGCACCCCTGCGCTACAAGATGATCCGCTCCGGCGACTTCGAGGCGTTGGTGGAGCACGACCTGGCGGAGCGGCCGCGGATCCGGCGGCTGCACGCCACCGTCCACGACGTGGCCCTCTGCCCCGACGGCACGGGCGCCACGTACACCGGGGCGGGGCGGCGGGCCACCGGCGTCGACGCGCTGCCGGCCGCCGCCGGGCTCCGCAGCGCACCCGCCAAGTACGCGCTCGCCGCCCGG
>NZ_VJZC01000363.1 GCF_009377185.1 Streptomyces spongiae
GGTCACCGGGTGGTCGGCGGGGGACGGTGTGCGGGCGGAGCTGTCGCCTGTTCTCGGTCTGAGCGACGACCTCACGGGCCTCACGGGCTACGGGGACACCCTCTTCGTCGCGCTGGCCCGCCTCACCGCTGAACCGGACCCCGTGCCCCTGGCGGACACCGTGACCGTGCGGGCGGACGGGACAGGGGAGTTGACGGTCCGCTGGAGGGAAGGAACCGAAGTCCGCGTGAGGTTGGGCGACTTCCAAGTGGACGTCGGCGCCGGGGAGCCCCGTCGGGCAGGATGATCTCCCATGAGGGGTGGGAGAGACGAACTCGCGGAGTTGTTGCGCCGCGCCGGGCTGGACATCGTGGGTGACTGGCGGGTCGAGGAGGTGCTTCCTCCCGCCGTCGCATGGCGCCGTGTCATCGGGTCCGAGGTCGAGCCGACGGTGAAGGCCGGGGCGGACCGGCCCGATCAGGCCGGTGAGGTCAACCGCCAGTGGCACCGGTTGGCGTCCGAGACGGGCGTCCTCGGTGCGGACGGGGTGTTCCTGATCTCCGTCGCCGGCGACGGGGCACCCTGCGCGGGCGGGCTCTGGACCCGCGTCCGGCTCACCGCGGAGTGGGATCTCGCCGGAGTGCTGGGCGGGCCGGCCGGGCAGCCGGAGTTCCTCACTGTGGCGGCGGACGGGGACGCGCTGGTGGCGGTCACGAACGAGGGGGACTCGGTCCGGCTGATCGCCGAGGACCGGATCAAGGAGCGGCAGGAGGCGGCCGCGCAGGCCGCCGCCCGGGAGACACCGCAGGAGCGGGAGGCTGCCTGGGAACGGCTGCTCCAGGGGCCGCAGCCCACAGAGGAACTGCTCGACGCGTGGGCCTGCGGGCTCTCGCTCAACCCGGCGGCTCCGCCGGACCTGCGCGTCGGCCTGCTGGGCAGATCCCCGTACGTTCTGTACTGCGCGCTGCCGACGGAGGTCGTGGACGCGGCCCTCGCCCACCCGGACTGGAAGCTCCGGCAGGATACCGCCCAGTACCAGCCGAACGTCTCACCCGAGCAGTGGGCCCGCGTGATCCTCGGCGAGCAGGACGAACGGCATCGGTGGATCCTCACCATGCTGGCCGCGGACCGCTGGGACGAACTCACGGAGGACACCTGCCACAGGCTCGCCGCCGATCCGTCCCCGCGTGTGCGTTCCGAGACCGCCCGCCTCAAGTGCCTGCCCGCCTCCCTGTCGGTGGCCCTGGCCGCCGACCCCGACGGCGGTGTGCGGTGCGCGGCCTGCCGGGCGGCCTGGCCGCACCTCGTCGCCTCGGCGCGGGAGGCTCTGCTGACCGATCCCCATGACGGGGTGCGCGCGAGGGCCCTGCTGCTGCACCACCAGGAGCACCCGATGCCCCGGTCGGTGTTCGAAGGCCAGGACGTCATGCGGGACGCGCTGGAGACCTGCCGCCTGGAGCGAGACCTCGCCGAACACCTCGCACGGAACGGAGAGCCGGCCGAGCGCCGCGCTCTGGCCGGCAACCCGCGCCTGGACCCGGACCTCGTCGCCCTCCTCGGCGAGGATCCCGACCACGGCGTCCGCTGGGAGGTGTCGATACGGGCCGACCTCACCGAGGAGCAGCGCGCCGGCGTCCGCATCGACTTCGACCCGGGCATCCACCACCACGCCCTCGACTGGGTCAGGGCACTCCACGACGACCACGACGCCATGCGCCGTCTGGCCGCCTCCTCCCACCCTCTGGTGCGCAGGAGCGTCGCCCGGGCCCGGCACCTGCCGCCGGACGTCGTCGCGACGCTCGCCCGCGACGAGGACCGCGTCGTGCACCTCTTCCTCGCCGAATCCTGTGACGACGCACCCGCCGACCTGCTCATGGAGGTGTGGCAGTGGTGGACCGGCAGTCTCTCCTGCCCCGACCGCCCGCACGGCCATCCCAACTTCCCCCGTGAGGGCCTCCTGCGGTACGCCGACGACCCGAACCCGCGCATGCGCAGGCTGGCCCTGGACGACCCGGAGTCGGACCCCGGCCTGGTGGAGCGACTCAGCCGGGACCCGAGCGCCGAAGTGCGGTACCGCGCCGCGACCGACCCACGGCTGCCTGCCGCTTGCGCGGCGCGGCTGCTCGAGGACCCCCACGACCACGTACGTCACGCGGCCGCGCTCCACCCCCGCCTGCCGGTCCGCGTCCTGACCCCTCTGCTGGGGGACACCGGCGGGGCGGAGACGGCCGCGCGGAATCCGGCGCTGCCCGTGGAGGTCATGCGCCGGATGGCCGAGCGGATGCGCGACAGCGCGACCGGGGTCACGGGGTGAGGCGGGCGATCGTCAGGGACGTGGCGGTCGGGGACGCCCCGGTGAGGGCGGTCGCGTAGGACGGGGTGACCGGGACGTACGCCCAGGTCAGGGTGCCGTCCTTGAGGACCGCGATGTCACCGGTGAGGCGTGACTTGACGACCTTGTCCGCGCTCTTGGCCTTGCCGTTCCAGTCGACCAGGCGGAAGTGGGTGCCCGTGAAGGTGCCGGTGCAGGTGCCGTTGGCGCACTTGGCGTTCTTCAGGGACTCCCAGGAGACGAGGAGGCGGTCCTTGCCGTACGGGGCGACACGGACGTTGACGTTCTCCGTGCCCTTGGCGCTGGTCAGGTAGACCGGCTTGCCCGCGGGCGTGTTGCGGTTCTTCAGGAACGCCACCGCCACCTGGTGCGTGCTCGTCCTCGGCTTCACCGTCCAGCCGCGGCCACTGGAGTCGTCCGGGTTCTTCTTGGCGGAGGCCGCGCCCCGCGAGGCGAAGGCGGTGGCGTAGCGGCCGGTGGACGACTTCACCAGGTCGCCGGTGCGGCCGGCGAACGTGCCGCCGCAGTAGCCCGCCCAGCACTGCTCGCGCTGCACGACCGGTGCGTTGTCGGGGGCGCCTATGCCCGTGGAGACGAACAGGCCCGAGCGCCAGTCGTCGAAGCAGAGGGAGGTGAAGGCCCCCGACGTCTCCGCGTGCAGGGCGATGCCCTCGTTGTGGGAGCAGCCCCAGCCCCAGCCGCCGCTCAGCTTGGCGCCCTTGGAACTGACGTACTGCATCTTGTCGCCGAAGTGGCCGTCGGCGAAGCCGCCCGCGCCGTGGACGACGAAGTACGCGCCGTACTTGGTGCCGTTCCAGGTGAGCTGGCCGTCGAGGAGCGGGGCCGTGTCGTTGGAGGACTTGCCGGTCAGCTTGGTGCGCCAGGCCTGCTTGCCGTTCTTGTAGCGGACCAGCGCCGCGGCCGTCTCGTTCCACTTGTTGCTGTCGGAGACGCGGGTCAGCAGGGCGAAGCCGTCGTTGTGCGCGACCAGGCCGCCGACCTCCTTGGTGCCCTTCACGACCGTGTCCGCGCCCGAGCGCTTCCCGGCGGCGGTCAGCGGGGTGACGTGTACGCCGTCCTTCGCGGGCCACGCCACGCGCAGGGTGCCGTTCGGGGCCGCGGCCGTGGCGGTGCGCGTCCACTCGCGGGTGTTGTTGTAGCCGGCGGAGAGGTAGGGGAACTTGGCCGGCAGCTTCACGGCGGTGGTGGTGGCGGTGAGGCCGTCCACGGTGGGGGAGGCCGCGTTGGTCGAGGCCGTGGTGGTGGTCGCCGTGGCGGTCGCGTACCAGGCCCCGGCCAGCAGGCCGGCCGCCGCGAGGACGCCGATGACGGGCTTGCGGGCGACGTGGCGGCGGCGGTGCGTCGGTGCGGGTTGTGCGGTGGGTCTCGCGGATGTCATGGCCTCTTGTTGCCACAGGTACGGGAGGGGTTGCTGTGACGAGCGCCACAGGGATGGTTCGTCCGCTGCCACCGGGACGGTTCGTCCGCTGCCACAGGGATGGTTCGGCCGACGCCGAAACTTCCGGCTCCTAGCGTTTCTGCATGACCTCCTTCGCCGATCTCCACCATGGCGACTCGCCGTTGCTCCTGCCCAACGCCTGGGATCACGCGTCCGCGGTGGCGCTCGCAGGCATGGGGTTCGCCGCGATCGGGACGACCAGCCTGGGGGTCGCCGCGGCTGCGGGTCTCCCCGACGGGGCGGCGGCGACACGGGAGTTGACGCTCCGGCTGGCCCGGACGCTCGGCGCGGAGCCCTTCTTGCTGTCCGTCGACGCGGAGGGCGGTTTCAGCGACGACCCGGACGAGGTGGGCGAGCTGGCCCGCGAACTCCACGCCGCTGGGGCCGCGGGGATCAACATCGAGGACGGGCTCGGTGATGCCGGGCTGCACGCCGCGAAGATCTCCGCCGCCAAGTCGGCCGCGCCCGGCCTCTTCGTGAACGCCCGCACCGACACGTACTGGCAGGGAGACGGCGCGGGAACCCTCCAGCGCCTCGACGCCTACCAACAGGCAGGCGCCGACGGCGTGTTCGTGCCCGGCCTGAGCGAACCGGCCACGATCACCTCGCTCGTACGCTCCCTCGACGTGCCGCTCAACATCCTCTACTCACCCACCGGACCCACCCTCGCCCAACTCGGCGACCTCGGAGTCCGCCGCGTCAGCCTGGGCTCGCTGCCGTACCGACGGGCGTTGGGCGCGGCCCTCGAAGCCGTCGCCGACATCCGGGCCGGGCGCCCGCCGCGGGGCCCGACGCCGGCGTACGACGAGGTGGCGGCCCTCAGCCCACCGGAAGCAGCGTTTCCGTGAGCCGGCCGGCGACCTCGACCGGATGCGTGACGGCGCCGATGTGACCTCCGGGGAACTCCGCGAGCGCGCCCCCGCCTGCCTCGGCGACGGACTCGGCCGTGTGGTGGAGGAGCAGGCCCCGGGAGTCGTGTCCGAAGGCGAGCGTGAGACGGCCGGAGCCGCGCCGGAGGGCGACCGGGTCCGGTGCGTACGCCGTGAACTGGCGCAGGACGTGGGTGAGGAAGAGGCCCATGGGCGTCGCCGGACGCACGTCGGCGTCCGCTTCGGCAGCGGGCGGCCGTGCTGCCCGGCCCCGCTCCGGGTCCGCCGCCACCCCGCTCGGCTCCTCCAACCCGGCCTGGAGCCGGACCATCGCCGCCTCGATGCCCGCCGCCCGGTACGTCTCGTACACCTCCCGGAACATCGCCAGGTGCCGCGCTGCGTCGGGCAACGCGCCCACGCACGGCGGCTCGTGCGCGACGACGTGCCGCAGCCGCTCCGGATGCCGGGCGAGCAGGTCGAGCACGGCGATGCCGCCGGAACTGCTCCCGAAGGCGTACGCGGACGCGCCGTCCGGCAGCACGGCGTCGAGCACGCGCCGGGCGCCGTCGCTCCATGCCTCCACCCGCTGGTCCCCGAAGGACTTGCCGAGGTGTCCGTGCGCGAGGCCCATCGGGTCGTACGTCACGACGGTGAACCGTTCGGCGAGCCGCTCCACGAACGCGTCCAACCCCATGGGGTGCCCCGCGCCGCCGGGGACGACGAGCAGCACGGGTCCGTCGCCGCAGACGTCGAAGTGCGGCTCACTCATGCGTCCTTCTCCTTCTGGTCGCGGCGGGGCCAGTGCTCCAGCGCAACGTGCAGGGCGGCGACGGCTTGTTCCCAGGACGCCCGTACGTCACGGGGGGCGCCGAAGCCGCCGCTCGCCTCCAGGGCGCAGTAGCCGTGGAAGGTGCTCCGCAGCAGGCGTACGGCGTCCGTGAGGTCGGGCTCCTCGAGGCCGTAGGCGCGCAGCATGCCGTACGTGATCTCGGCGGTGCGGCGGAGGGCGGCCGAGTCGGCGACCAGGTTCTGGTCGATCCGGATCTGGGTCGCCGCGTACCGCCCCGGCCGCTCAAGCGCGTACTCCCGGTAGGCGTCGGCGAAGGCGGCCAGGGCGTCCTTGCCGGCGCGGCCGGCGACCGCGGCGGCGATACGGTCGATCATCTCGCCCCCGGCCAGGAACGCGACCCGCGTGCGCAGGTCCCGCAGATTCCTGACGTGCGCGTACAGGCTCGCGTCCTTCACCCCGAACCGCCGCGCCAGCGCGGACAGCGTGACGTTCTCGAACCCGACCTCGTCGGCGAGGTCGGCGGCGGCCGCGGTGAGGCGGTCGGCGGTGAGTCCTGCGCGGGCCATGACCGCGTTCCTCCACAGTGAGTAAACCTAGTGCCTCTAGGTTACAGCCTGTAGAGGGTAGCTTCTCGCTGTGGGATGAGGGTCTGCGGTCAGGCGGTGCGGCAGAGCGCCGCTGGGTCGGCGAGTGCCGCGGCGCGGGCCACGGTCGCGTGCACGGGACGGGCGGTGCCGGCGGTGGCCGCGATCTGCGAGCGGTTCCGTGCGAAGACGACGAGACGCAGCACCGCGAACCGCGCAACACCGGCGAGTGCGGAGGCGGACAGGTAGACGACCTGCTCGAGCACCGCACCGGGTTCCGCCACCAGCTGCTGCAGGACAAGCATCGCCACGCAGGTCACCGCATACGCGGCCGCCGCGGACCCGGCTGACTGCGCATGCTGGCGCCAGGTCGCGCGCCCGCCCGCGCCGAAGGTGAAGCGGGCGTGCAGTTCGGTGGCGAGGAGCGTGGACGTCACGGTGATCAGGGCGTTGGCCAAGGCCCAGGGAATCCAGGAGGCGAGGGCCGCCACGGCGAAGCTGGAGGCGAGCCCCACTCCGCCGCCGCAGAGCACGAAGCGGGCGAAGGCGGTGAAGGCGCTGGGTGCCGCCTGCTGCCGGCTCTGCGCTGTCTCCATGATCTGACCCCCCTTGATCGCTCACTCCGGCTGTTTCCTGCATCGGAAACGCTACGTTGCATTCATAGATCAGGCAACAGATTTGTTGCGCAGAGATTCTGTTCACGCAGGTGAAAGCAGAGAAATCGTTGCAATGACTTATGTTCATTGCAACGAACTGTAGACTCTTTTGTTGCAATGGATTGAAGGTGAACGCTCAGCCGGAGGCGCCGGTCGGGCATGAAAAACGGCGCCCCACCGGGGCGCCGTTCTGGAGTTTTTCCGTGCGGGCACTCAGCTGATCGGCGCGTACAGCACCCCCAGCTTGTCGATCTCGTCGCCCGCGCGGCCCGTGAAGCCGGCGATCTGCCAGCCGGAGGGGGCGGTGAAGGTCTTCGCGTCGGACGTCGCCGTGCCGGAGGAGAGGGAGCGGCCCTTGTCGGTCGTGAAGGCCGCGGAGAAGAGCCTGGTGCGGCCGTCCTTCTGGCCCTGGGTCAGCTTCACCGAGGTCAGGTGTTCACCCGAGGCGAGGGTCAGTGAGGTGGCCGTGCCGCCGGTGCCGCCGTGGGACAGGACCGTGCCGTCGCCGTGGCTCAGCGACACCGCGTCCAGGCGCGAGCCACCGCGCAGGGTGAGGGTGCGCGGCGACACGGTGGAGGGCAGGTCGTCCGCGTCGTTGAAGGCCGTGCCGTGCGGGCCACCGAAGAAGTCGCTCGCCCGCAGGGACGGGTCGAGGGTGTAGGAGAAGTCGACCGTGTGCGGGAAGTGGTCGGAGAGGTGCTTGCCGTCGGAGCGGAGGAACGACTTCCAGTCGTTGTTGTAGCGGGTGGCGTTGAGGGCGACCAGGTCGCTGCCGCGGTAGAGGACCTTGTCGACGACCTCGCAGTCGTTGGTCGGGGCCGCCGAGTCGCAGACCAGCGCGTCGCTGCCCTGGGCCGGGGGCGTGCCGCCCTTCACCAGTTTCACCCACGCGTCCGTGAGGCCGTTCTCGTTGACGAGCGTGCGGATGTTGTCGCCGGAGCGCGTGTAGCGGGTGTTGGTGTCGCCCATGACGATCACGGCGTTGCCCGCGGAGTTCGCCTGGATGAAGTCCGACAGTTGCTCGACGTTCGCGCGGCGGGCGGCGAGGGCGTCGTCCGTGTCGTCGGCGTTGGTGTGCACGTTGTAGAGGTCGACGAAGACGCCCTCGGCGAGGCGGACCCGGGCGAGCGAGAACCCCTTGGGGGTCAGGCAGTTCGTGCCCGTGCAGTTGTTCCACTTCACCCGCTCGAAGTCCTCGAAGGCGTGATCCGAGAGGGTGTTCATGCCGTCGCCGAACGCGGCTCCGCCGCTGGTCGCCGTGCGGTACGGGTGGGAGTCGTTCGCGTACAGCGACGCGTGGTAGTTGAAGTCCTCCTGCACGTTCACGATGTCGTACGGCCCGAGACGCTGGCCGATCAGCGGGGTGTTCGTCTCCGGGTCGCTGTCGCCGAGGCCGAGGGGGAGGCCCGCGATGTTGTACGTGAGGACGTTGAAGGTGCCGGAGTCGGCGGCGGCCGCGGGCGCCGAGCCGGTGGTGGCGAGGCCCGTGACGGCCAGCGCACCGGCCACCAGGGCGCCGAAGAGTCTTCTCATGGGGGGTGTCTCCTGGGGGAGGAGGGAACGGAGAGAAAAGGTGAGCGACACTCAGCTTGACCCGAACAGTGTGACCCACGAGGTCAGTTGAGAGAACAGAGAAGGGAGAGGAAGGGAACTCGGTGGGTGAGTCCGTACGACCGCTGGGCGGTTTATGGGGACGACAGATCGTCATCGGGGTGGTTACGATGCGGGAGATGAAGAACTTCTCCCCGTACGGATTGGGGGAATCGTTCGCGCAAGGTGAGTGCTGATGGCACATCACTTCGCGAACCGGATTCCGGCCCACCTGCTGATGTGGCAGCGCGTGCGCGAGTACGCCGTGCCACCGTCCATGATCGAGACCGCGACCGCACGGCGTGTGGTCGGTGACTGGGCGGGGGCCTGCGCCGCCGCCCGGGTCGACGTCGATCTCGATCTGCGCGCCGTGCGCCACCGCCACGGCACCGATCTCGTCACCCGCCTCCGTGCGGATCTGCGTCGGCTGGCGCCGGATCTGCTCCGCTGGCACATGCCCCGGATCGCCCCCGACGGGCGGCTCCGGCCCGGCCTCACCCTCTCTCTGGCCCGTTACATCGGTTCCGGCGCCACGCCGCTGCAGTTGGTGGTGCGGACTCCGCCGGCCTGGGCGGACGCCGGACAGCGGATGTCGCTGGCCCTGTGGGAGGGGTCCGGGAAAGACGCCCCCGGTCACCATCCGCACCCGCATCCCGAACGGCGTTTCCGGCTCGACCTGCACAGGCATCTCTGGGACGCCGGGCGCAGCGGCGAACTGGGGCGGCGGTGCGGTGCGGGCGGGGCACCATCCATGGCGCCGCCCGATCGGCCCCACGTACCCGGCAGGCCAGGCCCGCCGGGTACGTGGGGTTGCGCGGCCCGTCGCGACCTGCCGGAGCTGCCGGATCGGCCCACCGTTCGCGATGCCCCGTGGGCGGTGGCCAGTTGGGCCGCCGAGGCTGAGCTGCTGTTGCGGGCGGAGGGGCGCCCTCGCGGGGCCTTCACCGTGCGGCTCGGTGCGCGGAGCCGGGCCGTGCTCGAACTCGTCGCCCCCGACGACAGCCATGCCCCGACGTTCCGGACGCTGCGGCAGGAACTGTCGCCGCAGGACGTCGCGGCGCTTCCGGTGCTACCGGAGGCGGCGGCCCGGGTGCTGCCGGATCTGGAGCTGCTGCGGGCCGGGCTCGTCGCGCCCGAGCGGCTGCACCCGCTCGTCGCCGCGGCACTGGCTGCGTCCGGCCCGGTGGCGGCGTCCGGCTCGTCACCTGCGGCCGGCCCCGCCCCCGAGCCCGGCGATCCGCACCGGGGCGATCCGCACCGCGTGGAGTGCCGGGGCGAGGTCCACCGGATCGCGCTGCGGGACGGGGTGCTGACGGCGATCGATCACGACCCGGGCCAACTGCGCCGGGAGGAGCTGCTGGTGGCGCTCGGCGGGCCGGCACTGCCCTGCCTGCGGGCGATCGAAGCGGTGCACCGCAACCCGGAGGCCCTGCCCGCGGTCCGGGAGCGACTCGGCCACGGTGACGTCGCCGGGGCGCTGGCTGTGGTCGAGGGGCTGCTCGGGCCCGGTGCGATCCTGCGCGACGGGCCGCTCCGGGAGGAACTGGAGTCTGCCGCGGCTCGCCGTATCGACCACGGGCTCTTCCGCTCGGGGCTGGTCGCTGTGCACCCCGGTGCCGGCGCGGCCGGGGGCTGGAACGCCTTGGACGGAGGGCACACGGAGGCGGGGCACCGTCCCCGGCTCGACCGCCGTACGCCTCTCGCGGTGCGCCGCAAGCGGAGCAGCCGGGCCCGGCCCCGCACCGGCCTGTACCGCTGACCGGCTGCGCCCACAGAAGTCACAGAAGTCACAGAAGTCACCGAAGTTCCTTCCCCGTACTGCGCGTTCCGCGCCGCACGCCTCCACGACCATCCCGGACGGGCCGTCCCGTTCCCTTCTCCCACCCCAGGTGATGCCCATGACCTCCAGCAC
>NZ_VJZC01000364.1 GCF_009377185.1 Streptomyces spongiae
GGACGGGGCGGTTGCGGGGCGCAGCGGGACCGCGACGCCGGCACCGGCACCGCGCCGCGGCGTGCCGCACGGCACCTCGCCGTTTGCCGAAACGCCCGAACAGCCCCGCTGCCAGGGCGTTTCGGCGCCTCGCGACGTTCCGCACCGCACACTGCGGCCTGTCCGGCCCTGATCCGCCGGACAGGTTCTCGGGGCTCCGCCCAGCCGAACGAACAGGGGCGGCCGGGCTGTTCGTAAACCCGTCGGGCCGCAGGGCTCCCCGCACGGGCTCCTCACACGGCGAGCAGGTCGTCCAAGGACCCCTTCCCCGCCAACTCGGCCGACGCCGCGGGCCCTTCCTTCGCCGCCGCGTACCGGCCCGAGGTCAGCGCCCACTCGTAGTTGCCGTTGATCCAGTGCTGGATGGCCTCCACGCCCATGCGCACCTGCTCGCGCTGTTCGTCGGTGAGTCCCAACTCGGTGCACATCTCCGGTACCCGGGCCTCCGACGCGAGGTACTCGTCGAGGCATTTCGTGGTCATCCGGTACGCCTCGTCGGCGGCCTCCTCCCAGGAGCAGCCCCGCTCGCGGTACAGGACGGCGATGAGGTTGTGGCCGTCACCCCGGCGCTTCTCGCGCTCGAAGGAGTGAATGTCGTTCATGAACCCTATGGTGTCGGCGGCCAGATCACGCAGGCGCGCCATCAGGGGGTGCGCCTGCACCTGCGCCGGTACCTCGAAGCCGCGGCTGCGCTCACCGGCGTCGATGCTGTGGTGGATGCCCACCGTGCGCCGCCGGAACTCGGCGTACTCCGCGAGGCTCAGCGTCCCGGCCAGCCCCCGGGCCGCCAGATCGACCTCCTCGGTGTGCGCCACGAGGAACCGCCCCCAGGAGGCCGCGAACCGGGTACGCCAGGTCAGCGACATGCCCGCCGAGAGGTGTGCCCAGACCTGCGCCCAGGCCAGCGTGATCGGGCAGACCACCCTCGGTGCCGTGTCCGCCGGACGCAGCGGAGTCGCGATGAGCTCCCGCGCCACCTCCGCTATCCGGTCCGCCCGGTCGGGCTGTGCGGTGTCGAACTGGTCGTCGAACAGGAAGGCCAGGGAGAACCAGTTCATGAGGACGACCATGTCCTCGGCCGATGCGTACGGGTAGGTCCGGGCCGCCGCCTGCGGCAGGTCCCAGGACCGGTACTCCTCGAACGCCGCCTGGCTGCGTACCAGGCGCATGTCCCACACCCAGCGCAGATGGCGGCCACGGGCGTGTTCCAGATGCTGACTGACGGGGGTGTCGAAGGGGAGATCGAACCGGACGTCCTGCGGCATGCCGCATCCTCTCGCAGACTCCAACCACGCATTTTGAGCCGGAAGTTGAAGGCTCAAAATGCGCTACGAGACTGCCCACCCGACAAACGATCTATGGTGTGACGTGGATTACGGGTGATACAGGTGAGGCGACGGAAGCGATGACTCAGGAGGCCCCACGGTCATGAACGAGCCGGCACGCACCCGGAAGCAGCGCATTCAGGAGACCCTGCACCGACTGGAACACGACGAGGACGTCTGGGTCGCGACCGCCGACGCGGAGCAGGGGACCCCGTACATGGTGCCGCTGTCCTTCCTGTGGGAGGACGACACGTTCCTCCTGGCCACACCCGCCGACAGCCCGACCGGCCGCAATCTGCGAACGGGCGGCAGGACCCGGCTCGGCATCGGGCCCACTCGTGACGTGGTGATGGTCGACGGCACGGCCGAGGCGATCGCGCCCGCGGACCTGCCGGAGGGCCTCGGCGACCGTTTCGCCACGAAGACCGGCTTCGACCCGCGCCAACTGGCCACACCGTACCTCTACTTCCGCGTCACACCCCGGCGCGTTCAGGCCTGGCGCGAGGCGAACGAGATCGCCGGACGAGACCTGATGCGTGACGGTGCGTGGCTGGTGGCCGACTGATTCTCCGGTACGGGGTACCCGGCAGCGCACAGGCGCCGACGGACCGCCGCCCGCGCCCGGGACACCGACGGAGGAACGATGGCACTGGTACGGACAGGCGTCGTGGTGCTGGACTGCGCCGAGCCGGAGAAGCTCGCCGCCTTCTACAAGGAGCTGCTCGACGCCGAGGAGACGGACGCGACCGCCAACCGGGTCGAGATCTGCGGCGCCAGTGGCACCCGGATGGCGTTCCGCCGTGACGTGAACGCCACCCCGCCGAGCTGGCCGCGCCCAGAGAACTCCCTCCAGGCCCACCTGGACTTCCTCGTCGAGGACCTCGACGAGGCCGAACGCAAGGTCGTCGGCCTCGGCGGGCGCCCCGTGGACACGAAGGAGCCGTCCGGGCCGTTCGAAGAGCGCGGTTACGCCGACCCGGCCGGCCACTCCTTCACTCTGCGCCGTGTACGCCCCACTGCCCCGAAACAGGGCTGAGGGCCCTGGGCCGCTTGAGGGTGCGTCGATGCGGCGCTCCGTGATGATGGCGGAGCGCTGGGACGGGGGGCGCGCCCATGCTTTTAAGGGGCGCGGGGAACTGCGCGACCGGCCACAACGGACCTGTAGCCGGCCACGAACGCCAGCCCGGCAGACGAGAGCCGTCAGGGGCCTCAGTCCCGCCCGTTCTTGTCGGACGACGGCCACACCCCCGTCCGGCGCTCGATAACGGTGGCGCCCGCCCGGTCCACCGCGCTGCGGACCACCGCGAAGATGGCGCCCTGGACGGCCGCGGCCAGCAGAATCTCGCCCCACCCGCGGTCCTTGTCCAGCGCGTCGGGTGCGTCGTCCTCGTCGCGGAGGGCCTTCCACGTCGTGTGGAACGCCTTCCCGGCCAGGGCGCCGCTCAGCCAGCCGAGCAGGAACCCGACGGGCTGGTAGGCGACGGGGATCTTCTTCTTCTTGTTCTTGGCCACCTGGATCTCTCCTCTCTTCGCTTCTCAGGGGCGTCCCTCGGGCGGGACCACCTCCGACTCGCGCACCGGACCGGGCGGAGTGCCGTCGCCGAACGGGCGGCCGCCGAGCTCCTGACGGCCGTGCGGTGAGAGCCAGCCCGAGAGGTCGGGGCCCAGCGGCACGATGCCGGTCGGGTTGATGCCCGTGTGCACCTCGTAGTAGTGCCGTTTGATGTGGTCGAAGTCGACCGTGTCGCCGAAGCCGGGCGTCTGGAAGAGGTCGCGGGCGTACGCCCACAGCACCGGGTCCTCCACCAGCTTCCAGCGGTTGCACTTGAAGTGGCCGTGGTAGACGGCGTCGAAGCGGACGAGCGTGGTGAACAGGCGGATGTCCGCCTCCGTGATCGTGTCGCCGACCAGGTAACGCCGCCCGGCGAGACGCTCGGAGAGCAGCGCCAGCCGCCGGAACACCGCCGTGCATGCCTCCTCGTACGCCGTCTGGTGCGTGGCGAAACCCGCCTTGTACACGCCGTTGTTGACGTCCTGGTAGACGTCCGCCATCACCTCGTCGATCTCGTCGCGCAGCGCGGCCGGGTACAGGTCGGGCGCGCCGTCGCGGTGCAGATCCGTCCACTCGGTGGCCAGGTCCAGGGTGATCCGCTGGTAGTCGTTGGTGACAAGGCGACCACTCCGCACGTCGACGAGCGCGGGCACGCTGACCCCGCCCGGGTAGCCGGTCTCGCGGGCGTCGTACGCCTCCTTGAGGTAGCGGATGCCGAGTACGGGATCACGGCCGTCGGGGTCCAGGGAGAACCGCCAGCTGCGGTCGTCCTGGATCGGGTCCGCGACCGCCAGTGACAGCGCGTGGTCGAGACCCAGCAGGCGCCGTGAGATCACGGCACGGCTCGCCCAGGGACACGCCTGGCTGACGACCAGCCGATAGCGGCCGGGCTCCACCGGCCAGCCGTCCCGGCCGTCGGCCGTGACGCGGTCCGTGAAATGGCTCTTCGACCGCCTGAACTCCTTCCGTCCGTACGCGCTGTTCCCCTCGCCGACTGTCATGAGCCCCTTCCTTCCCGGTGTGTCCGCACACGAGTACCCCTGGCGAGCGTGGTCAGTACCTCGGTGTGAACACCGCCGACAGGGGCAACCGGCCGGAGTGAACAGGACGGAGGACCATGAAGACCGAGGCCGCGACGGTGAGTCGCCAAGGAACCGCGAGGCGTACCCAGCGCGGGTACCCTCCCGGGGCGACCTGCCGGGACCGGAGGCAACGAGGCGTCCGGACCACGGAGAGCACCTGAAGCACACGGCGAACGCAGCACCGCAGCCCTCTCCGCGCTCCGAGCGGAAGGCCCGTGCCGAGCAGAAGGCGCGGGCGGACCGCAGGACACGGGTCACCGTGCTGGTCGCGCTGGGCGCGAATCTCGTGATCGCCGTGGCGAAGGCCGTGGGCGGGGTGCTCGCCGGGTCGCCCGCGCTGCTGTCCGAGGCGGCGCACTCGGTCGCGGACAGCATGAACGAGGTGTTCCTGCTCGCCGCCCTGCGCCGCAGCCGCCGGCCCGCGGACAGCCGCCACCCCTTCGGCTACGGCAAGGAGCGCTTCTTCTGGTCACTGCTCGCGGCCGTCGGCATCTTCGTCATGGGTGGCTGCTTCTCCTTCTTCCAGGGCGTAGAGGCCCTCAGGAGCGGCGCCGAGGAGTCGTACGACGGCTACATGGCGGGCCTGATCGTGCTCGGCGTCTCCCTGCTGTCCGAGGGCGCCTCCCTGCTGCGCGCCCTCCACCAGGTGCGCCGGCAGGGCGGTGGCGCCTCCGGTCTGCGGGACCCGGCCCTGCGGACGGTCGTCGCCGAGGACGGTACCGCCGTGCTGGGCGTGACCCTCGCGATGGTGGGGATGGCCCTGCACATGGTCACGGGCCAGGTCGTCTGGGAGGCGTCCGCCTCGCTGGCCATCGGCGCGCTCCTGGTGTACGTCGCCTTCTGGCTGGGCCGGGACGCCCGGGACCAGCTCATCGGCCGGGCCGCCGACCCGGAACTCAGCCGGCGGGTCCGCGCCCTGCTGGAGGCGCAGCCCGAGATCGACAGCGTGGAGGCCCTGCAGACGATGGAACTCGGCCTCGAATCCACCCTCGTGGCCGCCCGCGTCGACCTTGCCCCCGGCCTCGACAGCGAGGAGGTCGAGGAGGTCTCCGTACGCATCAAGCGTTCCATCACCGACACGGTCCCCGAGGCCGAGCAGATCTTCCTCGACGTGACGGAGGCGTCAAGCCGCCGGCACACCGCCACGGAGGCAGCGGAAAGCCCCGCCGCGACGGGGGAGCGCGGCGGGGCCTGACGCACGGGTGCCCGGCGGTCGACGGTTCATGCGTCCCGAACCGAAGATTTTTCCGAGCTCGATTTTCCGGGCTCTTCCGCCGGGCTCCCTCCGTCAGCCGCCGGCCACCTACTCCAGCACGAAGACGGGGATCACCCGATCGGTCTTCTTCTGGTAGTCCGCGTACGGCGGATACGCCGCGACCGCGCGCTCCCACCACTCGTCCTTCTCGTCCCCGGTGACCTCGCGGGCCGCCATGTCCTGGCGTACGGGCCCGTCCTGGATCTCCACGCGGGGATCGGAGACCAAGTTGTGGTACCAGACAGGGTGCTTGGGCGCGCCGCCCAGGGAGGCCACGACGGCGTACCGGCCCTCGTGCTCCACACGCATCACCGGGGTCTTGCGGATCTTGCCGCTCTTCGCGCCGCGGGTGGTGAGGATGACGACGGGGAGGCCCGTGTCCATCAATGTCGTTCCCTCGGTCCCACCGGAGCTCTCGTACAACTCGACCTGCTCACGTACCCAGTCCGTCGGGCTGGGCACGTACTCGCCCTCAAGTGGCATGACTTCCGTCCCATCGTCGCTATGTGGTTCTCCCCGGGATAACACAGGCCGCTCCCGGATTCATCCACTCCGGGGCCCCCGCGCGCCGAGCCCTACCTCACGGGTAATCGCCGTGCGTGAACGACTCCGGCAGGGTGGTGAGCGCCCTGGAGGACCAGAACAACGAGGAGGCCGTCCCATGTCCACCCGTGCCGTGGTCGAGGAGTTGCTGCGCCGGATCGGGGAGGGCGACCCCGAGCGGATCGCCGAGCTGTACGCCGAGCGGGGCGACTGGCGGCTGAGCTGGCCCGAGAGCGAGCACGGCCGCGCGGCGACCCCGTGGATACGCCATCGGTCAACGCGGGCCGACGCAGCCGCCCACTACCGCGAACTCGCCGACCACCATGTGCCCGGCGAGGCGGGCACCGAGATCGAGCGGATCCTCGTCGACGGCGCCGACGCGGTCGTCCTCGGCGTGATCCGCCAGACGGCCAAGGCGACCGGACGCCCCTACAGCGCCGGGTTCGCCCTGCACGTGACCGTCGAGGACGGGCTGGTCGTCCGGCATCACGTGTACGAGGACAGCCTCGCGGTGGCGCGGGCCTTCACGCCCACTGTGTGACAGAGGGCTGGAGGAATGTTCCGGGGATCTTGACGGTATGAATGTTACCGGTAACATCGATCCTCGTCGCCGTTCCGCGGCCATGGCCCACCCCATCCAGTCAAGGAGCGTGTCGCCCTGTGACCACGGAAGCAGCACGATCGGCGTCCGGCGCCCCCGCGGCCCCGGGCGCCGTGCTCTTCAGCCCGTCCGCCGTGGTCGCGTCCTGTGTGGGCTTCGTGCTCATCGGCGCGCTCCAGGCCCTGTACGGTCCCGCGATCCCGGCCTTCCGCGAGGAGTACGCGCTCTCCCCGTCGGCCGCCGGGCTGGGGCTGAGTGCCCACTTCGTCGGCGGTGTCGCCGGGGTCCTGCTCTTCGACCGCATCTTCGGGCGCGTCGGGAACCGGCGCATCCTCGGCGTCAGTTACGTCCTGATGGCCGCAGGCGCGGCGGGCTTCGCGCTGGCGCCGAACTGGCCCCTGGGCCTGGCAGCCGCCCTGCTGGCCGGGCTGGGCTTCGGCGGCATCGACTACGGTCTCAACCAGTTGTTCGCCGTCGGCTTCGGCCACCGGTCGACGGCGATGCTCAACATCCTCAACGCGCACTTCGGCGTGGGCGCCATCCTCGGCCCCGCGCTGATCGCAGCCGTGGGCGCGGAGCACTACCCGGCGGTCTTCCTCGCCTTCGCCGCCGCCAACCTGCCGCTGCTGCTGTGCCTGCGGGGCGTGCGCGACCGGGCCCCGCAGCCCGCGGACGCCGCGTCCGGGGAGACCGGCGGGCAGGTCCTCGGCCGCAGCCTCGGGTCGGTGCTCGCCGTGTTCGTCGCGCTCTACGTGCTGCACGTCGGCATCGAGGCGGGCGTCGGCGGCTGGGAGCCGACCCATCTGGAGACCGTCGGGTACGGCGCCGGCGTCGCCGCGACGGCCACCTCCGTCTACTGGCTGATGATGACGGTCGGCCGCTTCCTGGTCGCTCCGCTCGCCCTGCGGTACTCGCCCCAGGCCATCATCACCGTCTCCTGCGCGGGCATGACGGTCTGCCTGCTGCTGGCCGCGGTTCCCGGGCTCGCCCCCTACGCGTACGCGGGCGTCGGCCTGTTCATCGCGCCCATCTTCCCCACCGGACTGCCGTGGCTGGGCAGGGCGGCCCCGCGGGCCCGCAGGGCGGGCGCGGTGGTCATCGCCGCGTCCATGGTCGGCGGCGTCGTGGCGGGCCCGGCGCTCGGCAAGGCCATCGAATGGTCCGGGATCCGTGCGGTGCCGCTCCTGCTGTGCGGCGTCTCCGCGCTGTGCCTGGCCGCCACGCTCTGGCTGATCCGGGCCACGCGCACCACTCCGGCACCCCGCTGAGGCAAGCCGCCGAGCCCGTTCACCCGCCCGCCTCGCACCCCGACCTCGGTCAGGAGAAGCCTCGATGACACCCCGGCACCACCTTCGCGTCCCGGCGTCCTGCACACCCCCGCTCATCGGGCACCTCCCCTTCGCCGACGCGCCCGGAGCGCCCGACCCGATCGAGGTGACCAGCCGCTTGCTCACCCGCGGGGGCCGCCCCTGGTTCCCGGTCTCCGGTGAGTTCCACTACTCCCGCTGTCCCGCGGGGGAGTGGGAGGAGGAACTGCTGAAGATGAAGGCGGGCGGGGTGACCGCTGTCGCCGCCTACGTCATCTGGATCCACCACGAGGAGGTGGAGGGCCGTGTCCGCTTCGACGGCCACCTGGACCTGCGCCGCTTCGCCGAACTGTGCGCCCGCCACGGACTGGACTTCATCCCCCGCATCGGACCCTGGAGTCACGCGGAGGTACGCAACGGCGGCCTGCCCGACTGGCTCCTCGCCCGGGCCTGCGTCCCGCGCACGGACGACCCCGCCTACCTGGAGCCCGTACGCCACTGGTACGCGGCCGTCGCGGAGCAACTGCGCGGCCTCGACCGCGCCCACGGCGGCCCGATCGTGGCGATCCAGATCGAGAACGAGCTCTACGACCAGCCCGGCCACCTGCTCACCCTGAAGCGCATGGCCCAGGAGCTCGGCCTGAGCGCACCCCTGTGGACATCGACCGCCTGGGGCGGGGTCCAACTCCCGCCCGACGAGCTGCTTCCGCTCTACGGCGGCTACCCGGAGACGTTCTGGACCGAGGCCGACGGCGGCTGGCCCGACACCTGCCGCAAGCACTTCTTCTTCACCCACCACCGTGACGACGAGGGCATCGGCGCCGACCTGCGCCCGACCACGGTGCGCGGCGCCGACCCGGCGGCTCTGGCGGACCGATTCCCCTGGGCCACCTGCGAGTTGGGCGGCGGCATGGCCGTCGCGTACCATCGCCGCCCGCGCGTCGACGCCGCCGACATCGGCGCGCTCGGCCTCACCAAGATCGGCTGCGGATCGGTGTGGCAGGGCTACTACATGTTCCACGGCGGTACGAACCCGGCCGGGGAACTGACGACCCTCCAGGAGTCCCACGCCACCGGCTACCCCAACGACCTGCCCGTCCTCACGTACGACTTCCAGGCCCCGCTCGGCGAGTACGGCCAGTACCGGCCCTCGTACCACGAACTGCGCCTCCAGCACCTGCTGCTGGCCGACTTCGGCCACCGCGTCGCGCCCATGCGGTCCGTCTTCCCCGAGCGCCCGCCGACGGGCCAGCACGACCGGGACACCCTGCGCTGGGCCGTGCGCGCCGACGGCACCTCGGGATTCCTGTTCGTCACCAACCACCAGCCGCACGAACCGCTGCCGGACCACCCGGACACGACGTTCACCATCGAACTCCCGGATGCCGTCGCTCCGTTGACCCTGCCCAGCGCACCCGTCACCGTCCCCGCGGGCTCCTACTTCTGCTGGCCGCTGCGCCTCGACATCGCCGGCCTGCGGCTCGACTGGGCCACCGCGCAGCCCGTGTGCACGGTCGACGACGACGGCCGTACCGTGCTGGTCCTGGCCGCCACGGACGGCATCGTCCCCGAACTCGCCCTGGACGCCCGCACGGTGGCATCCGTCAGCACCCCCTCCGGCGACATCACACAGACCGGCGACCGCACCCTGATCACCGGCCTGCGGCCCGGCACCGACGCCCTGGTCGAGGTGGACACCGCGGACGGCGGACGCGTCGGCCTGCTGGTGCTGGACGCGGCCACGGCACGCACCCTCTACCGGGGCGTGGCGTGGGGCGCCGAGCGGCTCGTGCTGTGCGGTGACGGGGTCGTCTTCGACGAGGTGGCCGACGAGGTACGGCTGCACGGTCCGTCCACGGAACCGTCGTTCGCCGTGCTGCCCGCGCCGGGCCGCACACCGGTCGTGACCGGGGCGGACGTACGGGCGGCGGACGACGGGGTGTTCACCCGCTACACCGTGCTCGCCGACGGCGCGTTCGACGTCACCGGTCCACAGGTCACACGGCTCCGCCCCGCCGGACCGGCACCCGAGCCCGTGACAGGAGTGCTGGGCCGGGCGAGCGCGCCCGCCGACAAGCACTTCGAGACCACGGCGGCCGAGTACCGCGTCGACGTACCGGACGGCCTTCCGGCGGGCACCCTGCTCCGCGTCCACTGGACGGGCGACGTGGCGCGCGCGTACGTGGGGGACACCCTGGTCGCCGACCAGTTCCACTCCGGGCGCGTCTGGGACATCGGCCTCGACCGGCTGCCGGGTGGGGCCCCGCGGTCCGAGGGCCTGCGGCTGAAGGTGCTGCCCCGGCATGCCGACGCCCGCGTGTACGTGCCCGAGGGCGCGGGTGACGGGGGAGTGGCGGGAGTCGAGCGGGTGGAGTGGATCACCGTACGGTCCTGGTCGGTGAGGGCGGGCTGAGCGCCTGGGCGCCACCCTGCCC
>NZ_VJZC01000365.1 GCF_009377185.1 Streptomyces spongiae
CGCGAGCCCCGCCCCGGACGTGTTCGCACGCCCCACGGACAGCCCGCCACCGCTGACCCCCGAGGTCCTCGCCGAGGCCCGCCGCGGGGTGCACCTCATCCATCTCGCCTGTATGGACATGGACCTGGGGGCCTGGGACACCCCACAGGCCAAGGAGAAGCTGCGCGTCATCGGCGAGACCTACCGGCCGGGCCAGCCGCAGACCTGCCGTTTCCCCGGCTTCATGTGGTTCTTCGCCGTCCTGCTCAGCGCCGACCTGAAGCGCATCCGCCACATCATCGACGAGAGCGTGAACAGCTGCCGCGAGCTCGGCTACTCCTGGGAGCTGGCCCAGGCCCTGCGGATGCGGGCCAACATCCTCGCCAACCGCACCGACTGGGTGGGCGACGCCACCCGCGACGCCGAGGAGGCGCTGGAGCTGTTCACCCGGATCGGCGACGCCTGGGGCGTGGCGGAGGCGCTCTCCGCGCGGGGCGAGGCCCAGGAGCGCGAGGGTGACTACGCGGGCGCCGCCGCGGACTTCGGCCGGGCCCTGGAGTGGGCCGAACGGCTCGGCGCCCACGCCCAGCTGGGTGTCCTGCGCGCCCGCCTCGGCGGCGTGCTCATCGAGAGCGGGGACGCCGAGCGGGGCGAGAAGATGCTGTTCGAGGTGCTGGAGAACGCTCATGGCAGTACCAGCGAGGCCATGCCGGCCGCCCGGCTCGGCCTCGCGGTCTGGCTCGGCCGCAGCGGGCGTACGGCTCAGGCGCGGGAGCAGATCCGGCTGCTGCGGGTGGACTTCGACGCCGCCAACTTCGTGCTCTTCGCCAGCTTCGTCACCGGCGCGGAGGGCTGGCTGGACGCGCTCGACGGCCGCTACGAGGAGTCCCTGGTCAAGATGCGCCAGGCGCTGGAACGGGCCATGGACCCGATCACCCGCAACATCGCGCCCCACTTCATCTCCGTACAGCTCACGGGGGCCGCCATCGGCGTCGCCGCCGTGGACGGCGGCATCCGGGCACGGGACGCGGCCCGGCTCCTCGGCGCGGCCGACGCCCATGTGCCGCACGGCCACTTCTACAGCCCCATGGAGGTCGAGAACCGAAGCCGGGCCGAAGCCGCGGCCCGGGCCGCACTGGGCGACGCGGTGTACGAGACGGCGTACGCCGAGGGCGGTGGCCTCTCCGTGGAGGAGGCCACCGCCCTGGTCTGAACCGTCCGGCTCAACTGTCCGGCTCTTCGGCGGCGCGCAGCCGTGCGCGGGGACCCGCGTCAGCTCTTCGTGCGGAACTTGTGGATCGCCACTGGTGCCATGACCGCCGTGATCGCCACCGACCAGCCCAGCGTCACCCACAGGTCGTGCGCGACCGGTCCGCCCACCATCAGTCCGCGCGCCGCGTCCGCGAGCGTGGACAGCGGGTTGTAGTCGGTGAAGGCCTGCAGCCAGCCCGGCATCGAGTTCGTCGGCGCGAAGATCGACGAGCCGAACTGCAGCGGGAAGAGCACCAGGAAGCCCATCGCCTGTACGGACTGCGCGTTCTTGAGGATCACGCCCAGGGTGAGGAACACCCACATGATCGACGAGGCGAACACCGTGGACAGGCCGACGGCCGCGAACAGGCCACCCCAGTGGTTGATGTCGAACCCGACCAGGACGGAGACGATCATCAGCACGGTCGTCGCGAACAGCATCCGCAACAGCTCCACGGAGATCTTCGCGAACAGTACGGAGCCGCGCCCGATCGGCAGGGACCGGAAGCGGTCCATGACACCGGAGTTGAAGTCCTGGCTGAAGCCGGTGCCGACGCCCTGGGACAGCGTCATGCTCATCATCGCGATCATGCCGGGGATCACGTACTGCACGTATCCGTCCTGACCGCCGCCCAGGGCCTGCCCGATCGAGCCGCCGAAGACGTACACGAACAGCAGGGTGAAGACGACCGGCATCAGCAGCGCGTCGAACATCGACTCGGGGTCCTGCCGGATCCACAGCAGGTTGCGGCGGATCAGCGCGCCGGTGTGGCGGAGGTGGCCGCGCAGCGGGATACGGGCGTCGGTCGCACTGGCGGTTGTTGTCGCGGCGCTCATACGGCGACCTCCTCGCGGGTCTCGGCGGGCACGGTGTCCTGCGGGGCACTGGCGCGGTGGCCGGTGAGGGACAGGAACACCTCGTCCAGGCTGGGCAGTTCGGTGGTGATGGAGCTGATGGTGATGCCTCGCGCGACGACCGCGCCCACCACCGCGGTCAGTTGCTCGTCGCTGAGGATCGGGACGAGGACGGTGCCGCTCTCGGCGTCGACGGTCGTGGTCGCGAGCCCGGTGATCCCGAGCTCGTCGAGGGTGGCGGCGAGCGGGCGCAGCTGCAGCGGATCGCCCGGCCGCACGCGCAGTGTCCGCCCGCCGACCTTGGCCTTGAGCTCGTCGATGGCACCGCCCGCGATGACCTTGCCGTGGTCGACGACCGTCAGCTCGGAGGCGAGCTGCTCGGCCTCTTCCATGTACTGAGTGGTCAGCAGGACGGTCACGCCCTCGCCGACCATGGTCTTGACCTCGGCCCACACCTCGTTGCGGGTACGGGGGTCGAGACCGGTGGTGGGCTCGTCGAGGAACAGCACCTCGGGCCGGCCGATCATCGAGGCGGCGAGGTCGAGGCGCCGCCGCATCCCGCCGGAGTAGGTGCTCGCGGGCCGCTTGGCGGCCTCCGTCAGGGAGAACCGCTCCAGCAGCTCGTCGGCGCGCCGGCGTGCGTCCTTGCGGGGCAGGTCGAGCAGCCGCCCGATCATGTAGAGGTTCTCCCAGCCGGGGAGCTTCTCGTCGACGGAGGCGTACTGCCCGGTGAGCCCTATCACCCGGCGCAACTGGCGGGGCTGCCGCAGGACGTCGTAGCCGGCGACGGTCGCCTGGCCCGTGTCCGGTGCGAGCAGCGTGGACAGGATGCGTACGAGGGTGGTCTTTCCGGCCCCGTTCGGCCCGAGCACACCCATCACGGTGCCCTCGCGCACGTCCAGGTCGACACCGTCCAGCGCCTTGGTCTCGCCGTAGTGCTTGACCATCCCCCGAACGGTGACGGCGATTTCGCCGCCGCTGGCGTTCTTGTCGATTCGTGTCATACGGATGACAGTGTCAGGGCCCACCGACAAACCACCGACAGCTCGCCGACACCCACCCACACCTGCCCACACCCACCGACACGCCACCGACATGCCGGCGACAGGGTCGCTACTCGGTCCCGGGGTGACCTGGCAGGAGGGCTCCCACGGCGCGCTCCACCTCCGCGATGCGGTCGGCGAGCCCGGCCGTGTCGGTTCCCGGCCGGCGGCGCAGAAGCAGCTCGATCCGGGCGAGCCGCTCGTTGATCTCCGTGAGCCGGTCACCGTCCCCCGCCACCGCGCGCATCGCCAACTGGCGGTTCTTGCGGTGCAGATCGAGAAAGACGTTGACCTTGGTGCGCAACACCCACGGGTCGATGGGCTTGGCGATGAAGTCGGCGGCTCCGATCGCGTATCCCCGGTAGGCGTAGTCCGAACCGCTCTCGGTCCCGGTCACCAGAATGATGGGCACGTCCTTGGTCTGGTCGAGGCGTTTGATGTTGGCGGCGGTCTCGAAGCCGTCCATGCCGGGCATCCGGACGTCCAGGAGGACGACCGCGAACTCCTGGCGCAGCATCGCCTTCAGCGCCTGCTCCCCCGAGCGCGCGCGGACCAGGTGCTGGTGCAGCGGGCTGAGGACGGCCTCGAACGCGATGAGGTTCTCCTCCATGTCATCGACGATGAGGACGCTGCACGGGTCGGTCAGGTTGGCACTCATGGCGCGCCCCCGGGCGGATCGTCGGCACTCTCGTCCGCGCCCGGTGGTTCATCGGCGGCGCCGCGGTCCCGCGCCGGTGCCGGGGTGTCGCTCTGCGGGTCGAGCAGATCGCAGATGACCGACAGCAGGCGGTCGACGTTCACCGGTTTGGGCACGTAGTCGTTGGCGCCGCTGTCGATCGCCTTGTCGCGGTCTCCGGGCATCGCCTTGGCGGTGAGCGCGATGATCGGGAGGTGAGCCAGCCGAGGAGTGTCCCGGATGGTGCGAATGGTTTCGTATCCATCCATCTCGGGCATCATGATGTCCATCAGGACCAGGGACAGGTCGGGGGAGCGCTCCAGGACCTCGAGGCCCTCCCGGCCGTTCTCCGCGTACCGCACGGTGACGCCGACCCGGCCCAGCGCGTGGGTGAGGGCGAAGACATTGCGGATGTCGTCGTCGACGATCAGGATGCGACGGCCTGCCAGGACACGGCCGGGCCGCCCGCTGAGCCACTCCTTGAGCCGGGTCGTCTCCGGCCAGGTGTCCTCGCGGCCGTTGGCGGTGCCCGTGGTTCCCCTGGCCGTCGGGTCGTCCGCGGGGCGGTCCGGAGTCAGGACGTCGGCGCTGAGGCTCCCGGCACTGTCGAGCACGTGCTCAGGCGAACCATCCCCGGCGACGGCCGCCGCGGGCGCCCGGGGCTCCGCGGGAAGCGCGGGCGCGGCACCGACGGTGTGCAGGTCCGCGGGGCCCTGCGCGGCGGCGGCGCCGGGGTGGTGCGCGGGAACGTAGAGGGTGAACTGCGAGCCCACACCCGGCTCGCTCTCGGCGACGATCTTGCCGCCGAGCATCCCGGCGATCTCCCGGCTGATGGACAGGCCGAGGCCGGTGCCGCCGTACTTGCGGTTGGTGTTGCCCTCGGACTGCTGGAACGCTTCGAAGACCATCGGCAGCTTCTCCTTGGGGATTCCGATCCCGGTGTCCCTTACGGAGAACGCGATCACGGCTTCCGCGTTCAGAAGCGTCTCCTCGTCGAACCGCGTCCCCGGCACCCGGCTGACGCGCAGTTCCACGCTGCCGTCGTGGGTGAACTTCACCGCGTTGGACAGCAGGTTGCGCAGCACCTGCTGCAGGCGCTGCTCGTCGGAGTACAGGTCGGTCGGTACGTCCTTCTCGACCGCGATCTCGAAGCCCAGACCACGATCGATGGTCAGCGGCCGGAAGGTCGCGTGGACGTAGTCGAGCAGCTTGATCAGCGGGAGCGTCTTCGGACGCACGTCCATCCGCCCGGCCTCGATCTTGGACAGGTCGAGGATGTCGCTGATCAGCTGGAGCAGGTCCGAACCCGAGCGGTGGATGGTGCTCGCGAACTGCACCTCCTGTTCGGCCAGATGGCCGTCGGGGTTGTCGGCGAGCAGCCGGGCCAGGATCAGCAGGGAGTTGAGCGGAGTGCGCAGCTCGTGCGACATGTTCGCGAGGAACTCCGACTTGTACTGCGAGGCGGTCGCGAGCAGCGCGGCCTTCTCCTCCAGCTCGGCGTTGGAGCGCTGGAGTTCGTCCGACCGCTCGCGCAGCTCGGAGGTGAGCCGCTGCGACTCCGACAACAGCGACTCCGTACGGGAGTTGGCGATGATCGTGTTGATCGAGACGCCGATCGTGTTGGCGAACTGGTCGATGAAGGCCAGGTGCACATCGCTGAACCTGCTGAGCGAGGCCAGCTCGATCACTCCGAGCACCTGGTCCTCGAAGAGGACGGGACGGATGACGATGCTGGCCGGGCGGGCCGTGCCGAGACCCGAGTTGATGGTGATGTAGTCGGGCGGGGCGTCCATGATGATGATGCGCTGTTTCTCCTGCGCGGCCTGTGCGATCAGCCCCCGGCCCGGGGTGCCGCTGCCGGGGAGCGGACTGCCCCCGCCGGCCTGGTCGGTGCCGTACCCGGCGATGAACTGGAGGCCCTCGCCGGGGGGCGCCCCCGCCTCGGCCAGGAAGAACGCACCGAACTGCGCGTTCACCAGCGGGGTCAGCTCGCGCAGGATCAGGTCGGCGACCTCCACCAGATCGCGGTGGCCCTGCATGAGCCCGGCCATGCGGGTCAGGTTGGACTCCAGCCAGTCCTTGGCACGGGTGGTCTCCCGGAGGTTGGAGACCATGAGGTTGATGTTGTCCTTCAGCTCGGCGACCTCACCCTGCGCCTCGACCGTGATGGCGCGGGACATGTCGCCCTGGGTGACCGCGCCCGCCACCTCGGCGATCGCCCGGACCTGGGTGGTGAGGTTCAGGGCCAGCTCGTTGACGTTGGTGGTCAGCCGCTTCCACGTTCCGTAGACGCCCTCGACACGGGCCTGACCGCCCAGCTGCCCCTCACTGCCGACCTCCCGGGCGACGCGGGTGACCTCGGACGAGAACGAGGAGAGCGTGTCGACCATCGTGTTGATGGTGGTCTTCAGCTCCAGGATCTCGCCGCGCGCGTCCACGTCGATCTTCTTCGACAGGTCGCCCTGGGCGACGGCCGTGGCGACCTGGGCGATGTTGCGGACCTGGGAGGTGAGGTTGTCGGCCATGAAGTTGACGTTGTCCGTGAGGTCCTTCCACACCCCGGACACCCCGCGGACCTGCGCCCGGCCGCCCAGCGATCCCTCCGTGCCGACCTCGCGGGCGACGCGGGTGACCTCGTCGGCGAACGCGCGCAGCTGCTCGACCATCGTGTTCACGGTCTCCTTCAGCTGCAGGATCTCGCCGCGCGCGTCGACCGTGATCTTCTTCGACAGGTCGCCGTTGGCGACCGACGTGGTCACCTGGGCGATGTTGCGGACTTGAGAGGTCAGGTTCAACGCCATGAAGTTGACGTTGTCCGTCAGCTCCTTCCACACGCCCGAGACCCCGCGGACCTGCGCCTGTCCGCCCAGGTTGCCCTCGGTGCCGACCTCGCGCGCGACGCGGGTGACCTCGTCGGCGAACGCCGACAGCTGGTAGACCATCGTGTTGATCGTCGACTTCAGCTCCAGGATCTCGCCCTTCGCCTCCACCGTGATCGTCTTGCCGAGGTCGCCCTGGGCGACGGCCGTGGCGACCTGGGCGATGTTGCGGACCTGGGAGGTGAGGTTGTCGGCCATGAAGTTGACGTTCTCCGTGAGGTCCTTCCACACCCCGGAGACATCGCGGACCTGCGCCCGGCCACCGAGCTGTCCCTCGGTGCCGACTTCCCGGGCGACCCGGGTGACCTCGCCCGCGAACGCCGACAACTGGTCGACCATCGTGTTCACGGTGCTCTTGAGCTGCAGGATCTCGCCGCGGGCGTCCACCGTGATCTTCTGGCTCAGATCGCCGGTGGCGACGGCCGTGGTCACCTGGGCGATGTTGCGGACCTGCGAGGTCAGGTTCGACGCCATGAAGTTGACGTTGTCGGTGAGGTCCTTCCACACCCCGGAGACGCTCGGCACCTGGGCCCGGCCGCCCAGCTGACCCTCCGTGCCGACCTCGCGCGCGACGCGGGTGACCTCGTCGGCGAACGCGCGCAGCTGGTCGACCATCGTGTTCACGGTGAGCTTCAGCTCCAGCAGCTCGCCGGTCGCCTCCACCGTGACCTGCCGGGTCAGATCGCCGCGCGCGACCGCCGTGGTCACCACCGCGATGTCGCGCACCTGCGCGGTCAGCCGGGAGGCCATCGTATTGACGGCCTCGGTCACGGAGCGCCAGTCGCCGGTCAGCCCCTGCACCGTGGCACGCCCGCCGAGACGGCCCTCGGTACCGACTTCCCGGGCGACGCGGGTCAGCTCGCCGGTGAACAGCGACAGCTGCTCCACCATGCGGTTCACCCCGCTCCCCAGGCGCCGTAGATCGCCGCGAAGCGGGCGTCTGGCGTCGTGCAACTCGGCGCGCTGCGTCAGGTCGCCGTCCGCGACGGCGTCCAGGACGCGCGTGGCATTCACCATGGGAACGGCCAGCGCTTCCAGCAGCGTGTTGGCCGCGTCCACGCTCGTCGTCCACCCTCCCGGACCGGGACTCGCCGTGAGCCGCTCGTCCAGGCGCCCCTCTCGGACCACCTCCCGGCGCACCCGATCGAGTTCCGAAGCCAGGTGCGCGTTCCGCGTGACGATTTGGTTGAACACCCCCGCTATCTCGGCGAGGACCCCTTCGGGCGGATTTCCCATGCGTACGGTGAAGTCGCCGTCACAAAGGGAATTCATGGCCGCGACCAGCGGACGCAGTTCGGCCACGCGCACCCACTCGCCGTCCCGGGAGGAAGCGGGCCGGCCTGCGGCCTCAGGCCCGGTTTCAGCGGGTCCCCGCTCCCGGGGTTCAGGCTCAGGAGAAGCGATTTCAGGCTGGCTGGCAGATTCCATGGCAGTACATTTCTCGGGACAAATATACGATTACTTCCCATTTAGGCTACATTCGACCTGTATTTATCGGCAGAGAGATGAGCAGGGGGTCGCCAGTGGGGACGTTCCTCGATCCGCGTGCGGATGCGGCGCGGATGCGCGTACCCGCCAACGAACTCGCGGCCTCGGCGGCGCGCAAGTTCGTGCGCGCCGTGCTCGCGGAACGGACCGCACCGCGCTTCCCCGGGGCGCCGACGCTCAGTGACCGGTCCGTCGACGATGCCGTGCTCCTCGTCAGCGAACTGGTCACCAGCGCTGTCACGCACTCCGGGTTCGAGCTCGAGGTGGCCTGCCGCATAGAGGCCGGCCCACGCTCCTCAGTGGACTCGGCGCGGGCCGAGACCGGGTTCGTGGGCGTCGTGGTCGAGGTGCTGGAGCGCGCCCCCTCGGGCGGCCGCGATGGCGGAAAAAGCGAACTGAGCCATCTGCGCGGCCACGGCCGCCGGCTGATGCGCACACTGGCCGAGTCCTGGGGTGTGACCCACCGGCGCACCGAGAGAGTCGCGTGGTTCCGTCTGGAGGGCGCGATGGCGCCCCCGCTCGCCATCCCGGAGCAGGACGTCACCGGTCCCCTCCCTGAGTCCGTCCGCCGCGGGCCGCCTGCCCCCGCCCTGCCGCGCGACCTTCCGGCCCGTAGCGCCGAGTGGGCCGAGCGCGCGGGACAGTCCTTCCTCGCCGAGGCCGGAGAGCTCCTCGCCGGACAGTTGGACGAGGACATGGTCGCGGCGCTCGCCGGACAGCTCCTGGTCCCCAGGCTCGCCGACTGGTGCGGCGTATGGCTGACCACGGACAATGCCGAGATGCGGCTGTCCCATGTCTGGCACATGGACGAGCGGCGGATCCGCGCACTCCGCCTGGCGCTGCAGAAGGACCGCCCGTCCGCCGGGCTGAGCACGACCGGGGTCCCCTGGCCCTGGCCCGAGTCCGGAGACGCCGGGAGCCCGGGCGGCTCGGCGCTGGCGTTCCCGCTCGTCGCGGGCGGCCGGTGCCACGGCACACTCCTGATCGGCCAGGCGGGACTGCCCCACCTGACCGACGCCGTCGTACGGCTCGCGGAGGACGTGGCCCGGCGCATGGCCCAGGCGGTGGTCACCGCCCGCCACTACACGCGGCAGGAGAGCATCAGCCGGTCCCTCCAGCGCAGGCAGCTCCCCACGTCCCTCGCCGCCATTCCGGGCGTCGACACGGCGATCGTCTACGAGCCCTGGGCCGAGGGCCAGACCGTCGGCGGGGACTTCTACGACCTGTTCCCGATAGAAGACCACCGGTGGTGCTTCCTGCTCGGCGACGTCAGCGGCCACGACGTGGAGGCGATGTCCGTCACCGGCCTTGCCCGGCACCTCGTCCGGCTGCTGGCGCGTGAGGGACACGGCGTCGAGTCCCTGCTCAACCGGCTGAACCTCGCCATGGCGGAGGAGGCCGCCGAGGCCATGACGCTCCGCGGCGAGCGGGAGGGCTCCCGCTTCCTGAGCCTGCTGTACGGGGAGTTGGAGCCCGACCCGGTCGCCGGCGGCGCACGGTGCACGCTGGCCAGCGCCGGGCACCCGCCGCCGTTGCGGCTGGCACTGGACGGCTCGGTGACGCCGGCCGCGGGCCCGCAGATGCTGCTCGGCATCGAGGAGCACACGGAGTACCACGCCAACTCCTTCACCCTGGAGCCGGGGGAGACGCTTCTGTGCGTCACCGACGGCGTGACCGAACGCCGCAGAGGCACACGGCAGTTGGACGACGACGACGGCCTGGCGGAGGTACTGCGGGGATGCGTCGGACTCGGCGCGAAGGCAGTGGCGGAATGCGTCCGCCGAGCCGCCCACGACTTCAGCAACGAGCCGATCGAGGACGACCTCGCGGTGCTGGTACTGGAGGCGGTACCGGTACTCAGAAGCGCGGGAACGGTGACGACGGCGCCAGGCGGCGACCACCCCAGCCCCTCCGGCGTTTGAGG
>NZ_VJZC01000366.1 GCF_009377185.1 Streptomyces spongiae
CCACCTCACCCTCCGACAACGGCACCTGAGGCTCGGCGGTGGCAGCGCAAGCGATGACCCCCCGCAACTGGAGCGCCGCCTTGAACGCACCGAGGGCCGACGCACTACCGCCCATACGCCCATCCGCCGCACCCACCCCCACCATGCCGAACAGAGCGAACAACCGCTCCTGCTCAGCACGCGCACGCGCCCAGTCACCCGCACGGCACAGCTCGTACAGACGGACGTACCCCGCCGGATCCACGTTGGCGAGCCCGGGCACCGCACCGTCCGCCCCCATCGCCAGCGCCGAGTCGACGACGAGCTCGGAGCCGGTCAGGACGCTGAAGCCGGTGATGTCGTGGCGGGTTCGCGCCCCGGTCACCACCGCGCGGAAACCGGCCTGGTCGCCGCTGGAGTCCTTGAGGCCGGCCAGGACACCCTCGGCCGCGAGGTCGAGGACCAGCTCCGGGTCCAGCTTCGTGTGGACGGAGA
Source organism: Streptomyces spongiae (assembly GCF_009377185.1). Taxonomy (GTDB): domain Bacteria; phylum Actinomycetota; class Actinomycetes; order Streptomycetales; family Streptomycetaceae; genus Streptomyces; species Streptomyces spongiae. The sequence goes on from NZ_VJZC01000366.1 coordinate 475, forward strand.
CCGGAAGGTCGTACGCGACCACCGGGACCGGTGAGCGTTCCGCGATCAACCGGTAGTGGCGGGCGATCTCGACGGCATGGGTGCTCGTGTAGAAGGGCGCGGTGACGACGACACCGTCCGCACCCGCCCCGATGACGGCGGCCACATGGTCGAGCACCCGGGGCGTGGTCATGTCGATCGCGCCCGCCAGAACCGGCAGCCGGCCGCCGACGTGCGCCACGACGGTCTCGACGACCAGCCGCCGCTGCCGGTCCGTCAGATACGCGGCCTCCGACGACGAGCCGAGCACGAACAGTCCGTGCACACCCCCGGCCACCAGATGGTCGACCAGACTGATCAGGGAGGGGACGTCCACCTCGCGGTCCGGTGTCAGCGGGGTGCAGACGGGAGGGACGACACCGGTCAGCGGGGTGGGCATGGTCATGGATGCTCCCTGGGTTCTTTCCGTACGTCGGGTACGGGGACGTCGGCCATGGCGGTGGCCTCGGACGGTGGTGCGGAGGCAGAGGCAGCGGCCTGGGCCACGAGGTCCCGGGTCGGCCTGCCTTCCTCCACAGGATGGTGGCACCGGAAACGGTGACCGGGGGGCGACGCGGCCGCGAAGTCCGGCATCACCTCCGCGCACACGTCGGTCGCCTTCCAGCAGCGCGTACGGAACGGGCAGCCGCTCGGCGGGCGCGTCGCCGACGGGACCGGCCCGACGAGCGGGATCGGGTCGATGGGGTCCAGCAGACCGGGCGTGGCCGAGAAGAGCGCGCGGGTGTACGGGTGGCGGGCGCGGTCGGTGACCTCGTCGGCCGGGGACTCCTCGACGATCCGGCCCAGGTACATGGTGATCACGCGGTCGCTCATGCGCCGGACGGTCTGGATGTCGTGCGACACGAACACCAGGGCCAGGCCGAGGCGTTCCTTGAGGTCCAGCAGGAGGTTGAGGATCTGGGCGCGCACCGACACGTCCAGGGCGCTCGTGGGCTCGTCGGCCACCACCAGGTCAGGGTCCAGGGCGAGGGCCCGGGCGATGGCGACGCGCTGGCGCTGGCCGCCCGACAGCTGGCCGGGGAGGGCGTCGGTGAGTGCCGTCGGCAGACCCACCAGGGACATCAACTCCCGTACGCGGTCCTCGCGTTCGGCCGGTGTGCCGCGTCGGTGGACGTCCAGTGGGTCACGGAGGATCTGGCGGACGGGCAGCCGCCGGTTCAGGGCGGTGGACGGGTCCTGGAAGATCATGCCGGTGCCTCGGCCGATCGTCGCGCGGCGCTCGGCGGGATTCATGACCCACAGGTCCCGGCCCCGGAAGGAGACCGTGCCGGACGTCGGCCGCTGCACACCCACCAGCACCTTGGCCAGCGTCGACTTTCCGCAGCCCGACTCGCCGACCACGCCGACCGTCTCGCCGGGCGCGACACGGAAGTCGGCGCCCGTGAGCGCGTACACCCGGTCGCGCGCGAACAGGCCGCCGCTGCGGGCCTTGTGGACGACGTGGGTGCCGGAGAGGGAGACCAAGGCGTTCAACTCGGGACCCTTTTCTGATGCGCGGCGCGATTTTCCGATAGGCTGTAGTCGGGCGACAGCGGTGCGTAGCGAGAACCAAGCGCGTGCGGGTGTCGCCGATGCGTCACAACTGCATGTTCCGGGCTGGTTTCAACCCGGCTGGTGTTGATCGTGGAAGACCCGGTGGGCTGCTGGTCTGCCGGGCGGCGTGAGCCAGGAATTCCCTTCGTTTTGCGTGGGGGAGGATTCAAGTCACGGCCTCGCTTCCCGTGGGCTCGGGGGCGGTCAGGTCGATCGCCGGGTGGTGGCAGGCGGCCGTGTGGTGCGGGCCGCCGAGGAGGTCGGGGCGGGTCGTGAGGCACACCTCGGTCGCCATCGGGCAGCGGTCGGCGAACCGGCAGCCCTGCGGGAAGTCGGCGGGGGAGGGGACCGTGCCCTTGATCTGCGTCATGCGCTCGGCGGCCGACTCCAGGGACAGCACGCTGCCGAGCAGACCGCGGGTGTAGTGATGGGACGGGCTGCCCACCAGGTCGGCGGTCACGCCCGTCTCCACGATCCGGCCGCCGTACATCACGATCACCCGGTCGGTGACGTCCGCGACGAGCGCCAGGTCGTGCGAGACCAGGATCAGTGCGAAGTCCAGCTCCTCGCGCAGCCGCAGCAGCAGTTCGATGATCTGTGCCTGCACGGTGACGTCCAGGGCGGTCGTCGGCTCGTCGGTGACGATCAGCTTCGGCTCACGGGACAGGGCCATCGCGATGAGGACGCGCTGGCGCTGGCCGCCGGACAGCTCGTGCGGGTAGCTGCGCAGGGTGCGGTCCGGGTCGAGGCCCACGAGCTGAAGCAGCTCGGCCGGGGTGCGCTTGCCGCCCCGCCGTACGACCTGCTTCAGCTGGGCGCGGATCGTCATCGCCGGGTTCAGGGACGACAGCGCGTCCTGGTAGACCATCGCCATCTCGTGGCCGAGCAGCCGGCGCCGTACGCGCATCGGCTCGGCCAGCAGGTCCCGCTGGTCGAAGCGGACCTGTCCGCGCACCCGGGCGCCCTTCGGCTCCAGGCCCATCACGGCCAGCGCGGTCAGCGACTTGCCGCAGCCCGACTCGCCGACCAGGCCGACGACCTCGCCGGGGTGCACCTCGAAGCTGATGCCGTCCACGATGTCCACGCCGCCGTGCCGCTGATCGAAGCCGATGGCGAGGCTCTCGACGGCGAGCACGGGCCGGCCGCCGGGCACGGGCCGGGCCCGGGAACGCAGCCGTCGCGCGGCCTCCGTCAGCCCCGGCAGCTCCAGCACCTTCCCGCTGCCCGGCTCGGGCGCCTCCAGCCGGTCCCGCTCGTCCGGGCGGGCTTCCACGTCCCGGGGCGCGGGCGCCGCCCACGCGTCCGACACGCCCTCGGAGAGGATGTTCAGCGACAGCACCGTGATCAGCATCAGCAGGCCCGGGAACACGGTCGCCCACCAGCCCCCGGTCAGCACCATGTTCTTGCCGTCGGCGATGACGCTGCCCCACGACGGGTCCGGCGGCCGCACGCCCGCGCCGATGAACGACAGGGACGCTTCGAAGACGATGGCCTCGGCGACCTGGACCGTGCAGAACACCAGAACAGGGGCGGCGCAGTTGATGGCCACGTGCTTCACCACGATGTGCGGGGTCCGGGCCCCGATCACCCGCTCGGCCGTCACGTAGTCCTCGCCGTACTGGTCCAGGACGTTGGCCCGTACGACCCGCGCGACCGGCGGGGTGAACAGGAACGCGATCGCGCAGATCAGCACGGTGATGCCACCGCCGAAGACCGCCACCAGCACGGCGGCCAGCGCGATGCCCGGGAACGCCATCACGACGTCCAGGCACCGCATCAGCGTCTCGTCCACCGCCTTGCGCGAGGTGGCCGCGACAGCGCCGATGACCGCCCCCACGACCAGGGCCAGCCCGGTGGCCCCGAGCCCGATGGCGAGCGACCACCGGGCCCCGTACATCAGCCGGCTCAGGATGTCCCGGCCGAGGCTGTCCTGCCCCATCCAGTGATCGGCGGAGGGCCCGCCGGTGCCGTCCACCAGCGCCTGCTGGTCGAGCGGATCGTGCGGGGCGAGCAGGGGTGCCAGCAGGGCCAGCAGCACCACGACCGACAGGAAACACACCGCGATCCGCGACAGCAGCGGAAGCCGCCGCCAGCCGCGCACGCGCAGGCCCGGACGGGACAGGGCGTCCGTGAGCCGCCTGCGCGTCGTCACCATGAAGCCGCCCATCAGCCGGCCTCCCTCAGCCTCGGGTTGACCAGCAGATAGAGGATGTCGATGACGAGGTTGACGACCACGAAGCCGGTGGCCGTGGTCAGCACCACGCCCTGGACCACCGCCGGGTCACCGTTCTTCACGGCGTCGATCATCAGCTTCCCCATCCCGGGCAGCGAGAAGATCGTCTCGATGACGACGGCACCGCCGAGCAGATAGCCCACGCGCAGCCCGAGCACGGTGAGCGGATTGATCAGCGCGTTACGGAGAACGTTCCGCCCGACCACCACCCTCGGCGGCAGCCCGCTCCCGATCGCCGTCCGCACGTAGTCCTTGTCCAGCTCCTCCACCACCGCCGTCCGCACGATCCGGGTGAGCTGCGCGGCCACCGGCAGCGACAGCGCGAACGCGGGCAACGTCATCGTCTTCAGCCAGCCCGTGAACGAGTCCGCCGGATTGACGTACCCGCCCGTCGGGAACCACCCCTGGTCCACCGCCAGGTACTGGATCATCAGCAGCGCCAGCCAGAACCCGGGCGCCGCCACCCCGGTCAGCGACACCACCCGGATGATCTGGTCCGGCAGCCGGTCCCGGTAGATCGCGGCGGTGACCCCACCCAGCAGGGAGAGGACCACCGCGATACCGAGCCCCAGGAACGTGAGCTGCAGCGTGAGCGGCAACGCGGTGGTCACCTGCTCGACCACCGGCGCCCTGGTCAGCGCGCTGGTCCCCATGTCCCCGTGCAACAGATCCCCGACGAACCCCGCGTACCGCACGGGCAACGGGTCCAACAGCCCGTTCTCCTCCCGGAACTGGTGCAGTTGTTCCGGCGTCGGATTGGCCCCCTGGAAGAACGCCGACGCGGGGTCGACATCGGAGAACCGCATGACGAGAAACACGAACAGCACGATCCCGAGCATGAGCGGAACGAGCAGCGCGATCCGGCGGAGCAGAATGCGAAGGATGGCGATCACGTGGGTACTCCCGCGACCCGATAGGGGCGCGGGGAACTGCGCGACAAGCCACGACGCACCCGCAGCCGGCGAACGACCACAACCCCCACGGCGCTACACCCACTTGGCCTGAAGCAGATTGATCCCCGGATAGGGCTGCGCCCTTATCCCGGACAGCCGCTTCGGATCCCACGCCGTCATCAACTCGGTGTGCACCACCGGATACAGCACGGCCTGCTCGGCCACGACATCCACGTAGTCCTGGATCATCGCCGTCTTCTTCTCGGCGTCCGCCTCCCGCGTTGCCTGGTCCATGTCCTTGAAGAGCTTCTTGGCCACGGAGTCGTCGGCCCACCGGGTGTACTGCATCCAGAGGTTCGTCGGCCCGTAGTTGTACCGCATGATCAGATCCGCATCGAGCCCGAACTGATTGGGATTCGAGGCCGCGGCAACCACCTGGTAGTCCTGCTTCTGGTCCATCTTCGTGAAGACGGCCGTGGTCTCCTGCGGCGACAGCGTGGTCTCGACGCCGATCGCGTCCCAGGAGGACTTGATGGTCGGCAGACAGTCGACGATCCAGCTCACGTTCACCGCGAGGATGTCGATCTTCAGCCCCTTGACCCCGGCCTCCTTCAGCAACTGCTTGGCCTTGTCGGGGTCGTAGTCGTACACGGTCTTCGCGCGCCGGTACGTGGGGTTGGCCTCGTTGAGGAACGACGTGGACGGTGTCCCGTGCCCCTTCAGCGCGACCTGGACCATCTTCTCGGTGTCGATGGCGTAGTGCAGCGCCTGCCGGACCCGTACGTCGTCGAAGGGCTTGTGCTTGGTGTTGAACATCAGGAAGAGGTTGTTCATCCCCGAGCCGCCCTTCACGGACAGCCCGCCCTTGGCGAGCTGCGTGATGTTGGCGTACGGGATGTTGTCGGCGATCTGCGCGCCGGCGCTCGCGCCCGAGATCTTCGCGACGCGCGGGGCCGCGTCCACGATGGTCAGCCAGTTCATCTTCTTGAACGCGGCCTTGCGCGGGCCGTTGTAGTCGGCGAACGCCTCGAACGTGGTGTTGGACTTCGGGTGGTGCGCCGTCTGCCGGTACGGTCCCGAGCCGATCGCCTTGCCCTTGATGGCGTCGTCCCACGCGCCCGGCTGGGAGAACACGTGCTTCGGCATGATCTTCGCGAGGGTCAGCCGGGAAACCCCTTCGGGGAAGGGGAACTTCAGCACCAGCTCGACGTTCTGCGCGTCGATCTTCTTCACTTCCTTCAGCCAGCCGGCGAAGAAGCCCTTGGCGAGGGTCTGTGTCTTCGGATCCAGAATCCGGTCGAACACGAAGACGACGTCATCGGCGGTGACCGGCTTCCCGTCGTGGAACTTCGCCCCCGCCCGCAGGGTGAACTTCCACGACGTGCCGCTGACATCGCTCGGCACCTCGGTGGCGAGCGCCGCGTACGGCTCGCGCGAGATGGGGTCGGTGTCGAGGAGGCCCTCGTAGATGTGGTTGTTGGCGGCCATGCAGAAGGCGGACGCGGTCTGCGTCGGGTCCCAGCTGCCGTCGTTTCCGTAGCCGATGACGGCGGTCAGCGTCCCGTTGCCGCCGCCCCCGTCGCCGGTGTCGTTGGTGGACTCGGGCCCGGACGAGCAGGCGGTTAACGACGAGGAGATGGCGGCGGCGGCGCCCAGTGCGCCGGAGTACTTCAGGAACGACCGGCGGTGCATCGCCGGCACGTCGGGGGTCACGTCGCGCACGGTCCCTCCAGCAGCAGTTTTTGATCCGAGGAGATACGACGTCCTACGTCTAGGTGGCAGCGTGACCTTAAGAGGGCCCGTGGAGGCGGTCAAGGCATCGCACACGAATGGCGTATCTTCCAGAGGTGCGACCAATGGCAAAGCGAAATCCGCCCGGAGGTGGGACGTCGGATGTCCAGTGAGCGTACGATGCGGCGCATGTCTCAGGAGACCGGGAACCGACGCCGGCCCGAGCGGCGGGTGAGCAGCCAGATCCAGCGTGACGTGATGCAGCTGATCCTCGACCGCAAGCTCCAGGCGGGCGCGCCGCTGCCCACCGAGACGGAGCTGATGGAGGACCTCGGTGTGAGCCGGAACTCCGTCCGGGAGGCCCTCAAGGCGCTCCAGGCGCTCGACATAGTCGACATCCGGCACGGCTACGGCACCTATGTCGGCGAGGCATCCCTGACCCCCCTCGTCGACGGTCTGACCTTCCGCACGCTCGCCCGGCCGGACGACGATCCGGGCGCCCTGGCCGAGATCCTCCAGGTGCGCGAGGTGCTGGAGGAGGGCCTGATCCGCCGGGTCGCGGCCACGCTGTCCGATGCCGAGCTGGACCACCTGGAAGCCGTGGTCGACCGTATGGAGGCGGCCGGGAAGGCGGGGGAGCCCTTCCCCGAACTCGACCGTGAGTTCCACGAACTGCTGTACGCGTCGCTGGGCAACGCACTCGTGCCGCAGCTGCTCGGCGCCTTCTGGACGGTGTTCCGCCGGGTCTCGGGTGCGCGCGGCTGGACGGACGACCCGTCCCCCGAGCTCACCGTGCGCCGCCACCGCGACATCGTCACCGCCCTGCGGGCCCACGACGTCGAGGCCGCCCAGCGCGCGATGGCCGACCACTTCCGAGGCATCGAGGCGAGGGCGGCACAGGAGTCGCGCGGGGTCGGCTGATCTTCCCTCACCGCCCGTGGTCCGTGCGTAGGCTGACCCGGTGACCGAGCCCTGGAACCCGACCGACCCCGGCGTCCTGCGCCTGCCCTCCGGACGCCTGGTGCGCGGCCGTGGCCTGCGCAACCCCCTCCCCGAGGGCCCGGCTCCCACGTACGCCGTGTACCTCCTCGGCAAGCAGCCACCCGAAGTCCCCTGGCACGCCGACTGGTTGCGCTGGCCCGACTTCCGCCTGCCCAGCGACCGCACCCGGGCCGAGGAGACGCTCAAAAACGTCTGGTCCCGCGCCGCCACCGAGCGCGTGGAACTCGCCTGCGGCGGCGGCCGCGGCCGCACGGGCACCGCCCTGGCCTGCCTCGCGGTCCTGGACGGCGTACCACCGCAGGAGGCGGTGGCGTACGTACGCGAGCACTACGACCGGCACGCGGTGGAGACCCCGTGGCAGCGACGGTACGTACGGCGCTTCGCGGCGCCTGTCGCCTAGGGCCGGTCAGCCTTCCTCGGTCCGGCCCTCCATCGCCAGCAGCTCCTCGTTCGGGATGGCGCCCCCGAAGCGGCGGTCGCGGGAGGCGAACTCCACGCACGCGCGCCACAGGTCACGCCGGTCGAAGTCGGGCCACAGGACGTCCTGGAAGACCATCTCGGCGTAGGCGCTCTGCCAGATCAGGTAGTTGGAGGTGCGCTGCTCGCCGCTCGGGCGCAGGAACAGGTCCACCTCGGGCATGTCCGGGTAGTACAGGTAGCGCGCGAAGGTCTTCTCGTTGACCTTCGACGGGTCGAGCCGGCCCGCCTTCACGTCCTCCGCGAGGGCCTGCGCCGCGTCGGCGATCTCAGCCCGGCCGCCGTAGTTCATGCAGAAGTACAGCGTGAGCCGGTCGTTGTCCTTGGTCTGCTCCTGGGCGACCTGGAGCTCCTTGGCGACCGACTTCCACAGCTTGGGCATACGGCCCACCCAGCGCACCCGGATGCCCAGTTCGTCGAGCGTGTCTCGGGTCTTGCGGATGAAGTCGCGGTTGAAGTTCATCAGGAAGCGCACCTCGTCGGGCGAGCGCTTCCAGTTCTCCGTGGAGAAGGCGTACAACGAGATGTTCTTGACGCCCATCTCGACCCCGCCCTGGAGCACGTCCAGCACGCGCTCGGCGCCCATCTTGTGCCCCTCGGTGCGCGGCAGCCCCCGCTCCTTGGCCCAGCGGCCGTTGCCGTCCATGACGATCGCCACATGGCTGGGGACCAGCTCGCCGGGGAGCTTCGGCGGGCGGGCACCGGACGGGTGCGGCTCCGGCGTCCTGTACTCGCGGCGCTGGCGGCCCAGGATCCCGCGTACGACCATGTGCTTCTCGTCTCCTTGTGGTTGCTGCTGTGGTCTGTTGGGTCTGTTGGGTGTGTTGAGTCAGGACTTCTCGACGTACCGCAGGGAGCGCAGCCCGCGCTCCATGTGCCAGTGCAGGTACGCGGACACCAGCCCGCTCCCCTCCCGCACGTACCGCGGCTCGCACGCGTCCGCCGTCTCCCAGTCTCCCGTGAGCAGCGCGCCGAGCAGTTCGAGGGCCTGGGGAGACGGTACGACACTGCCGGGCACCCGGCAGTCCACGCAAACGGAGCCCCCGGACGCCACCGAGAAGAAGCGGTTCGGCCCCGGCAGCCCGCACTTCGCACAGTTGCTGAAGCTGGGCGCGTACCCGTTCACGGCGAGGGAACGCAGCAGGAACGCGTCGAGAACGAGATGCGGTGCGTGCTCCCCGCGGGCGAGGGTGCGCAGCCCGCCGACGAGCAGAAGGTACTGCTGTACGGCGGGCTCGCCCTCGTGGTCGGTGAAACGCTCGGCGGTCTCCAGCATCGCCGTCCCGGCGGTGTAGCGGGCGTAGTCGGCGACGATGCCGCCGCCGTACGGAGCGATGGTCTCGCTCTGTGTGCACAGCGGCAGCCCGCGGCCGATCAGCTCACTGCCCCGCGCGAAGAACTGCACGTCCACGTGCGAGAAGGGTTCGAGGCGGGCCCCGAACTTGGACTTGGTGCGCCGCACGCCGCGGGCCACGGCCCGTACCCGTCCGTGACCGCGCGTGAGCAACGTGATGATCCGGTCCGCCTCGCCCAGCTTCTGGGTGCGCAGCACGATGCCGTCGTCGCGGAACAGACTCATGGGGTCCATTCTTGCCTACGGTGCGGGGGTGCCGGTCGGGAGCGGTTCCTTTTCAGGGCCGGTTCAGGGCCGGGGCTCGCGGCCAGGTGAGTCGCCCCCCGCCGCCCCTACCCTGTCTCTT
>NZ_VJZC01000367.1 GCF_009377185.1 Streptomyces spongiae
GATGGCGGGCGGGGGCCAGGTCCACGTCGTCGTCGAGGAGTTCGATGACGGGCACCGAACGGCTCAGCCCCGGCCGCTCCGGCACGGTGCCGTCACGGTCGAAGGCCCGCCATGCCTCCAGGACGGCGGCGCGTACGTCCTCCCGGTCGAGCACTCCCCCACTGCCTTGAGGGCGTGGGAGGTGTCCGGCGTCGACGAGCAGCACCTCGGGCTGCGCGGACGCCCTGTCGGGCCTGCGCAGCACCCACAGGTGCAGCGGGAGGTTGTGCGGGGGCGCCGCGCCCGCCGGCAGGGCGATCACCGCGCGCAGGGCGCCCCGGCGCAGCAGGTCGGCGCGGATACGGCGCCCGGAGCGGCGGCCGGCCGCGGCGGGCGGCATCAGCAGGACGGCGGTGCCGCCGTCTCTCAGGCGGGCCAACGCGTGCTGCACCCAGGCCAGTTCCGACTCCGTGCGGGCCGGGAAGCCGTACTCCCAGCGAGGGTCGTAGGCGAGCTCGTCGTGGCCCCAGTTGCGCTCGTTGAACGGCGGGTGGCACAGGACCGTGTCCGCCCTGAGCGTGCCGTAGGCGTCGGCGCGCAGGCTGTCGGCGGCTGCCGTGCGAACGGTGGAGCGGGTGTGCAGGGCGAGCCGGAGCGCGGTGAGGGCGGCCGACTCGGGGGCGCTGTCCTGGCCGAACACCTCCTGGTCGGGCCGGGGCTCCACGGCTTGCAGCAGGGCTCCGGTGCCGCAGGCGGGGTCGAGCACCGTGGTGGTGGGGCCCGCGAGGTCGGCCATCAGACGGGCTAGGTCGGCCGGAGTCGGCGTGTACTGGCGCGGGTTGGCGTCGAGGTGGCGGGCCAGCAGGAACTCGAACGTCTGCCGCGCGCCCGTCTCGGCCGCGAGCTCGGCAACGCCCCGCAGCAGCGGCACCGAGGGCAGGAGCGCGGCGGCCGTCGGAGCCGTCACGGCGGGCCGGCGGACCATGCCGAAGCGGGGTGTGAGCACCTGGTCGAGGGAGTGGGGCAGCAGCTTGGCGAGGCGCTGGTCGGAGCCCGCGCTCACCTCCAGCCAGACCGGGTGGCGGTCGTGGACGAGCAGGAGGGCACAGCCCGCGTGCACCAGGGCCGTGACCGGTCCCGCCGGGTGGCCGGCGAGCTGCTGCCAGACGCGCTCCTTGAGAGGCACCTCGGCGAGCTTGCCCTGCTTGCGGAGCCATGCCTCGACCTCGGCGAGCGCGAACGACGGGCTGGTCTCGGTGCCGCCGACCGGCCTGGGGAAGTCGGTGTGGCGGCGGCGCCAGTTACTGACGGCGGCCCGGCCGACTCCGGCGAGCCGTGCGATCCCCGCCGCGGTCACCTCTGTCCCGTTGTCCTGCACGCGCCCGGCTCCCCTCTGCGTGATCCGTGACGCCGAGCATACCGACGGGTGCGGTATCAATTCGCTTCACGACCGTGTACTGACCCCAAGCCATAAGTCGTGTTGATTCGGTTCACAACCCATGCTCTCATTGACTCATCGAACAAGCCCCTGCTTCACGCAGGGCGATCACGCGTCTCCGGGGGGACCAACCATGCGTCGCACCACACTCGCCGCTCTCTGCATCGCCGCCGCGGCCACCGTCACGCTCACCGGCTGCCTGCCCGGCACGGACAAGGCGGAGAGCAAGCCGAAGGAACCGTTCGCCGGGCTGACCGGCGGCGAGATCGCCGAACGGTCCGTGGACACCACGAAGGGCGCCACCTCACTCCGCCTCAAGGGCGAGGTGCCGGACGAGGAGAGCGGCGGCACGATCAAGATGGACATCGCGCTCGACAAGAAGGGCGACTGCGCCGGGACGATGAGCATGAGCGGCGAGGGCGGGCTCGAACTGATCAAGACCGGCGCCATCGTCTACATCAAGTTCGACGAGGCGTTCCTGCGCTCGCAGTCCGACGGGTCATCCAAGCAGGAGACCGACATGGTCGTGGACATGATGGCGGGCAAGTGGGCCAAGACGAAGGCGACCGGCGCGGACGCCAAGGACATCGCCGGCTTCTGCGACCTCGACACCGTGCTCGACGAGTTCGGGGGCGAGCGCTTCGACGCCGAGCGCGGCGACACCACCAAGTCCGGCGGCGTCCCGGCGATCACCCTCGTGGAAAAGGACGGCAAGGACCGCTACACGGCGTACGTCGCCACCGAGGGCAAGCCGTATCTGCTCCGGATCGTCAGCGCCTCGAAGAAGGAACCGGGCGACATCGCCTTCAGCGACTACAACAAGCCGGTACGGACCGAGGCCCCCAAGGGCAAGGTGCTGGACCTGGACACGCTGGGCGGCTGAGGCATCACCCGGTCGGACCTCACAGCGCGTGCCGCACCCACACGTTGGGCTCGACGTACACGGCGTAGCCGCGCTCCGGTTCACAGTGCACCGGCACCAGCGCGCCCGGCACCTCCACGAGTCCCTCGGTGTCGAAGGGCAGCCCTGTCCACGCCCGCCAGTCGTCGAGCGAGGCGGACACGGTCATCGAGGCGGGGGCCACGGCCTCGACGGTGGCGCCCGCCCGGACGTGGACACGCAGCCACGGGTCGTACGGCAGCCCGTCGTCCCGTACCCGGAACGCGTACTCCTCGATCGGCGTACGCGGCTCGACGTGCTTGGCGCTGGGCCGGACCGGGGCCACGACCTCACGGAACCCGAGCGCCCGCGCGTTGTCCCGCATCGCGGAGAGCATCCTGGCCGACAGACCGGTGCCCTGCGCGTGCGGCGCGACCACGATGGAGACCGCGCTCACCGTGTCGGGCGGGGTGCCGTACCGCAGGTCGGTGAAGGCCCGCACGAGCATCTCGTCCCAGCCCCGCGCGGGGAGTTCACCCGGGGTGCCGTCCTCGCCGTCGAGCGCGACGGGCAAGCTGTGGGCGTGGGCGACCACCTCGCCGTGCTCGTCCTCCGCGAACAGCACGTACTCCGGCAGCTCCCGGGCGATCCGCCCGTAGTGCGCGTTGCCCACCGGGTCCTGACGGATGAACTCGGGCCAGGTGTCGGCCATCCCGAGCACCCGCGCCAGCATCTCGGGCCGCTCGGCGAGCCCCCAGACCTTCGGTTCCATGCGGGAGACGGTAGGCGCCGCCCCCTGCCGGATCGAACCGTTTTTACCGGCCTCAGCCCGGACCTCAGTCCGCGTGGAACCGCGCCGGCGCCTTCGTCGGGTTCCCCCCGGACGGGAGCGCCTGGTCGGGGCAGCCGGACAGGACACGCTCCATAGCGGCCTTCTCCGCCTCGGTGACCCACAGGCCGTACTTCATCTTCACGGCGACCTGCCTGGCCACGTACGTGCAGCGGTACGACTTCTTGGGCGGGAGCCAGGTGGCCGCGTCACCGTCACCCTTGCTGCGGTTGTTCCCGGCGTCGACGGCGAGGAGGTTGAGCGGGTCGTTGGCCAGGGCTATGCGCTTGCTGGCGTCCCACTGCTGGGCGCCCTTCTGCCAGGCGTCCGAGAGCGCGACGAGATGGTCTATGTCGATGAGACTGTGGCCACGCGTGAACGTCACGTCCTTCCCGGTGTACGGGTCCGGATTCAGGACCCCGGAGGCCACCCGGCAGTCGCCGTCCTTGAACTTCACGTCCTTCAGGTCGCGTTTGAGGATGTCGTCACGGGTGTCGCAGTCGTTCGAGTCCGTGTCGGCCCAGGCACTGCCGAAGTTGTCCCGTTCATACCCCGTCTTGGGCGCCCGGCCCTTGACGGTGAGCGAGTCGACGGCTGCGAGCGCGGCACCGCCTCCGCCCGGCCGCTCCTCGGGCCCCGAGGAACCCTCGGTCTCCAACTTGCAGCCGCTGACGGTGACCAGCACCAGCGCGGCGACCGCGACCCCACCCTTCAGACGCACCACGCGAGGCCCTCCTTTGCTGTTGCGCGTGCTTGTTCCGCGTACCTGTTCCACACGCCTGCTCCGCATACCCGCTCCGCATGCCTTCCAGCCCGTCCTGCCCACCCCACATGGGCATCTTCGACAGATTCGAGAACCGGGCACACCAGGACCAGGCAAAGAACGTGTCCGACGACGCGGAACGGAAGATCAACGAGAGGACGGGCGACCGGTTCGCGCGCCGGCGCGAACCGGTCCAGCACCGGGTCGAGGAACCGACGGGGATCAGACACGACGAGCCGCCCGGGCAGCAGTAGCCCGCGGTTCAACTCCCGCCAGGAGTTCCTACTGGGAGTCCCCGCCGGGCCTCACGCCTTACCGATCCCCAGCGTCGTCCCCGACGGCATCAGCCCCGTACCGAGGACCGCGACCCAGAACTCGCCGAGCAGGTCGGCGAGGCGCGCGGTGGCCTCCGGGCCGAGGAACCGCCAAGGGCCGGCGGCGAGTTCGTCGGTGTGCCGCTCGACCTGGCGGCGGAGTTCTCGTCCTGATGCAGTCGCCGTACCGTCCAGGCGCACCAGACCTCGCGCCACGAGCCGGTCACGCGCGGCCGCCCACTCCTCGGGACTCCAGCCCCGGCTCTCGAAGACCTCCACCGGCGCGGCACCTATCGCCGCGAAGGAGACCAGCGACTCCACAGGATCCAGGCCGGCCACCAGGAGCGCCGCGAGGTGACCGTCGCCGCGGTGCTCGCGCAGGATCGCCGCCGCCCGCCACAGCTGAAGGTGCGGCGCGTCGGGCCACGGCAACTCGGCGTTGGCGGCGGCCAGCGGGCGGCCCGCCGTGTCAGCAGCGTCGGCGGCGCGGCGGGCCAGTGCGGCGGCCTCGGCGAGTTCGGCACTGTGCACGCGGTCGCCCAGGATCGCTCCGTACACCCTGTCCACCGCCCGGTCGCGTGCCGCGAGGACGGTGTCCGGACTCGCGATGTCCCAGGCCGGTTCGACGTACTCGGCGACCATGCGCGGGCTGAAGCTGTAGAAGGCGGAGGCCACGCGCTCGCTCCCCACGGCGCCCAACGGGGCGGCTCGGAACGGGAAGTAGCTCGGCCAGCGCTCCTTCGTCCCGTACCCGAGCGAGGACGCCTCGTCAGACGCTTCCGGCGCGTAGTAGAGGACGGAGTGCAGCACCTCCAGCAGATGCCACATGCGGCGCACCTGGTCGGGCCCGACTCCGGCCCCGACCCCGTTCTTCCTCATGTTCTCGCTGACGTCGACCCCGCTGACGTTCTCAGACATGACGCATCCCCCTGTCGCATTCACGATCCACAAACTTGACAGTGACTAGATTTCCCCATCCCGGCAAACTTGTCAATGCCTAGATCCGGCGCGTAAGCTGATGCACGTGACGAGCACGACCTCCTCGAAAACCCCGTACCACCACGGCGACCTCCGCCGTGCGATCCTGCGTGCCGCTCTCGACGTCATCGCCGCCGACGGCCCCTCCGCGCTGAGTCTGCGCGACTTGGCGCGCCGCGCGGGCGTCTCCCACGCGGCACCGGCCCATCACTTCAAGGACCGCACCGGTCTGCTCACGGCTATAGCGGCGGAGGGGTTCGAGCTGCTGGCGGCAGCGATCAGGGAGGCGTCCGACCTACGGGACGCGGGCGTGCGCTACGTGTGCTTCGCGCGCAAGCACCCGGCGCACTTCCAGGTGATGTTCACGCGGGAACTGCTGCGTGAGCACGACGTCGAGCTGACCACGGCCCGCGCCCTCTCGGCCAGTGCCCTCCAGGACGCCGTTTCCGGCGCGGCGTCCAGGGAGAGCGCCACC
Source organism: Streptomyces spongiae (assembly GCF_009377185.1). Classification (GTDB taxonomy): domain Bacteria; phylum Actinomycetota; class Actinomycetes; order Streptomycetales; family Streptomycetaceae; genus Streptomyces; species Streptomyces spongiae. The sequence continues at coordinate 5,657 of NZ_VJZC01000367.1, forward strand.
GACACGGACCCCGAGGACCGCCTCGCCCGCATAGCCGCCTGGTCCCTCGCCCACGGCTTCGCCACGCTCCTCCTCAGCCACAACCTCGACAACCTCATGGGTGACGAGGACCCCGAAGAGGTGCTCCGGGCCCTGCCGATGATGCTGCTCCCGCGCACCAGCTGACGCCGAGCCCGCACCACCTGACACCGCGGCTACGACCCCAGGATCGACGTCAGGAACTCCCCCGTCCACCCCAGCAACTCCCGCCCGACCAGCGGCTTGCCACCCACCTTGGCGGTCTTCGGGCGCGGGACCAGGACCTGGTGCACAGCGGGCTTGATGACGACCCCCGGATACAGCCGCTTGACGCGCAGCTCCTGGGACTCCCTCAACTCCACCGGTGCGAAGCGGATGTTGTTGCCCTGGAGCACGATCTCGCCGACGCCGCAGGCACGGGAGAGCATCCGCAGGCCCGCCACGAGCAGCAGGTTCTCCACCGGCTCGGGCAACTTGCCGTAGCGGTCGACGAGTTCCTCGCGTACGGCCCTGATGTCCTCCTCGGTGTTCACCGAGGCGATGGCGCGGTACGCCTGGAGGCGCAGCCGCTCGCCCGGCGCGTAGTCGTGCGGGACATGGGCGTCGACCGGGAGCTCGATCTTGACCTCCAGCGGCGGCTCCTCCTCCACACCGCCCTCCAGCGAGGCGCGGTAGTCGGCGACGGCCTCGCCCACCATCCGTACGTACAGGTCGAAGCCGACGCCCGCGATGTGGCCGGACTGTTCGCCGCCGAGCAGGTTGCCCGCGCCACGGATCTCCAGGTCCTTCATCGCCACGTACATGCCCGCGCCCATCTCCGTGTGCTGGGCGATGGTGGCGAGCCGCTCATGGGCCGTCTCCGTCAGCGGCTTCTCCGGCGGGTAGAGGAAGTACGCGTACCCGCGCTCACGGCCTCGCCCGACCCGGCCGCGCAGCTGGTGCAGTTGCGAGAGACCGAAGTTGTCGCCGCGCTCCACGATCAGCGTGTTCGCGTTCGAGATGTCGATGCCGGACTCGACGATCGTCGTCGACACCAGCACGTCGAACTTCTTCTCCCAGAAGTCGACGACCACCTGCTCCAGCGCCTGCTCCGACATCTGGCCGTGAGCGGTCGCGATACGCGCCTCCGGGATGATCTCCCGCAGCCTGGCCGCCGCCCGGTCGATCGACTCGACCCGGTTGTGGATGTAGAAGACCTGGCCCTCGCGCAGCAGTTCCCTGCGGACGGCCGCGCCGATCTGCTTCTCCTCGTACGGACCGACGAAGGTCAGGACGGGGTGGCGCTCCTCCGGCGGGGTGGTGATCGTCGACATCTCACGGATGCCGGTCACCGCCATCTCCAGCGTCCTCGGGATCGGCGTCGCGGACATGGTCAGCACGTCCACGTTCGCGCGCAGCTTCTTCAGCTGCTCCTTGTGCTCGACGCCGAACCGCTGCTCCTCGTCCACGATGACGAGCCCCAGGTCCTTGAACCTGGTCTCGGAGGAGAACAGCCGGTGCGTACCGATGACGATGTCGACCGATCCGTCCCGCAGTCCCTCCAGGGTGGCCTTCGACTCCGTGTCCGTCTGGAAGCGGGACAGCGCCCGTACGTTCACGGGGAACTGCGAGTACCGCTCGCCGAACGTCCCGAAGTGCTGCTGCACCAGCAGCGTGGTCGGCACCAGCACCGCCACCTGCTTGCCGTCCTGCACCGCCTTGAAGGCGGCGCGCACGGCGATCTCCGTCTTGCCGTAGCCGACGTCGCCGCAGATGAGCCGGTCCATGGGGACCGACTTCTCCATGTCCTCCTTGACCTCGGCGATCGTCGTCAGCTGGTCGGGGGTCTCGGCGTACGGGAAGGCGTCCTCCAGCTCGCGCTGCCAGGGCGTGTCGCCTCCGAAGGCGTGCCCGGGGGCCGCCATGCGCGCGCTGTACAGCTTGATCAGGTCGGCGGCGATCTCCTTGACAGCCTTCTTCGCGCGCGCCTTGGTCTTCGTCCAGTCGGCGCCGCCCAGCCGGTGCAGCGTGGGCGCCTCCCCGCCGACGTACTTGGTGATCTGCTCCAGCTGGTCGGTGGGGATGTAGAGCCGGTCGCCGGGCTGGCCGCGCTTGGCGGGCGCGTACTCGACCACCAGGTACTCACGCGTGGCGCCCTGCACGGTCCGCTGGACCATCTCGATGTACCGGCCGACACCGTGCTGCTCGTGCACGATGTAGTCGCCGGACTCCAGGGTCAGCGGGTCGATGGTCTTGCGGCGGCGGGCCGGCATCCGGGCGCCGTCCTTGCCGGCGGCCTTCTGGCCGGAGAGGTCGGTCTCCGTCAGCACGGCCAGCTTCAGCCGCGGATCGACGAAGCCGAAGTCGATCGACCCACAGGCCACATGCACCACGGAGGGGCTGATGTCGGTGAGATCGGCGTCCAGCCGGGCCGCGATGCCCTCGCCGCCCAGTACCTCGACCGTACGGGCGGCCGGGCCGTGCGCCTCGGTGACGAAGACCGCGCGCCAGCCGTCGGCGAGCCAGCCCTTGGTGTCGGCGAGCGCCTTCGCGGTGTCGCCGCGGTACGTCTCGGGGGCGTGCATGCCGACCTTGAGCGTGTCGGCGTCCAGCTCCTCGTCGGCGGCGAACGGCGACACCGACCACCACATCATGTCCAGCTCACGGGCCCGGTCACGCACGTCGGCGATCGACCACAGGGAGGCCGCACCCACGTCGATGGGGGCCTCGCCCCCACCGGCGGTCGCGGCCCAGGACGCCTGGAGGAACTCCTGGCTGGTGGCCACCAGGTCGGCGGCCCGCGTCCGTACCCGCTCCGGATCGCACACGACGGCCATGGCGCCCTTGGGCAGCACGTCCAGCAACAGCTCCATGTCGTCGACGAGCACGGGCGCCAGCGACTCCATGCCCTCGACGGCGATGCCCTCGGCGATCTTGCCCAGCAGCTCGCCCAGTTCCGGGTGCTGCTCGGCGAGGGCCGCGGCCCGCTGCCGTACGTCGTCCGTCAGCAGCAGCTCACGGCAGGGCGGCGCCCACAGTCCGTGCTCGGCGACCTCCAGGGACCTCTGGTCGGCGACCTTGAAGTACCGGATCTCCTCGACGTCGTCGCCCCAGAACTCCACCCGGAGGGGGTGCTCCTCGGTCGGCGGAAAGACATCGAGGATCCCACCCCGCACCGCGAACTCGCCGCGCTTCTCGACCAGCTCCACCCGGGAGTACGCGGCTGCCGCGAGCGCGTCGACGACGTCGTTCAGGTCGGCGGTCTGTCCGGTCCGCAGGGCCACGGGCTCAAGCTCCCCCAGCCCCTTGACCTGCGGCTGGAGCACGGAACGCACGGGTGCCACGACCACGGAGACCGGGCCGGTCTCGGGGTCGTCGGGGCTGGGGTGCGCGAGGCGCCGCAGTACGGCCAGCCGCCGGCCCACGGTGTCGCTGCGCGGGCTCAGCCGCTCGTGCGGGAGGGTCTCCCAGGACGGGTACTCCACGACGCGGTCCGGTGGCAGCAGTGACCTGAGCGCGGCCGCCAGGTCCTCGGCCTCGCGTCCGGTCGCCGTCACGGCGAGTACGGGTCTGCCGGCGTCCCGGGCCAGGGCGGCCACCGCGAACGGGCGGGTCGCGGGTGGGCCCACCAGGTCGACGTGCATGCGGTTGCCGTCGGTGGCCGCCGTGATCGCTTCCGCGAGGGCCGTGTCCTTGACGACGACGTCGAGCAGACCGTGCAGGCTCATGAAGGGCTTCTCTCCCGGAGGCAGGGCAACGCGAAGGGCCCGACACGTCTCACGGGCCGGGGGTGTCCAGCGTACGGCTTCGCGGCGCTCGCTTGGGCGGGGATCTGGGGGTGCCCCCTCGCTTGGTGACGTTCCCGGAGGCTTGGGTGCCGCCGTGGGGCTGCGCCCCAGAGCCCCTTCTCGGTCTCGTCTGCCGGGGTTCTGTGTGTGGGCGGCTGCGGGTTCGTCGTGGCTTGTCGCGCAGTTCCCCGCGCCCCTTAAAAGCACAACCGCGCGCCCGGCGACACAACGTACCGCCACCCACACCGCACCCCGAGCCTCTTACGCGCCCCGAGGACGGATGTCCCCACGCACCCGCAGCCGCCTACGCGCCGCAGGGGGTGGGCCGGGAGGTGTCCGCCCGCAGCGGCCGGCGTCCGCCGCCGAGCCCTTCGCTCCCCCACAGCACCGCCGGACCGAGGACGGAAACCTCCCGGCGCGCCCCCGACCCACGACGGCGGGAGGCGCGCCCCTCAGGGGCGCGGGGAACTGCGCGACAAGCCACGACGGCGGAAAAGCCACCCACAAACCAAGGAAAACCCGGTGCCGGGGAGTCTCGAACTCCCGGGC
>NZ_VJZC01000368.1 GCF_009377185.1 Streptomyces spongiae
GCGGGAGGGTGAAGGACACGCGGTACCAGCCGAGCCCTCCGGGGAGGAAACCGGTGCCGCTGGTGGTGCCGAGCTCGGTGGTGGGAGTCTGCTCGATGCTCCAGTCGTGGGGCACGGCCACCTGACGCCAGGCCGAGTCGTCGTGGCCCGGCTTCATGGCGTCGGCGTACTCGCCGGTCGGGTCGGTGATGCCGCCGGGGTTGACCAGCGCGAAGCGCCAGCCGTCACGGAGGTCGATCGTGCGCCCCGAGGAGGCGCGGCCCGGCCGGGCCAGGGGCTCGGCGGCCCCCGCGGTGCCCGCGAGCGCACCTGCCATCGGCGCGGCGGACCCCGCGATCAGTAGCGACCTGCGCGTGACCGTCATGGTCATCCCTTCGTCGGACGTGCGGGTGGACGAATCCGTGGCACACAAGAAGCGCAAGAGCCCACAAGCGATCGCACACAACTGCTCGTGAGCAAACAGATTCTGACGCCGTGACACACAGACGCGTCAAGGGTCCGTCCCGCCACTTCCGACCGTCCTGAAGCAGCCGCTCGACCGCCCATCCACCCCACTCAGTCACATCCCAGGTGCACGGGACCGTGACGCACTAGGCTGGTTTTCGCCCGTATGCGCGTTCGGTCCGGCGGAATGGAATCTTGCTACGATGAGGAGCCGCAAGGTCACGGAAGGTGACGCACCGGCGTACCCCTTCGACGGCACCGTCACGGCGCGAGCGGTCGTCGCCGACGACGGGTCGGTCGTCGAGTGGAACGAGGGAGCACGACACCTGCTCGGCTGGTCGGCGACTGACGTCCTGGGCCGGTCCTCCGGGCGTCTGCTCGCCCCCGGCGGTTCCTTCCGGCTGCCTCCGCCGGGCAGCCCCGTCTGGAGCGGCACGGTTCCGCTGCGTCACCAGGACGGCCGGACGGTGTCGGTCTGGCTGCTCGCCCACCTCCGAAGATCAATGGACGGAGACGGAGGCAGAGGCGGTGGCTGGCTGGTTCTCTGCCCCTTGGAGGACCCCGGCCCGCTCAGTCGCGAGGAGCCCCTCGCCTCGGCGCTCATGACGCAGTCGCCGTGTGCGGCGGCCGTGTTCGACGAGCGGCTGCGGTTGCGCGGCATCAACGACCTCATGGCGGACGCCGTCGGCATGCCGGAGGAGAACCTCCGGGGACTGCACATGAACGAGATCGTGGGCGGCCGGCAGGGCGAGAAACTGGAGGAGCAGCTGCGCGAGGTGCTCCACAGCGGCCGGCGCAAGGACGTGCAGACCTTCCTCCGGGCCGCCGACGAGGACGGCGCGCACGCCTGGTCCGCGCGGATCGCGCCGCTGACCGACGCCGACGGGCAGCCCATCGGCGTCTGCGTGACCGGCCACGACATCACCGAGCAGTACATGGCCCGGAAGCGGCTGCAGCTGGTGAACGAGGCCAGCGTCCGCATCGGCACCACCCTCGACGTCACGCGCACGGCCCAGGAGCTGGCCGATGTCTGCGTGCCCACGCTCGCCGACTTCGTCAGCGTCGACCTCATGGAGTCCCTGGTCCACGGGGACGAGCCGGCCACGGGACCACTGTCCGCGCCGTTCACACTGCGCCGCGCCGCCCACCAGTCCGTGAACCCGGACAGCCCCGAGGCCGTGGTCGAGCTGGGGGGCCTCGACGTCTACCCGGCCGCCTCACCCCAGGCCGCCTCCCTGGTGGCGGGGCGGACGGTCCTGGCGACGGACCCCGCCTCCGCGCTCGCGGAGTGGCTCGACTGGGACCCGGTGCGCGCCTCCCGGGTCAAGGAGTACGGCATACACGCCACGCTGTCGGTCCCCATCCGGGCCCGCGGCACGACCCTCGGCGTGGCCGTGCTCACCCGGTTCCAGCGCAAGGACCCGTTCACATCCGACGACCAGTTGCTGGCCGAGGAGGTCACGGCCCGCGCCGGGGTCTGCATCGACAACGCCCGCCGCTTCTCCCGCGAGCGCGAGACCGCCCTCGCCCTCCAGCGCAGCCTGCTCCCCCAGAAGCTGCCCCGCATGCCCGCGCTGGAGGCCGCGTCGCGGTACCTGCCGGCGGCGAAGGCCGGGGTGGGCGGCGACTGGTTCGACGTGATCCCGCTGTCCGGCATGCGGGTCGCCATGGTGGTCGGTGACGTCATCGGCCACGGCATCGAGGCATCGGCGACGATGGGGCGGCTCCGCACCGCCGTCCGTACGCTCGCGGACGTCGACCTGGCACCGGACGAGCTGCTGACCCACGTCGACGACCTCGTCGTACGGCTGTCGCAGGAGGCCGGTGCCCAGGGGGTGACCGAGGTGGGGGCCACGTGCCTGTACGCGGTGTACGACCCGGTCAGCCGTCTGTGCAGTTTCGCGCGGGCCGGGCATCCGCCGCCGGTGGTGCTCTCACCGGACGGCCGGCCACTCGATGTGCACGTCCCGGCGGGCCCGCCGCTGGGCCTGGGCGGGCTGCCCTTCGAGTCCACCGAGCTGGAGCTCCCCGAGGGCACGATGGTCGCCCTCTACACCGACGGGCTGATCGAGAGCCGCGACCGCGACATCGACACCGGGCACGAGCTGCTGAGCCAGGCCCTGTCCCGCGCGACCGGTTCCCTGGACGAGGTCTGCCAGGACGTCATCGGATCGATGCTGCCGTCGTCCGGGGCCCCGGACGACGTGGCCCTGCTGCTGGCCCGGACCCGCGGTCTGAAGCCCTCACAGGTCGCGACCTGGGCGTTGCCGGCCAACCCCGCGGTCGTCGCCCGCACCCGTCAGTACGTCCTGGACAAGCTGGCGGCCTGGGGGCTGACCGAGATGGCGTTCACCGTCGAGCTGGTGGTGAGCGAGCTGGTCACCAACGCGATCCGGCACGGTGCGCCACCGATCCAGCTGCGGCTCATCCACGATGACACCACCCTGTTCTGCGAGGTGTCCGACTGCAGTGGTACTGCTCCGCATCTTAGGCGGGCGAAGACGTTTGACGAGGGTGGGCGGGGGTTGCTTCTGGTGGCTCAGCTCACGCAGCGGTGGGGTAGCCGACATTCGGGGAACGGGAAGACGATCTGGGCCGAGCTGAACTTGGGGGATAGCTGAGCCCGTGCGTGGGGTTTGCGCAGCGCCGTAGGAGATAGGTCGTATGGCGGCTGCGGGTTCGTTTGGGCTGGTCGCGCAGTTGCCCGCGCCCCTATCGGGGCGCGGCCCTCACGCCGTGCCGGTAGCCTCCCGGCGGGACCCCGAACCGTTGTCTGAACACCCGGCTGAAGTGGAACGGGCTGTTGAAACCCGAGGCCGCGGCCACTCGCTCGACCGGTAGGTCCGTCGCCTCCAGGAGACGCGCCGCGTGCAGCAGTCGGGCGTCGAGGAGTGCCCGCATCGGGGACTGGCCGAGTTGTTGCGTGAAGAGGTGCGCGAACCGTGACGGCGAGAGCGAGACACGGGCGGCGAGGGAGCGGACGGTGTGCGGAGCGCCCGGATCCGCGGCGATCATGCTTTCCGCCCTCCGGATCCGGGGATCGACCCCCGACCGGCCCGGCCCCTCCGAGCGGGCCGCGGCGAGCAGCACCACCTCCTCCAGCGAGCACAGGACCAGCTCACGGGCCGCCGTACCGTGCGCCACGGCGACCTCACCGGCCTCCGGCGCACCGTCGAAGGCCGGGGGTGCGCCCTCCCCCGTCCAGCGCGCGTCGGCGATCATCCGGCCGAACGCGGCGTCGACGCGGTCGCGGACGCCCACGCGGGTGCGCGTCACGGCGTGGAGCCGGTCCCCGGTCTCGTACGGCCGCAGCCAGTCGGCCCACGACGTCCTGGCCTGGCAGTGTGCCCACCAGAACGCCCAGTGCCCGGCGCCGGGCACGACGGTGTACCGGTGCGGCACTCCGGGGCCGAGGACGACGAGATCGCCCGGGGCCGCGACCACCTCGGTCGTGCCCTGCCGCAGCAGTCCCCCTCCGCCCGTGGTCCACGTGAAGAGCCAGCTGTCCGATCCGCCCGGCCGGTTGACCCGGTAGCCCGGCCCCTGGTCGAAGCGTCCGACGGTCACCAGGCCCGGTGGCGGCGAAGGGACAGCAGTCTCGGACAGGTCGACAGCACGCACAGGCATCCTCCCCACAGCTGCTCCGACCTAGCGTGGGGCAGGAGGGACGTCGGTGAGAAGGGACACGCGGATGACAGTCACGGACAGGGTGGACGGCAGGGCCGAGTTCGACGAGAACGGCTATCTGGTGGTGCGGGGGCTGTTCTCCGCCGCCGAAATCGACGACCTGTGCGCGGAGTTCACGGAACTGCACGCGGGCGGCCGGGTCCCCGGGCACTTCGAACCCCGGACGACCGGGGCCGGCGACCCCGCGGACCCGCTGCACACCTACCCCCGGGTCATGCACCCGCACCGCATCAACGGCCTGTCGCTGCGCGTCCTCCTCGACGCCCGGCTGCGGAGGGTTCTGGAGGACCTGCTCGGCGAGGAGGCCCTGGCCGCGCAGAGCATGTTCTACTTCAAGCCGCCGGGCGCCCGCGGCCAGGCGCTGCACCAGGACAACTTCTATCTGCGGGTCGAGCCGGGCACGTGTGTGGCCGCGTGGATCGCATGCGACGTCATCGACCGGGAGAACGGCGGGCTGGAGGTCGTGCCGGGCACCCACCGCATGGACCTGTTCTGCCCGGAGGAGGCGGACGCCGAGCTGTCCTTCGTCCGCGAGTACGTGCCGCCGCCGCCCGGCCTGACCACCGTGCCCGTCGACATGGAGCCGGGTGACGTGCTGTTCTTCAACGGCAGCCTGGTACACGGTTCCCAGCCCAACCGCACCGACGACCGCTTCCGCCGCTCCTTCATCGGCCACTACGTCGGCCGCTCCACCGAACGCATCGGCGCCTGGTACCACACCCTCACGATGAGCGGCGATCCCGTGGCCCTGCCGGTGAGCGAGGGCGCGGGTCCGTGCGGCACGGAGTTCGAGCCCACGGGCGCGCACTGAGGGCGAGGGTGAGCGGTCACCCTCTGGGCGCGAACTCCTTCAGCCACTTCGTGAACTGCTTCTCCGCGTCCCCGGTGTACGACCACGGTGTGCGTGTGGCGCGTGGGCCGAGGAGCCGGAACAGCGGTGCGGCGATGTCCTTCGTTCCGGCCGAGCAGGCCGCGTGCGCGAGGTAGTTGAGGTCGCGCAGTTCTCCGGGCTCGACGGGGCCGTCCGCGCGGTCCGCCATCCAGCGTTGCCAGGTGCGCCGTACGTCGCCGGCGGCGCCCTCGTGGTTCCAGTGCTGCCCGATGCCGAGGGACCTCCGGCCCTGCGCGCCGTCCGTGAGGGAGCGGTACTCCTCGACGCGGGCGTACTGCACGAGCACCGGCAGCGACGAGCCGGACGGTGCCACACCGGCGGCGTCCCGCGCGAAGTCGTACATGAGGCCGTGCGAGCCGTGCCAGCGCGACGAGTAGTAGTGCAGGACCTGGAGGTGGCCCTCCACGCTGTACGGGTCGCGGTCGTACACCTCGTCCCACCAGCGGGAGAGTTCCTGGCGCCGCACCCCTCCGGGGTAGAGCCGCGCGACGGAGATCAGGGAGATCCACGGTGTCGGATCGTCGGGGTAGGCGTCGGCGGCGTCGAAGCAGGCCATCGCCGCGCTGTCGATGCGCTGCTGGTCGATGGGGGCGCCCCGGCCCGCGGCGATGGCCAGCTGGAAGGCCCGTGCTGTCTCGGTCGCGGCCCGCAGCACCAGGGCGTCGGCGCTGTGCGGCTCCGCGGACAGCCAGGCCTCGACCGTCGACGTTCCGGCGCAGGCCTGGGCGAGCAGCCGGACACGGTGGCCGCGCGCGAGCCACGCGGGGCCGGTGGCGCGCAGCAGCTCCCGCGGGCCCTGCCAGCGGCCGATGACGATGTCCTGCCGCGCCCTGGTGAGGAGCGTGTCCCCGCAGTCGGGATCGAAGTCGGGGGTGAAGCGCTCTCGCGCCATCGGGGTCCCTCTCAGAAGTCGGTGGGGAGACCCTCGTGGACGCGGGAGTGTTCGGCCGCGGCGGCGTACCCGTCAAGGGAGTGGTCATGATCGACGGCCTGGGCGGCGTCCAGCTTCGCGGGCCGGTAGTAGTCGCTGCCCCGCTTCCAGTACCAGAGCATCGGGATCAGGCCGACGCCGAGCCCGCCGATGCCGATCGCGACGGCCGTGGTGCTCAGCTCGCCGAGCGACTCGACGAAGATCCAGAACATGAACAGGGCGCCGAGCAGCGGCCACAGTCCGCCGAAGAGGAAGTTGGAGAGCGACTTCAGCAGCATCCTGCGGTAGGCGACGACGACCGCGAGGCCGGCCAGTCCGTAGTAGACGGCGATCTGCAGGCCGATCGCGGAGATGGCGTCGGCGAGGATGTCGCCGACGGAGCCGAGGGCGTTGGAGGCGATGAACAGCATCAGGGCCACCGCACCGACCACGGCGATGGCCACCCACGGGGTGTTCCACTTCCGGTGCACCCGCCCCAGCGCCTCGGGCATCGTACGGTCACGGCCCATCGCGAACAGGGAGCGCGTGACCTGGATGAGCGTGGTCTCCAGGGTGGCGATGGTGGACAGCATCACGGCGACGATCAGCAGCTTGCCGCCCCAGCCGGGCCAGACCTCCTCACCGAGGACGGCCAGGACGTTGGCGTCGCCCGCCTGGATCTGCTTGTCGCTGAGGATGACGTTCACCGCGATGGTGAAGACCTCGAACAGCAGGAAGACGATGCCCACGCCGATCAGCCCGGCGAGGCCGGTGGTACGGCGGCTGTCGCGGGTCTCCTCGCTGAGGTTGCTGGTGACGTCCCAGCCCCAGTAGTAGAAGGCGGCGATGAGCGCGCCGGACGCGAAGCCGGTCATGCCGTGGAAGTGGGAGAAGCCCAGCCAGGACCAGTCGAAGTCGCGGGCGTGGCCGCTGTGCAGCAGCGCGCCGACGGCGAACACGGCCAGGATGGCCAGTTCCACGCCGGACATGACGAGCTGGGCGCGCACGGTGAGCCGGGCGCCGCCGAGGACCACGAACAGCATGACGAGGAACCAGAACGCGCCGACCGTGGTGGCGAGCGCGGTGTTGTCCGCGAGGTCCTCGTCGAACAGGGACAGTGTCATGGACCCGGCGGGCAGGGAGCCGGCCACCATGAAGATGGTCGCGGAGATCACCAGGGCCCAGCCGCTGATGAACCCGAGGAAGGGGTGGAGCGTGCGGCCCACCCAGGAGTAACTGGCGCCCGCGTTGACGTCGATGCGGCTGAGGTAGCTGAAGGCCAGGGCGATGCCCAGCATGGGTATCGCGCAGTACAGCAGTGCGGCGGGACTGGCGAGGCCGACCGCTCCCACGAGGACCGCGGTGGTCGCCGCGATGGAGTACGCGGGCGCGCTGCCCGCCACCGCCATCACCACCGTGTCGAACGTGCCGAGGACATTGGCCTGGAGGCCTCTGCCCCTGAAGTTGCTCATGGGTGCGCCGCTTTCGTGCTCGCACGCGCGCAGGCGGCATCGCCCGCCGGCGTGAGGGGGAATGGAGGGGGGTGGGGTAGGCACAGCCTCGGACCCGGAGGGGGAGGGCTTCGGGCCCGGGGCTGAACGGTGACATGACCGCAGCGCACCGCTGGGACGGACGGACGATCACACCGTGTGTGCGAGCGATGATATCCACGCCATTTGAGCATTCAAGATGAACCGGCGAGTAATGTGATGTCTTGGGCAAGACTTCACCTTCATCGCCGCTCAGCGGACCAGCAGGTCCAGGGCTCGCTCCCAGGCGAACTCAGGGCGCTCGCCGTCCTGCGAGGGTTCGCCGGAGTACGGGTCGCCGAAGCGGACGCCCATCTCGCGCAGCCGGGCGAGGCTCGCACGGTAGGCGGGGTGGGCCGCCAGGGCGTCGGCCACACAGGGCAGGACGGCGATCGGGACGCCGAGGCCGTACGCCTCGCAGAGGGTGCCGAGGGCGAGGGTGTCGGCTGTGCCGGCCGCCCACTTGTTGATCGTGTTGAAGGTGGCGGGTGCGACCACCACGGCGTCGGGCGCGGGGAAGGGGCGCGGGTCGCCCGGGGACCGCCACGCGGAACGGATGGGCCGACCGGTCCGCGCCTCGACGGCGGCGGTGTCGAAGAAGCCGCCCATGGCGACCGGGGTGGCGATCACCCCGACGTCCCAGTCCCGCTCCTGCGCCGCGGTGATCAGCCTGCCGACGTCCGCGGCGATCCCCGCCGCGCAGACGACGACGTAGAGGAAGGGCTTCTCGGCCTGTTCGGTCACCCAGGAACCCTACTGAACCCGAAAGCCCAACTGCCCCGAAGGCCCAACTGGCCCGAGGGCCCTACTGAACGGGGAACGACTGCCCGCGCTCCGCCTCCGGCCGTGGCCCGAAGAGGCGCCGCTCCTTCTCCTCGATGGGTACGTCGTTGATGCTGGCCTCGCGCCGGGTCATCAGCCCGTGCTCGTCGAACTCCCACAGCTCGTTGCCGTAGGAGCGCCACCACTGGCCGTCGGCGCCCAGGGACTCGTACTGGAAGCGGACCGCGATGCGGTTGCCGTCGAAGGCCCACAGGTCCTTGCGCAGCGCGTACTCCCGCTCGCGCTCCCACTTCGCGGTGAGGAACGCGACGATCTCCGCACGGCCGGTGACGAAGGTGTCGCGGTTGCGCCAGACCGAGTCCTCCGAGTAGGCGAGCGAGACCTTGTGGGGGTCACGGGTGTTCCAGGCGTCCTCGGCGGCCTGGACCTTCCGCGCGGCGGTCTCACGGGTGAAGGGCGGCAGGGGCGGGCGGTCGGTCACGGGTCATGTCCTTCCGGGGTAACAGCGGCGGGTGAGAGGTCAACGGACCGGAGCCGGAGCCGTGCTGTCGCGGACGACGAGGCGCACGGGGATGACCGGATCGACAGCCGGATCGACGCGCGGCTCGGCCGTGCCGTCGAGCCGGTCCAGGAGCAGCCGCAGCGAGCGGGTGCCGATCTCGGTGAAGTCCGTGCGCACAGTGGTCAGCGGGGGCAGCAGATGGGCGGCCTCGGGGATGTCGTCGTAGCCGACGACGCTCACCTCGTCGGGGACGCGGCGGCCGGCCTCGTGGCAGGCGCGCAGGACGCCGAGTGCCATCTGGTCGTTGGAGGCGAAGACCGCCGTGACGTCGGGGTCCTGCGCGAGTCTGCGGCCCAGCGCGTATCCCGAGTCGGCGCTCCAGTCACCGACGAGGGGTTCGGGGACCTCCGCACCCGCCGCTTCGAGGGTCTCGCGCCAGCTCGCCAGCCGCTGCTCGGCGGACGTCCAGCCGGTGGGACCGGCGATGTGCCGGACGGTCGCGTGCCCGAGGCCGAGCAGGTGCGCGGTGGCGGCGCGCGCCCCGGCCCGGGAGTCCGCGCTCACCATGGGGGTGCCGTCCCCGAGCGCGTTGTCGAGCGTCACCAGCGGGGTGTCGAGACGGGCCTCGGCCAGCGCCCGGCCCACCCAGCGCTGCGGGGCGATGGCGATCACGCCGTCCGCTCCCTCGGCCGACAGCCGGTCCACGGCACGGACCACGGTGTCCTTGTCGGCCGTGTCGAGGGCGATCGAGCTGACCAGGTAACCGGCGTCCTGGGCCGCGGTGTTGATGGCGGTCAGCGTGGAGGCGGGCCCGTAGCGGGCCGCGTCGAAGGAGATCACGCCGAGCATACGGGTCCTGCCGCTGGCCAGGGACCGGGCGCTGCGACTGGGCCGGTAGCCGAGCGACCGCATGGCGTCGAGCACGGTCTGACGGGTCTCGGCGCGGACCGCCGGGTTGTCGTTGAGCACCCGGGAGACGGTCTGCTTGGAGACACCCGCCAGCCGCGCCACGTCGTCCATCACGGGCCGCGCTCCCGCGAAGTTGCGCCTGCTGCGGCCCTTGGGCGCGGCGCCGTCCGTGGCGCTTCGGGTCATGACGGCTGCTTCCTTCGACCTCGTTCGACGACCCGACGGTCCTCTCCCGCCCGGCAGGCCCACAGGATAGGCCGGGCGGGCGGGGCAGGGTGGCGCCCAGG
>NZ_VJZC01000369.1 GCF_009377185.1 Streptomyces spongiae
CCCACGCCCGTCCGCCGCCGCCGCGGAACCACCGCCGTCGCCCTCGCCCTCGCCGGCGCACTCTCCCTCGCGGCCTGCGGGTCCGGATCGGGATCGGAGTCGGGGGAGGGCGGCTCCGGATCGGGGAAGTCCGACAACGGCGGCGGCAGCAAGTCCGTCGCCCAGGGCGGCGAGGACTTCGCGAAGGCGGCCGAGGAGACGGCGAAGATGGGGACCACGGCCAAGGCCGGCGAGTTCCCGCGGACCATCAAGCACGCCATGGGCGAGACCGAGATCAAGGCGAAGCCCAAGCGGGTCGTCGTCCTCGACGTCGGCGAACTCGACAACGTCGTCTCGCTCGGCGTGAAGCCCGTCGGGTACGCGCCCACCGAGGGCTCGGTCGCCATCCCCTCGTACCTGAAGAAGGACGCGGGCGCCCCCAAGAACGTCGGCACGATCAACTCCCTCAACCTGGAGGCGATCGCGAACCTCCAGCCCGACCTGATCCTCGGCAGCGAGCTGCGCGCCGCGAAGCTGTACCCGCAGCTCTCCCAGATCGCTCCGACCGTGTTCTCCATCCGCCCGGGCTTCACGTGGAAGGAGAACTACCTCCTCAACGCCGCCGCTCTGGACCGGACGGAGGAGGCGAAGACGCAGCTCGGCGCGTACGAGAAGAAGGCGAAGAAGCTCGGCGAGGACCTCGGCGCCGACAAGCCGACCGTCACCATGCTCCGCTACATGCCGGGCATGATCCGCCTCTACGCGCAGGCTTCGTTCATCGGCACGATCCTCAAGGACGTCGGCATCCCGCGCCCCAAGAACCAGCAGATCAACGACCTCGCCGTGGAGATCAGCCCGGAGCGGATCGACGAGGCCGACGCCGACTGGATCTTCACCGGCGTGTACGGCGACGCCAAGAAGACCGACCGCTCGGGTGCCGAGGACAACCCGCTCTGGAAGAAGCTGGGCGCCGTCAAGGACGGCCAGGCCAAGGACGTACCGGACGAGACCTGGTACCTCGGCCTCGGCGTCACCGCCGCGAACAAGGTCCTCGACGACCTCAGGACCAACCTGACCGCCTGACCGCCTGACCGCCTGGCCGCCTGACCACTGCAAGTGCCCCGCGGCCGGTCAGGTACGGACGCGGGGCAGGTAGCCTCTTGTACGTGCCCCGTCTGTCTGAAGTCATCGCCGCGCTCGACACCCTCTGGCCTCCCGAGAAGGCCGAGGGATGGGACGCGGTCGGGACGGTCTGCGGAGACCCCGACCAGGAGGTCTCGCGGGTCCTGTTCGCCGTCGACCCCGTCCAGGACATCGTGGACGAGGCGGTGAAACTGGACGCCGACCTCCTGGTCACCCACCACCCGCTCTATCTGCGCGGTACGACGACGGTGGCGGCCTCCACCTTCAAGGGCCGGGTCGTGCACACCCTCATCAAGCACGACATCGCGCTGCACGTCGCCCACACCAACGCGGACACCGCCGACCCGGGAGTGAGCGACGCCCTCGCCGGGGCGCTGGACCTGAGGGTCGTACGCCCCCTCGTGCCGGACCCCTCCGACCCCGACGGCCGCCGTGGCCTCGGCCGCGTCTGCGAGCTGGACCACCCGCTGACCGTACGGGAGTTCGCGGCCCGCGCGGCCGAGCGGCTGCCCGCCACCGCGCAGGGCATCCGCGTGGCCGGCGACCCCGAGGCGCTCGTCCGTACGGTCGCCGTGAGCGGCGGCAGCGGCGACAGCCTCTTCGACGACGTACGCGCCGCCGGAGTCGACGCGTTCCTCACCGCGGACCTGCGCCACCACCCGGCGTCAGAGTTCATGGCGGATCGCGCCCACAGCGCACACACCGCCCACAGCGCCGATGGCGCCCCCACTCCTCTCGCGCTGCTCGACGCGGCGCACTGGGCCACCGAGTGGCCCTGGTGCGAGCTGGCCGCCGCCCAGCTCGACGAGATCTCCGACCGGAAGGGATGGGGCCTGAGGGTCCACGTCTCGAAGACGGTCACCGACCCCTGGACCGCCCACGCGGCGTCCGGCCACCCGTCGCCTTCTTCTGACCCCCTGGGAGCCCCCAACTGAACGCCGCGCCCGCCGACCAGATCCGACTCCTCGACGTCCAGGCCCTCGACGTACGCCTGCAGCAGCTGGCGCACAAGCGGAGGTCGCTGCCCGAGCACGCCGAGATCGAGTCGCTGACCAAGGACCTCACGCAGCTGCGCGACCTGCTGGTGGCCGCGCAGACCCAGGAGAGCGACACCGCCCGCGAGCAGACCAAGGCCGAGCAGGACGTGGACCAGGTGCGCCAGCGCGCCGCCCGCGACCAGCAGCGCCTGGACTCGGGCGCGATCACGTCACCCAAGGACCTGGAGAACCTCCAGCGCGAGATCGCCTCCCTCGCCAAGCGGCAGGGCGACCTGGAGGACATCGTCCTGGAGGTCATGGAGCGCCGGGAGTCCACGCAGGAGCGGGTCGCCGAGCTGACCGACCGGGTCGCCTCCGTCCAGTCGAAGATCGACGACACGACGGCGCGCCGGGACGCGGCCTTCGAGGAACTCGACGGCGAGGCGGCCTCGGTGACGAAGGAGCGCGAGGTCATCGCGGCGTCCGTCCCCGCCGACCTCCTCAAGCTCTACGACAAGCTGCGCGAGCAGCAGGGCGGCATCGGCGCGGCCAAGCTGTACCAGCGGACCTGCCAGGGCTGCCGCCAGGAGCTGTCGATCACCGACATCAACGAGATCCGTGCGGCGGCCCCCGACACGGTGGTGCGCTGCGAGAACTGCCGCCGCATCCTGGTACGCACGTCCGAGTCGGGCCTGTAGGCAGCGAGGGACTTCGGAGAGTTCAAGGACTTACGTCGTGCGGGAGTTCATCGTCGAGGCCGACGGGGGGTCCCGGGGCAACCCGGGACCCGCGGGCTACGGCGCGGTAGTCATCGACGCGGCGTCGGGCGAGACGCTGGTGGAGACGGCCGAGTACATCGGTGTCGCGACGAACAACGTGGCCGAGTACCGGGGGCTGCTCTCCGGCCTGAAGGCGGCCCGCGACCTCGACCCCACCGCCTCCGTCCTCGTCCGCATGGACTCCAAGCTCGTCGTGGAACAGATGTCGGGCCGCTGGAAGATCAAACACCCCGCCCTGAGGCCCCTGGCCATGGAGGCGGCGACCGTCCTCCCCGCCTCGCAGATCACGTACGAGTGGATCCCCCGAGAACAGAACAAACACGCGGACCGCTTGGCCAACGAGGCGATGGACGCGGGGCGGAGGGGCGAACAGTGGTCTCCGACGACGTCGACGGCCGACCTGGACACGCGTTCGGAGAGGCCGGAAGCCCTCGACGCAACGCCCCCTCCACGTGACACGACCGCAGGCGCGGCGAAGACCGAGGCGGACCTGCGCGCCGCGCGCAACGTGGCGGCGGCGGCGGCCGAGCCGGACCTCGGGGCGCCCGCCACCTTCGTACTGCTGCGGCACGGGGAGACGCCGCTGACGCCGGAGAAGCGGTTCTCGGGGAGCGGCGGGTCGGATCCGGCGCTGTCGGACGTCGGGCGCCACCAGGCGGAACGCGTCGCCGCCGCCCTGGCCGCCCGCGGCACCGTCCAGGCGATCGTGTCGTCGCCGCTCGCCCGCTGCCGCGAGACCGCCGGGATCGTCGCGGCCCGGCTCGGCCTCCAGGTGACGGTCGAGGACGGCCTGCGGGAGACTGACTTCGGCGCCTGGGAAGGGCTCACGTTCGGCGAGGTGCGCGAACGGCACCCCGAGGACCTGGGCGCCTGGCTCGGCTCGCCCGGCGCCCAGCCCACGGGCGACGGCGAGAGCTTCGAGGCCGTGGCCCAGCGCGTGGCCGTGACCCGGGACAAGCTCGTGACGGCGTACGCGGGCCGCACCGTCCTGCTCGTCAGCCACGTGACCCCGATCAAGACCCTCGTACGGCTGGTCCTCGGCGCACCCCCGGAGTCCCTGTTCCGCATGGAACTGTCCGCCGCCTCGCTGTCAGCCGTGGCGTACTACGCCGACGGCAACGCCTCGCTCCGGCTCCTCAACGACACGTCCCACCTGCGCTGAACAGCTCAGCGGAGGACCGAAGGCTTCAGCTCAGCCACCCAACGCCGCCGCATCCCGCGCCAGCCTCTCGATCCGCCCCCAGTCCCGCGCCGCCAGCGCGTCCTCGGGAACCAGCCAGGTCCCGCCCACACACGGGACGTTGGGCAGCGCCAGGTACTCCGGCGCCGACGCGGGCCTGATCCCTCCAGTAGGACAGAAGCGCGCCTGCGGCAACGGCCCTGCCAGCGACTTCAGATACGCCGTACCGCCCGCCGCCTCCGCCGGGAAGAACTTCATCTCCCGCACCCCAGTTGGAGACGTCCCTGGAGCGCATCGCGGCCGAGGGCCGGGGCGTGGTCGTCTACCTGCGCGGCCACGAGGGCCGCGGCATCGGCCTGCTGTCCAAGCTGCGCGCGTACGAACTCCAGGAGCGCGGCCGCGACACCCTCGACGCCAACCTGGAACTCGGCCTGCCCGCCGACGCCCGGGACTACGGCGCGGGCGCCCAGATCCTGAAGGACCTCGGCGTCCGCAGCGTGCGCCTGATGACCAACAACCCCGAGAAGACCGAGGCACTCACCCGCCACGGACTCGAGGTCACCGGCCGTGAGCCGATGCCCGTGAAGGCGGGCGAGCACAACCTCCGCTACCTGCGCACCAAGCGGGACCGGATGGGGCACGACCTGCCCTGGCTGGACACGACCACCGTGTCCACCTGCGGCCACCAGTAGAAGCACACCGAGGAGACAAGAGAACGTGAGCGGCAAGGGTGCACCGGAGCTGTCCGTACGCAACGTGGGTGACCTGCGGGTCGCCGTCATCGCGGCGCAGTGGCACGACAAGGTGATGGACGGTCTGGTGGACGGCGCCCTGCGCGCGCTGAGCGACCTGGGGATCGACGAGCCGACCCTGCTCCGGGTCCCCGGCAGCTGGGAGCTCCCGGTCGTCGCCAAGGTCCTCGCGGGCCGTGGCTACGACGCGATCGTCGCCCTCGGCGTCGTCATCAGGGGCGGCACTCCCCACTTCGACTACGTGTGCCAGGGCGTCACCCAGGGCCTCACCCAGGTCTCCGTCGACACCGGCGTCCCCGTCGGCTTCGGCGTGCTGACCTGCGACACCGAGGAGCAGGCCCTGGACCGCGCCGGCATCGAGGGCTCCAGCGAGGACAAGGGGCACGAGGCGGTGACGGCGGCGGTGGCGACCGCGGCCACGCTCCGCTCAGTATCTGAACCGTGGCGATAGGCCCGTCGGCACACGCGTAAAGTGGGCGCCACCATGTCCAAGAAGACGTTCGAGGAGCTCTTCACCGAGCTCCAGCACAAGGCCGCCCAGGGCGATCCCGCCACCTCGCGCACTGCCGAACTGGTCGGCAAGGGCGTCCATGCCATCGGCAAGAAGGTCGTCGAAGAGGCCGCCGAGGTCTGGATGGCCGCCGAGTACGAGGGCAAGGAAGCCGCCGCCGAGGAGATCTCTCAGCTGCTGTACCACGTCCAGGTGATGATGGTCGCGCGCGGGATCTCCCTCGACGACGTCTACGCCCACCTCTGAGCCGCAACCCGCACACAAGCACCGTACGCACGAACAAAGGAAGCCGACCTCATGCTGCGCATCGCCGTCCCCAACAAGGGTTCCCTGTCAGGCCCTGCGGCGGAGATGCTGCATGAGGCGGGCTACCAGCAGCGCCGCGAGTCCAAGGAGCTGCGGATCGTCGACCCGGTCAACGACGTCGAGTTCTTCTACCTCCGGCCGCGCGACATCGCGATCTACGTCTCCTCCGGCCAGCTCGACATCGGCATCACCGGCCGCGACCTGCTGATCGACTCCGGGGCGAACGCCGAGGAGATCCTCCCGCTCGGCTTCGCCCGCTCCACCTTCCGTTTCGCCTCCAAGCCGGGCGCGGCGAACGGCGTCGAGGACCTGAACGGCAAGACGGTCGCCACCTCGTACGAGGGCATCGTCGCCAAGCACCTCGCCGACAACGGCATCGACGCCTCCGTCGTCCACCTCGACGGCGCCGTCGAGACCGCCATCGAGCTCGGTGTCGCCGAGGTCATCGCGGACGTCGTCGAGACCGGCACCTCGCTGCGCAACGCCGGCCTGGAGGTCTTCGGCGAGCCGATCATGAAGTCCGAGGCCGTCGTCGTCCGCCGCACCGGGGCGGACGTCGAGGAGCCCAAGGTGCAGCAGTTCCTGCGCCGCCTCCAGGGCGTCCTCGTGGCCCGGACGTACGTGATGATGGACTACGACTGCCGCGTCGAGCAGCTGGAGAAGGCCGTCGCGCTCACCCCCGGCCTGGAGTCGCCGACCGTCTCACCGCTGCACAACGAGGGCTGGGTCGCCGTCCGCGCGATGGTCCCCTCCAAGGAGGCCCAGCGGATCATGGACGACCTGTACGACCTCGGCGCGCGGGCCATCCTGACCACGGCCATCCACGCCTGCCGTCTGTGACATCCGAGACATCCGAGGAACGGTTCACGATGTCGGATCTGCCAGACCCGCCTGCTCTCCCCGCCCTGCCTGTCACCTTCCGGCCGGGCCGCACCCGGGCCGTCCTGCTCACCGCGGGCGTCGCCATCTTCGTCGTCATCACGGTGATCGCGATGCTCCTGGAGCAGCTCAGCCCGAGTGAGCGCGTGAGCTTCGTCTTCACCGGCGCGCTGCTCGCCGGTGTGCTGACCCTGCTGTCCCGGCCCAAGGTCGTCGCCGACGAATCCGGGGTCACGGTGGTGAACATCGCGAGCAAGCGACGCCTGGAGTGGGAGGAGATCCTCCAGGTGAACCTCCGTCCCGGCGACCCCTGGGTGTTCCTCAACCTCAGCGACGGCACCAGCCTGCCCGCGCTCGGCATCCAGCCGGGCATCGCCAAGCAGCGCGCGATCGAGGACGCCCGGACACTGCGGGCGCTCGCGGAGGCCCGCTCGATCGGGGACCGCGAGACGCGTCAGGGGTAATTCACGGCTCGTTCAGAGCCGTCTTGGGGGATTCGCCCCTGCCGTACAACCCCATGTCTTGATTAATCTGGTGACGGTGGCGTGTCCTTTGCGCCACCGCCCCTGCCGTGCCGCCCGGTGCGCAGGGGTTCCTGCAACCCGAGGAGTGACTCCCTCCGGCGATGGACGGATCGTCCTGTAGTACCTGCGCCGCCCCCTCCCGACATAGCACGGACCGCGTCCGTACTGGCTGTGCGGAGGCGGCGGCATCATGACCATCCCCTTGCTGCTCCTCGGGGCGGCGTTCCTGCTGATTCTCGCCAACGGCTTCTTCGTGGCGGCCGAGTTCGGCCTCGTGACGGTCGAGCGGCCGGACGCGGAGCAGGCGGCGGCCGAGGGTGACCGGCGGGCCCACAAGGTCGTGGGCGCGCTCAAGGAGCTGTCCTTCCAGCTCTCCGGGACCCAGCTCGGCATCACCATCACCTCGCTCGTCGTCGGCATGCTCGCCGAACCGGCGCTCGCGGAGGTGCTGCACGGCCCGTTCACCGCGATCGGCATACCCGAAGGTGCCGTCCCCGGTGTCGCCGTGGTCGTCGGCATGCTGCTGGCCTCGGCCGTGCAGATGGTGATCGGCGAGCTCGTGCCCAAGAACTGGGCGGTGTCCCGGCCGATGCAGGTCGCGCGCTTCGTCGCGGGGCCCCAGCACGTCTTCTCCCGACTGTTCCGTCCGGTGATCGCCGGACTGAACGCGGTCGCCAACCGGCTCGTGCGTGCGCTGGGCGTCGAGCCCGCCGTGGAGCTGGCCTCCGCCCGCACCCCCGGCGAGCTCGTCTCCCTGGCCCGGCACTCGGCCCGGGCCGGCGCGCTGGAACAGGACACGGCGGACCTCTTCGTACGGACGCTTTCCCTGGCCGGACTGACCGCGGAGAACGTGATGACGCCGCGCGTGAAGGTGAGCGCGCTCCAGTCGTCCGCCACGGCCGAGGACGTCGTCAACCTCACCCGTGCCACGGGCCTGTCCCGCTTCCCGGTCTACCGGGAACGCATCGACGAGATCGTCGGCATGGCCCATCTCAAGGACGCGCTCGCGATCCCCGCGCAGGATCGATTGCGCACCCCGGTCGGGCGCATCGCGCAGGCCCCCCTCCTGGTCCCCGAGACGCTGCCCGTTCAGCCGCTCCTGGCCCGGCTGCGCAGCGAACAGCCCATCGCCGTCGTCGTCGACGAGTACGGCGGCACGGCCGGTGTCGTGACCCTGGAGGACATCGTCGAGGAACTGGTCGGCGAGGTGCGCGACGAGCACGACGGTCACGATCTGCCCGAGCTCGCCGCGGCCCCGCCCGAGGACGGGCGCCCGGCATGGGACGTCGACGGCAGCTGCCGCGTCGACGTGCTCCAGCGCATAGGTCTCGATGTCCCCGAGGGCCCGTACGAGACGGTCGCGGGCCTCGTCGCCGATCTGCTCGGCCGCATCCCGGCCCCGGGTGACAGGGCCGAACTGCCCGGCTGGCGGCTGGCGGTGCGGCAGGTCGGCCACTATCGCGCGGAACGGGTACGGCTGGTCCGGGCGACGCCGGCCCTGGAGGGTGGCCCTGTTGCCGGGGGCGCGCCTGCCGCGGAGGGTGGCTCTGGCGTGGGGACGAGCTCTGGGGCGGGTGCGGTTTCGGTTGGTGTGGGGGAGTCTGTCGTGGAGGGTGGCTCGGTCGTGGGGAGGAGCTCTGCGGTGGGTGCGGATTCGCTCCCTGAGGCTGAGCCTGTCGCGGATGCCGCTCCTGTTTCGGCGCCCGCTTCCGGCCCCGCTTCGGCTCCCGCTCCCGCTTCCGCTCCCGTCGCGGAGGCGGCCCGATGAGTGTGCTTCAACTTCTCTTCGCCCTGCTGCTCGTGCTCGCCAACGGCTTCTTCGTCGGCGCGGAGTTCGCCCTCGTCTCCGTCCGCCGCAGCCAGATCGAACCGCTGGGTACGGCGCGGGCGCGGCAGGTGCTGTACGGCCTGGAGCGGCTGCCGCAGATGATGGCCGCCGCGCAGTTCGGCATCACCGTGTGCTCGCTGACGCTGGGCGCGGTGGCGGAGCCGACGGTGGCGGGGCTGCTGGAACCGGCCTTCGAGGCGATCCACCTCCCGCACGGCATGATCCACCCTCTGGGCTATGTGATCGCGCTGGCCGTGGTCGTCTTCCTCCATCTCGTCATCGGCGAGATGCTGCCGAAGAACCTGGCGATGGCGGCGCCCGAGAAGACGGCGCTCTGGCTGAGCCCGGGGCTCGTCGCGTTCGCACGTCTGTGCAGGCCGGTGACGGTGGGGCTCGGTGCCTGTGCGCGGGTCGTCCTGAAGCTCTTCCGGGTCGAGCCCAAGGACGAGGTGGAGGCGGTCTTCACGAGTGAGCAGCTCAACCGTCTCGTGGAGGACGCCGGGCAGGCGGGGCTGCTGGACCCCGAGGAGCAGGAGCGCCTGGAGGACGCCCTGGAGCTGGGCTCCCGCCCGGTCACGGATGTCCTGCTGAACCGCGAGACCCTGGTGGTGGTGGGTCCGTCGGTGACCCCCGCCGAGGTCGTGGCGCTGACGGCCCGTACGGGGTACTCGCGCTTTCCGGTGGTGGCGGAGAACGGTGCCTTCATGGGGCGCTACCTCCACGTCAAGGACGTCCTCGATCTGGAGGACTCCGACCGGGCGGTCCCGCAGCAGATGTGGCGGCCCATGACCACGCTGGGCTCCGAACTGCCGTTGGACGACGCTTTGACGGTCATGCGTCGTGCCGCCACCCATTTGGCGCAGGTGGCCGATCCGGCGGGGAGGATCGTGGGTCTGGTCGCTCTGGAGGACGTGCTGGAGCTGCTGGTGGGGGAAGTACGTGACCCGGCTCACCGTGATGCGGCGCCCGTTCGTGTGACCGAGCCCCGTCCCAGCGGTGCACCGGAGGGGGCCCTGACGGCGTAGCGGGCGTAGCCCCAGTTTTTCCTCGCCCCCGCCGCCCTTACCCGTCCCATCCCCAGGGG
>NZ_VJZC01000370.1 GCF_009377185.1 Streptomyces spongiae
ACCCCGGACACCCCGGACGCCCCAGACACCCCGCTCGCCTTCTGCCCCCGCAGGGCATCCGCGAGAACCCACCGCCGATGCAGTTCCACCAGTTCCTCGGGCGTCGCCTTGCACACCCGCGCGAACCGTTCCACGGGCGCGTAGTCCGTCGGTACGGCGTCCCCGTTGACGTACCGGTGAAGCGTGGACGCACTCGTGTGCAGCCGCTTCCCGAGCACCCCGTAACTGAGCCCGGACCGCTCCTTCAACCGGCCCAACAGCTCCGAGAATTCGTCTCCCGCCACTCTTCCGCTCTCTCCCACGTCCCGGACCCGCATTCCAAGGGGAGGTCATTTCCCCTGGTCAGAGGCACCGAAAGCGTTCCAGCGTCCCGGATTCCCCCACAGTCATGGCGGTCGGGACGGATCACCGCACAAGCTTGGGCCATCCAAGCACGCCGCTCCCGGCACCCGGTCGAGCGGCCCACGCAACACCCGTACCGCACAAGGGGGATTCACATGTCCACACGTACCCGCCGTACCCGCCGCACCCACCGCACCCGCGTGTTCGCCGCTGCCGCGCTCACGGCCGCCGCGCTGACGCTGACGGCGTGCAGCGACGGACAGGGCGTTCAGGACGAGGGGTCATCGACGGGGTCCGCGTCCACGTCGGAGTCCACGACCTCGCCCAAGGCGAACGGGGGGAACTCCAGCGGGGCGGGACAGACCGACCAGGTGGGCTCGACCTCCGGAGGCTCGACGGGCGGCACGGCCGGTTCGAGCGGCACATCGGGTTCCAACGGCGCATCGGGTTCCACGGGCTCGTCGGGTTCCAAGGGCGCGACCGGTTCCACGGGCTCCAAGGACTCGGGGCCCACCAGGACCCCCTGCTCCAGCTCCTCCACCCGCGTGACCGCCACGGAGGTCTCCCGCCCCCTGAACCACCTCCTCCTCACCGTCACCAACACCGGCTCGAAGAACTGCAACCTCAACGGCTATCCGGCGGTCCGCTTCGGCGAGGCCCAGTCCGTCCCGCCGGTCGTCGAGGACTCCAAGCCGCAGGCGGTGGTCACGCTGGCCCCTGGCGAGTCGGGCTACGCGGGCGTCCTGCTCTCGGTCGGCGACGGCAACGGCTCCAACGGCTACACGGCCAAGTCCCTCGAGGTCTACTTCAACGACGGTGCCGGCGCCGCCACCCCGTCGCTCCCCGCGAAGGGCGTGTACGTCGACGACTCGATCCGAGTCACGTACTTCCAGTCGACCATGGCCAACGCCCTCGCCTGGTAACGCACCAAAGAGGGCAATTGCCCACAGCGTCCGTCCCTCGTCCGACGGGTATGCGCCCCCGGTACCGGCGAGGTTCGGTCGGTCGGCGGGGGCGCTCGCTCAGAGTGGCCGAATGCGAAGGGTCCCATCGGAGCAGCAGTCGACGGACGAGCGCGCCCATGGGCGGTGAGAGACCGTCCATGCTGACGCGCGTGGTGCTGGCGACGACCATCGGCACCGCGCTGGAGTGGTACGGCTTCATCCTGTTCAGCACCATGAGCGCGCTCGTCCTGAACCGGCTGTTCTTCCCGCCCGGTGATCCGGTCGCGGCGACCCTGGCGTCCTTCGCCACGTTCGCGGTCGGGTTCGCCGTCCGGCCGCTCGGCGCGCTGGTCATCGGGCATTACGGGGACCGGCTGGGCCGCCGGAGGATGCTGGTGATCACGTTGGTCACCGTCGGCCTGGCCAGCGCCCTGATGGGCGCGCTGCCGACGTACGCGACCGCCGGGGCGTGGGCTCCCGCGCTGCTGGTGGTGCTGCGGATGATCCAGGGGTTCGGCGCGGGCGCCGAGTACGCGGGTGCCTCCCTCACCCTGGCCGAGTTCGCGACGCCGGAGCAACGCGGGCGGTACGCCGCCATCCCCCCGGCGGGCGCGGCGCTCGGCGCGCTGCTCTCGGCCGGGGCCGTCGCCGCCGTGTCGACGCTTCCCCCGGACGACTTCCTCGACTGGGGATGGCGCATCCCCTTCCTGGTCACCATCCTGGTCACGGCGACCGGTTTCTACATCCGCGTGCGCGTGGCCGAGAGCCCGGCGTTCGAGAAGGCCAAGCGGGAGCACGGAGTCGCGCGGGCGCCCGCCGTGGAGCTGGCCCGCAGGGCGCCACGGACCCTGTTCCTCGGGATGGTCAGCAGTGTGGGGCCGAACGTCGCCGCGTACATCCCGGTGGTGTTCGCGCTCGCGTACCTCACCGAGCAGCTCGGTGTCTCCCGTACGGACACCCTCGTCGGTGCGCTGATCTACTTCGCGTGCAGCGCGGTGGTGATGCCGCCGGCCGGGGCGCTGGGCGACGCGGTCGGCCGCCGGATCGTGTTCGGAGGGGCCATGGTCTGCGCGGCCGCGTTCGCGTTCCCCTTCTTCTGGCTGCTGGACACCAAGGAGGTCGGGTGGGTGTGGTTCGCGTTCGGCTTGAGCGGGATGCTGCTGGGGGTTCAGCTCGGCGCGCAGGCGGGCTTCCTGGCGGACCTGTTCACGACCAGGACCCGGTTCAGCGGGGTGGCCCTCAGCCGGGAGGTCGCGGCGGCGCTGGCGGGCGGCACCGCACCGCTCATCGCGACCGCGCTGCTGGAGGCGGCCGGGGGAGAACCCTGGCCGGTGGTCCTGTACATGAGCGTGCTGCTGCTGGTCAGCGCGCTGGCGGTGGCGCTGATGCACGGTTTCGGACGGGCCGGGCACCGGTGGGAGGCGGGGGCGCGGCCCTGAGAAGGGCCGGCGGAGAGGGGAGACGCCTGCTGAGCGAGACCGTCGCCGAGGACGACGCCGCCGAGAACGACGTCAGCGAACAGCGCCGCCGAGGCCGTCGAGCAGCAGGGCGAGCCCTCCCGCGAACTCCTGGTCGGTGCCGACGTCGCGGGCGTGCCGGGCGGTCTCGATCATGTGCGGGAACTCGGCGGGCGGCAGTTCGGTGATGGCTGTCGTGCCCGGCCCGGACAGGGGCCCGAGATGTTCCAGCTGGATCGCTCCGATGACGTAACTGAGCAGACCACGCAGGGCGACGACCCGCCGCTCGCCCGCGACGCCGGCCTCGGCGAGGATGCCGAGCACGGTCTCCGACCAGCGCAGTACTCCCAGGGAGTGGTGCCGGTGGGTGATGGTCAGGGGGACGACCGCCGGATGGGCGCCGACGGTGTCGCGCAGGCGCCGCACCATGATCTCGATTCGCTCGCGCCAAGACGCGTCGGGATCCGGCGGCTCGGAGTCCACGGCGCTCAGTACGAGCTCGACGACGAGTCTTTCGAGCTCCTCGCGGTCGTGCACGTATCGGTAGAGCCCCATGGTGCTCATGCCGAGCTCCTGGGCGACGGCGCGCATCGACAGCGCGGCGAGCCCGTCGCGGTCGATGACGGCGAGAGCGGCCGAGGCGAGCTGATCGGGGGTGAGGGAACGTGGGCGTGGCATGACGGTTGACAGCGTACGGCATACGCTTATCCTCGTAAGCGTATGCCGTACGCTTACGGAGGGGAACGCTCATGCGCATGTCCCGTGGTGGTGGAGCCCGGTTCCACCGTGAACGAACGCAGTCTCGCCGCTGTCTCCGGCGACCAGGTCGCCGTTCCCGACCCCGACCGGCTGATCCACCTCCAGTTCCGTCGGTTCGCCGGCTGCCCGGTCTGCAACCTGCACCTGCGGTCGGTGACACGGCGTCACCGGGAGATCGAGGCCGCCGGTATACGCGAGGTCGTGGTCTTCCACTCGCCCACCGAGGAACTGCTGCCCCACACGACCGATCTCCCGTTCGCCGTGGTCGCCGACCCGACCAGGAGGCTGTACACGGAGTTCGGCGTGGAACGGTCGCCCCGCGCCCTGCTCAGCCCGCGAGCCTGGCTACCGATCGCCGGGGCGGTCCTGAGCGGCGTACGGGAGGTCGTCCGCGGACGGGAGCACCTGCCCTCGACCAGCCCGCACGGCGGCCGGCTCGGCCTTCCCGCCGACTTCCTCATCGCACCCGACGGCCGTGTCCTCGCCGCCAAGTACGGCGAGCACGTCTACGACCAGTGGCCGGTCGACGAACTGCTCGACCTGGCGGCCCGTACATCGCCCAAGCCGCCCACGCCACCTGCACCCCGTACGAATCCCGCAGCCCGGTGACCGGGGCTCACCGCGACGCGCAGATGGCCCTGAAAACCTGTCGCCCGTGCACGCCTCGTCCGGTACGGTCGCGGGATTGTTTTCACTGCTGGGAGCGCATGAGGTTCGCGTGCGGCCTCCCCGGCAGGCAGTTCCCAGGCTGAGAGCAGGTTTCGTCATGGCGTGTCGGATCAGTGAGCTCGTGCTCGGTTGCCGCGACCCTGAGTTGCTGGCGCGGTTCTGGTGCGAGGTCCTGGACTTCGTCGTGCTCGATCGCGAGGACGACGGCACCCTGGAGATCGGGCCGCGCGAAGGGTTCGGTGGTCCGCAGCCGACGATCATCCTCAGCTACAGGGATGAGCCGGAGCCGGGGAAGTCCAGGCTGCACATCGACGTCAACGCCACCGACCGCGATCAGGACGCCGAGCTCGAACGCCTTCTGAAGCTCGGTGCGCGCCCGGCCGACATCGGCCAGACAGGGGAGGAGCAGTGGCATGTCCTTCTCGACCCCGAAGGCAATGAGTTCTGCCTGCTCAAGGCCCGCCTCGCCCCACTCGATCGATGAACCCTCTGCTGAACTGCGGGAGAACTCCAGCTCCGTGAGGGGGTGGCCGGCCACGAGCCCCGCTGCCGCTGCCCGCGAGCGGGTACCGGAACCCGGGCCGTGATCCTTCCGTCTTCCTCTGCTGGGAGCCTCACCGGAGCCTGGAGTCCGGAGCCTGGAGCCGTGGGAAAAATTGAGACCTGAGAAATCGCGAATATCTTCGCGAACAAACCGCAGAATCGCGTTCTCCGTATGGCGTCAACCACGGGCGAGACTCTGGGCCGTGGCGGGTGTGGCGACCCTCGGATTCCTCATCACAATGGAGATCGCCGCGCATCGCTACGGCCTGCCCGGGCCGATCACCAACCAGGCGCGAGAGGTGGTGTTCGCGCCCAAATCGGGGCCGCTGTTGTACGCCGGCATGGCGTTGACACTGGTGGTGCTCCCCTGGCGGCAACGGTTCATCGCGGTTGGTGCCGCGATCGGTATCGACGTCGTCTTCCTGCTGGTCCGGCGGGCGGTCGGCGCCACGACGACCGGCGGCCACCCCTTCGGCAACGGCGCGTTGTGGGTGATTCTGGGCCTTGCGGTCATCGCCGTCACGCGCCGCACCGGCCGGGAACGTGTTCTGCTGCTGAAGGGCGTCGGGCTGGGCCTGCTGCTGGTGGCCGGCCGCAAGACCGGAGACCTGTGGCTGATCATCACCTCGAAGACCCGCCCAGCGGTGCTCGACCCGTACCTGGCGACCGCCGATCACGCGCTGGGCAACCCCTCGTGGCTGGTAGGCCGGATCGTCACGGCCACCGGCCCGATCGGCTTCAATTTCCTCGACTTCGTCTACGGTCAGCTCGCGGTGGCCGCGGTCGTCGTCGCGCTGTATCAACTGCGCCACGTGGCGGTCGAGCGCCGCTTCCCGGGCCACCATCTGGTGCGCACCTTTCTGGTGATAGGCGTCCTCGGGCCGGCCATCTACATGATCTTCCCGGTGGTCGGACCGATCTTCGCGTACGGCAACGGCACCGAGCACTGGGCGGCGGTCAGCCTGTGGGCGGAGGCGCATCCCACCGTGAACTGGGCGGTGGCCGATCTGTGGCCGCAAACGCCGCCGCCGGTCAATACCCCGCACTCCATACCGTTCGACGAGATCACCCCACGCAACTGCATGCCCAGCCTGCACACGGCGTGGGCCACCGTGATCTTCGTTCATTCCCGGAAGGGCCCGAGGATTCTGCGCTACGCAGGCACGTTCTGGCTGATCGCCACGCTCTGCGCAACGCTGGGATTCGGCTACCACTACGGCGTGGATCTCATCGCCGGCGTGGTGTTCACGCTCACGATCGAGGCAGCTCTGCGCACGTACGACCGCGGCTGGGACCCCTCAGGGGCCAAGCTGGTCGCCTACGGCGCGACAGTCTTCGCCGCGCTCCTGGTGTCGTATCGCTACCTGCCGTTGGAGATGGCCCGGCATCCGTGGGTCTACGGACCGCTTCTCCTGCTGGCGATGGCCTCAGTGATCTACGGCTACGTACGGACGACCACATCGTGGGAACCGAGGACCGCACCGGTCCCGCAACCGCAAACGCAACACGAACCAGCCTGAATCGTGTCAACCGGTGACGGGCACGACTGCGACAAGGTCACCCGTCGGGATGCTCGTACTCCTTCAGCAGCGCTGAGCCTCCCGCGAACCCCTGGTCGGTGCGGGTGCCCGCCGAGTGGCGGGCGCCCGCGTTGCAGGGGGTGTTGGAGGGGCTGCCGGCGGCAAGGCGGGCGGGCAGGTCGGGGTTGGCGAGGAAGAGACCGCCGTAGGCGATCAGGTCGGCGGTGCCGTCCCCGATGAGGTCGAGCGCGTCGGGTCCAGTGGGCTCCATGCCGCTGAAGGGGTTGAGGATGAAGGTGCCCGGCCAGGCCTTGCGCAGCCGGACCACCAGGTCGCGCACCTCAGGTGACTCCATCTGGTGCAGGTGGGCCAGACCGAGCGGGGCGAGGGCGCCGACGAGGGCGGTGTAGGTGGCCTCCAGGTCCGCCCGGTCCGTTTCGTCGATGTCGTTGTACTGGTGGATCAGGTAGCCGTTGGCGCCGTGCAACTCCACTCCGTCGAAACCCGCTTCGACGGCGTTCCGTGCCGCGTCGGCGAAGTCGGCGATGGTCTGTGCGATCTCTGCCTCTGTCAGCGCGGACGGGGTGACGAAGTCCTGCGGCCCTTCATGCGTGTAGACCTGCCCCTTGGTCCGGCTCGGGGCGCCTTTCGCGATTGCACAGCCCTCTCCGGCGACGTGCGCGTGAGTACTTCGACCTCTCAACCGACGCTGTGTCACGGGCGGGTGACAGCGGCGTCCTGGGCGTGAGACGAGGCGAACCGACAGTCAGAAGTGATCGTCTTTATGATCGTTAACGCGCGGCACCGATCATCTGGTGCCCCGTATCTGTCGTTTTGGAAGGGAAATCCGTAATGAACCGTCGCCTGCGCGCCGCCCTCGCCACCACCGCCGTACTCGGCGCGGGCCTGCTGATGACGGCGTGCGGGGGCGATGACAAGTCGTCAGCGACGGACTCGTCGCTGGCATCGGACCAGGCGAGCCCGACGGCGTCCAGCGGCGGCCAGGGTGGGGACACCAACGGCGGAAGCAGCGGTTCCGGCGCTTCGAGGTCTTCCGGCGGCGGGGCCGCGGGAAGCGGCTCATCGGACAAGTCCGGTACGGACGGCGACGACACGTCCGGAGACAAGACCGGCTACGGGCAGAGCTGCGGGACCAACGACATCTCCTGGAGCGTGAGCTCCGAGTCCCAGGCAGGCGGCTACTTCCTGATCAAGGCCAAGGCCAAGTCCGGCATCACCTGCGTGATGCCCGCCGCGCTGCCGGTCGTGGCCTTCGGATCGGACGGAACGGAAGCCGGGCCCGCGGAGCAGTCCGTGGGTGAGGAGATCACGCTGCGCGCAGGGGTCACCGCCTACGCCGGCGTGAACCCGAAGACCGCCAACGAGGACGGTGGCAAGGAGCTGGACGGCCTCATCGTCTCCGTCTCCAACGACGACCCGAACCCGGTCTCCCTGAACGTCGGCTCGTTCGTCGTCAACAAGCCGATCGTCACCAACTGGCACACGTCCGCCGCCGACGCGGTTCCCTTCTCGAGCTGAGGATGACTGAGGCGGCCCGAACGCGGACCGTCCTCACACGAGGCATCGTCCCGCTGAACACCCACGCCCGTATCGGCGGGCGGCCAGGCTGCCGCCCGCCGCCGGGTTGTCCATGCCACCGCCGTGGCCGACCTCGTCGGTCAACACCGGAACGGTCTTGTGCCCGAGCTGGCGTGCCACGACGATCGGATCCGCGTAAGGGAAGGTCTTCGGCATCTGGTCCTGGCTCGCTTCCTCGCCGTCGGGCATCGCAGATTCCTGCCCTCCGACAGCTTCTTGAGGCCGCAGATCTGCCACGGGGTGAGGTCGCCTCGGGGGTACGAAGGCCTCTGACGGTGCGCCTTTCGTTGCGAGGCATGCCCACCGGTCTGGATACGAGAGAGCCTCCAGGTCCCTGACCTGGAGGCTTCCTCGTGGAGCGGGTGACGAGGAACTGTCAGCCGGTCCCCACCGCTGTGTCAGTCCTGGACGGGGGCCAGGTCGGTGTTCATGACCTGCTTCGCGAGGTTCGGGCGTTCCTTGATCAGGTCGGCGGCGACCGGGTCGTGGAAGTACTTCTTGTACAGCTTGACGTAGGTGCCGTCGTCGATCATCGCGTCGATCTGGGCGTCGATGTCCTTGAGCAGCCTCGGGTCAGCGTCCTTGCGCATCGGGAAGGCGCTGCCCTGGAGGCTTTCCAGTTTGACGGCGATACGTACCGGCTCCTTCGCGACGTACGCGTCCGCGCTGGCACCGCCGAGGACGGCTGCATCGATGCCTCCGGAGAGCAGCTGTGTGATCAGCGCGGTCTGGTCCTTGAACTTCACCAACTTCGCTCTCCCCATCTCGTGGTTGACGAAGACCTCCTGCACGGACCCGCTGACGGCGCCGACCCGTTTGCCGTAGAAGTCCGGCAGAGCGGTTTCCTTGCCGCCCTTGAGCGTCAGGACGTCGGTGAAGCCCCAGTAGTAGGGGGTGGTGAACGCGACCTGCTTCTTGCGCTCGGCGGTCGCGCCGACGCCGGCCACGCCTATGTCGTACTGCCCGGCCGACAGGCCGGCGAGCATGCCCTGCAGGGTGGTGGACTTGTACTGGACCTTCAGGTCGAGGCGCTTGGCGGCCTCGTTCATCAGGTCGACGGCGAAGCCGGTGGGCCTGCCCGCGGCGTCGGTGATCGCGAAGGGCGGCTGCTCGGCCTGGGTGGCTGCGGTGATCACGCCACTCTGGACGAGCTCGTACTTGGCGGCCGGGGAGTCCGCCGCCTCAGTGGCGCCGCCACAGGCGGTCAGGGAGAGCAGCAAGGTGGCGGCCGCGGTGCCCGCGAGCAGTGATCTGCGCGAAGTGAAGTGCATGATCTGGTCTTTCTGATGGTAGGGAGGTTCGCACGACGGTGGAGATGACGGCCGAGTGACGGTTCACAGGACCTGGGAGAGGAACTGGCGCAGCCGGGGGTGGTCGGCGCGCTCGAAGATCCGGTCGGGAGTGTCGATCTCGGCGATGCGGCCGTCGCACATGAAGGCGACGCGGTCGGCGGCCTCCCGGGCGAAGCCCATTTCGTGGGTGACGACGGCCATGGTCATGCCGCCCGATGCGAGGTCCCGCATCACGGCGAGCACGTCTTTGACCAGTTCTGGGTCGAGCGCGGAGGTGGCCTCGTCGAAGAGCATCACCTCCGGCTCCATGGCGAGAGCGCGGGCGATGGCGACGCGCTGCTGCTGTCCGCCGGACAACCGGCTGGGCCGCTGGTCGACGAAGGCGGCCAGGCCGACTTCGTCGAGGTGGCGGCGTGCGAGGGCACGGGCCTGCTCGCGGCCCATGCCCTTCACGGAGGTCAGGGCGAGCGTGACGTTGCGCTCGACGCTCATGTGGGGGAAGAGGTTGAAGTGCTGGAAGACCATGCCGATACGGGAACGGGCTGCATCGACGTCGGCGTGCGGCGCGGTCAGGCAGGTCTCGCCGAGCCAGATCTCACCGGAGTTGGGCGTCTCCAGCAGGTTGAGACACTTCAGGAGGGTGGACTTGCCGGAGCCCGAGGGGCCGATCAGGCAGAGGGTCTCCGCACGCTGCACGTCGAGGCTGATGTCGTGCAGCACGGGGGTGGCGCCGTAGCTCTTGCTG
Organism: Streptomyces spongiae; assembly: GCF_009377185.1. Classification (GTDB taxonomy): domain Bacteria; phylum Actinomycetota; class Actinomycetes; order Streptomycetales; family Streptomycetaceae; genus Streptomyces; species Streptomyces spongiae. The sequence continues at coordinate 9,871 of NZ_VJZC01000370.1, forward strand.
AGGCCGATTACCTGGAGGGCGGCGGGGGTGACGGA
>NZ_VJZC01000037.1 GCF_009377185.1 Streptomyces spongiae
ACGGTGGGGCCGCCCCTGTCGGCGATGCGCATGAGCTCGGTGACTGCCTCGTCCCAGTGGGCGAAGCGGAATGGGGTGGGCTGGTCGCGGTGGCGGGCGAGGGCTTCGCCGAACTGGCGCAGGGCGTCGGCTTCGGTGGTCTCGGTGGCGGTGAACATGAAGCCGCCGCTTGCCCGTGTGACGGCGTCCAGGAGGAAGGTCTTGCCCTGGCGGCGGCGGCCGGAGACCACGCCGAGGGTGGCGCGCGGTCCGGGCAGGGCGGCGAAGCGGGTCAGCTCGGCCCACTCGAAGTCGCGGTCGAACATCTCGGCGGGTTTATCCACTGCACATCCCTGTATGGATAGGTGCGCTTATTATATCTGGACTTATTCAAGAGTCCTGCGGGCGCGCCCGGCGTTGGCCAGGGCGCGCGCCGCATCGGCGGGCTGCCAGCCGCGGTGTCACACTGCGTGCAGTACCTCACTGCCTGCCGCCAGTGCCGCGCGACCCATGCCCGCCTCGGGGAACGGGCGGCGGCCCGCCCCAGAGCGGCTTCGCGACGCGCCGTGTCGGCGGGCGGGATGGCACACACCGTCCATGGCCTCGTCGAGCAGGTCTGCGACGGTCCGCAGGTCGCGCGGACGCGGTACGGACGCCCCGCCGTCCACCCCCAGGGAACTCAGCTACGTCTCAGGGGCCGACTCGATGACATCGGCCCATTCTCATAACGGTGAAGGTGACGCAGGTGAGAAGCCTCACCGCCCGGTGGCGATAGTCGTACGGGACCGTCACTGTCTGCCCCCGTCCGCCGCCGTTGATGTCAGCACTGATGTCAGCTCGACCGGCGAAGGACCGTTACCTCTCGCGGCCCCTGCCGCACCACGAACCGTGCGTTCTCCCGACGGGGCACGCTCTGGTGTCCTCGCTCCTTGCAGCGGCGCGGTCACCACTTCCAGAGTTGATCCGGAGCCCGTCTGCACCTCAGCCGACGACAGTCAGCCACGACGGCGGGCGCGCCGACCGACCACGCACGCGTGTGCCTCGCTGCACCCCCACCGGCCTCAGTCACGCTATCGGGACGTCGGCCAGAGCAACCCACGACGGCCGATCCGTGCCCGGCGGCCTCTCGTCGCCTGCCTCGGCGGGTCTCTTCGTGGCAGCCTCGACAGACTCAGAGAATTCGCCATGAAGGGGCACATATAGCAGATCGTGCGAGAGAGGGCGGCCGTGACCACGGAGAGCAGACGCGCAGGACAGCCCGTTCATCGGGGAAAACTCATGACCTGGCTGTCGAAAGTGTTCGAGCTCGCCCCGGGAGGGTTGAACTGGCCGCGAGCAGTGGCGTTCCTGGACGCTGGGTTGGTGCCGATGTTCGTCTTTTGGGCGATCGGGCATGAGGTGTACCTGCTCAGCGCGTTGTTCGGCCTGCTGTTCGCGGCGCTGGCCGATCCCGGAGGCGGCTTCGGACACCGCGCGCTCTACATCGCCCTCTTCGCGCTGATCGGCGCTGGGGTGACCGCGCTGGCCTTCGGTGTCGGGTCAGAAGCCTGGGGCTGGCTGGTGCTCACGTCTTTCGTTGTCACGCTGGTGTCCGGGCTGGCGATCGCGTTCGGCGTGCGCAGATTCGTCAACGGCATGCTTCTCAACGTCTGGTTCATCGTCGCCGTCGCACTCGAGTTCAGCATCCACGACGAGGCCCGCATCACCAGCTACGTCTGGGCTCAGGTCCTCTCCTGGACCGGAGGCGCGGCGCTGTGGATCACGGTGACCTTCCTCTGGTGGCTCATCCGGCGGCGCACGGACCAGGACCAGCCCTTCTCGGAGCTCCCGGGTGACACTTCCCGAAGGGAGCTGACCCGTCCGCTGATCCTGTTCGCGGTGATCCGCGCCGTGGTCATCGCCGGCACCGTCGCGCTGGCGTACGGACTGGATCTCTCGTACGGCTCCTGGATCCCGATCGCGGCCATGATCGGGTTGAAACCAAGCCTGGAGCAGGCCGCGCTTGTCAGCGCGCAGCGTCTCGCCGGTGCGTTCATCGGTGCCGTCGTAGCTGGGCTGCTGCTATGGGTGCCGGCGAGCGAAAGCGGTGTGAGGCTGTTCGCGGTGAATCGCGGACTCGAAATGGTGGCGCTCGTACTGTTCATGCATGGAGCGGGGATCCGTCTCTGGAACTACACGCTGTACACCGCGGCCATCGCCGCAGGAGCGCTCATCCTCGTGGACCTGCCGCAGCCCTCTGACAATGCGGCCGAGGGTTACCGGGTGCTGTGGACGTTGTGCGGTGTGGGGATCAGTTTGATCGTGATGCTGTTCGCGGGATTGCTCACCAGACGCACCGCCAAGACACCATCACAACAAACCTGACATCAGCCCACTCGTTGCTGCGGGGGGGCATCGAAGGTGTCCACTCCAAACTGGCCCGCATTCGCCAGCGCGCCGTGGGGTGGGGCCGCCGCTGGAGCCGCCGCCGTCACCCCGGCTGCCACTGGGGCTGCTGCCTAATGCTGTTGTCAAGCCACGAGACCAAGGGGGGGGCCGGGCCTCTACTGGTCCACGGTCGGCCTGCCGATATCCACTGCCCGGCTGCTCAGCTCGTACGGCTCGGTCATGGAGGCCTGCGGCCTGACGGTGGCTCCGTCCCGGCTGCGCGTCCTCGCGGCTTGATGCATCGCTGTCTTCGCAGGTCAGCGGCCTATCAGGGGAAGACCGGGCAGTGATCTTTCACGATCCTTCGCGGGCCTTCTTAGTCTTGCTGTTCCCACCAGGTTCCCAGCCGAGGGCCTGGGGACGGGTTGCGTCCTGAGAAGTGGTGTACGGGCTCCCACCTGATCCGGGCGTTTGTCCCGGCGTCGGAGTGAGTGTCCGGATACAAGAACGTCCACCGGCTGATCTTCGAGTTGCAGTCGGTGGACGTCAGCTACTTCGGTGCCCACGGGCACGTTCCGCTGCGCGTGGCCCTGCTGCTGGCTGCGGTGGCGGGCATCCTGCTCACCGCGCTGGCCGGCAGCGCGCGGATCATGCAGTTGCGCGCGACCGCCCGCGAGCACCGCAGGGCCGACCACAGGGCGGTGAAGGGCGAGGCCAAGGACTCGTCGAAGGCCCGGCGGTAGCCCGGACTACCGGGAGCCCGCGACAGGGTGCGGCTTGTAGAAGGACTCCTCCAGGTAGGCGGCCTCGTGCGGCTGGTAGGGCTCCTCCAAGTAGGCGGCCTCGTCTTCGTCGAGGTCGACGTCCACCGCGGCGACCGCGTCGGCCAGCTGGGCCGGCTTGGTGACCCCGACGATGGGTGAGGTCACCGCCGGGTTGCGCATGACCCAGGCCAGGGCGATCTGGGCCGGGGACAGACCCCGCTTGCCCGCGATCTCGTGGACACGCTCGGCCACTGCCTGGTCCTCGTCTCGTTAGAGGATCTTGCCGCCCTCGTCGGTCTCGGCACGCGCCGTGGCGGTGTCCCTGGCCCGCGTCAGCCTGCCCCGCGCCAGCGGGCTCCACGGGATCACGCCGATGCCCTGGTCGGCGCAGAGCGGGAGCATCTCGCGCTCTGCTTCTCGGTGGATGAGGTTGTAGTGGTCCTGCATCGACACGAACCGGGTCCAGCCGTTCAGGTCAGCCAGGTACAGGGCCTTGGCGAACTGCCAGGCGTACATGGAAGAGGCTCCGATGTAGCGGACCTTCCCGGACTTGACCGCGTCGTGCAGCGCCTCGAGGGTTTCCTCGATCGGGGTGTCGTAGTCCCAGCGGTGGATCTGGTACAGGTCGATGTAGTCGGTCCCCAGTCGCTTCAGGGAGGCGTCGAGCTCGGCGAAGATCGCCTTGCGGGACAGCCCGGCGCCGTTCGGGCCGGGGCGCATCCGCATCCAGACCTTGGTGGAGAGAACGACCTCCTCGCGCCGGGTGAAGTCCTTGACCGCCTGGCCGACGATCTCCTCGCTGCTTCCGGCGCTGTAGCCATTGGCCGTGTCGAGGAAGTTGACGCCGCCCTCGAGGGCCTGCTTGATGATGTCCCGGCTGGCGTCCGCGCCCAACGACCAGGGCTCGCCGCCCCGGTCCGGCGAGCCGAAACTCATGCAGCCGAGGGTGATGCCGGAGACTTCCAGTCCGGTCGTTCCGAGTTTGATGTATCGCATGCTTCCGAACCTAGGAATTGAAGTGCGCTCCAACGCAAATACGTCTCGGTCCGGAATTCGGAGGCGTGGGGCATGTGCGCCCTGTCAGGGTTCGACCGTTTCGGCCAGACGTACCAGAGAACCCAGTGGTAGCGAGTAACAAACTGTCAATTCTCGGCCGAGCGCGTGGGGCACTACTCAGCCCCCCGACGGCAAACCGCCCTCGCGGGTCCGTCGCCACGACCGATCATCGCTCGATCACTAAGAGATTCCGCTGGTCCGGGCGGCGGTATCGCGGCGCTCGCGACGGCGCCCCTACACGCGGCATCTCTTACAACGGCTAACACAATGAGCCGAGTTGTCGGTGGGTGATCAGGCAGCAGGCGAGTTTGAGGAACGCTTCGTGGATGTCGGCTCGCCGTTCCCATCGGATGCGCAGACGGCGGAAGCCGTGCAGCCACGCAAAACTTCGCTCGACCACCCAGCGGTAGGTGCCCAGTCCGGTGCCGTGCGGGGTGCCGCGGCGGGCGATCGCGGGCACGATGCCGCGGGCGCGGACCTGGTCGCGGTAGACGTCATGGTCGTAGCCGCGGTCGGCGAACAGCGAGTCCGGCTTGCGGCGGGGACGGCCGACCCGGCCGCGGACCGGCGGGATCCCGTCGAGCAGGGGCAGGAGTTGGGTGACGTCGTTGCGGTTGCCCCCCGGTCAGCAGGACCGCGAGCGGGGTGCCGTACCCGTCGGTGATCAGGTGGTGTTTCGAGCTGGCCTGGCCTCGGTCGACCGGCGAGGGGCCCGTGTGGATCCCCCTTTTAGTCCAGCCGGGAGGTCGCGTTCAGCTCGGCCAGCAGGACCTCGTGCAGTCGTTGCCAGACGCCGGCCTCGTTCCAGTCCCGCAGACGGCGCCAGCACGTCATGCCCGAGCCGAAGCCGAGGTCCTGCGGCAGGTACTCCCACTGGATCCCGGTGTGCAGCACGTACAAGATCCCGCACAGCACGTCCCGGTCCGGCAACGGCTTGCGGCCCGGATACCGGAACCTGCGCTCACGCTGCGGCAGCAGCGGCTCCAGGTGATCCCACAACTCATCCGACACGATCCACGGTGACGTCCCCACAGTGGACCGAACGCTCAACTTCCGCCCCGGACACGGCAACCAGGAGCGATCCACCTCATTGTGTTAGCCGCTGTTAGGCCGGACACCCAAGGCTGATCGAACCTTCGCGAGACGACGCCTTGCGAAGCGGTGAGCGGGCGTCCCGGAGCAGGCAAGGCCGCCGTGACTACAGATCTTCGGGTAGGAGCCGGAATGCCTGGTGGCCGGTCAGGGGCCGGAGCATGCGGAAGTGGTGGTCGGTGGTGAGCAGGGCATCTGTGCGGTAGGCGGCGGCGAGGGCGACGTTCATGGCGTCGGTGAGGCCGATGCCTTTGCCGCCGTCGGCGTCCGCGTAGCCTTCGGCGACCGCGATCGCCGCGCTCAGATGTGTGCTGACGGAGGGCACCTCGAAGCGTCGGGTTGCGACGTTACGTTCGATGAAGCGCGCCGCGATCAGGGCCTTCTGGGCTCCGGCACGGGTTGAGATCAAGTAGTCCAGTTCGGCCAGGACCATGGGGGAGATAATGATGTGGCTGGCTGCTGCCAGGGCCTTCTTGTGTTCCTGATGGCCGGTGAGTTTCGGGTCGAGCAGGCGGTACAGGCCGTTGGTGTCGGCGACGGCGACCAGGCTCACGCGCCCATCCCCTTGAGGGTGTCCTCGATCTCGTCGTCGGTGAGGTCGGGCAGGCCAAGGTCGGGGAGCTCGAGGTCGCCCATGGCGTCGGTCGGGTACGGGGGCACCTCGGTGTCGTCTATCGGGACGACCCGTGCGACGGGGGTGCCGTTCTTGGTGACGGTGATGGTCTCGCCGCGGGCTGCTGCGGCGAGGATCTGGGAGGACTTCTGGTTGAACTCGCGGGCCGTGGTCTCCATGTAGTACATGTTACTACGTGAGTGATGCGCATCGGTGGGCACCTCGTGCACATGGAGTACGGGACTGAAGTGCGAGACGCCGGGCGGGTGCGCACCATGGCGATCGAAGCGGTGTGCACCGTTTTCCTCAGAGGGTTCTCCAGTGCGCGCGGCCAGGTATTTCCGCCGGTACCCAACGCCGCCGAAGCGGGCTGGCCGGGGCGGAAATGCCGCACAAGTCACGGCGAAACCGCGCGAAACCCCACGGCGTGATCGACGTAAATATGCCTGATGTTACTCATCGTGCCGTTCCCACCAGGTTCCCATTTGAGACAAAAGCACCCCTCCGTGACATCCGCAGAGGGGTGTTATGTCCAATTGCCTGGCACTTTGTTGTGCCCCCGGCAGGATTCGAACCTGCGACACCCGCTTTAGGAGTGGGATCGAATCCTTGCCGGGGGGTACCTGGCGCTGCCGTACGGTGCTGTTTTCCCTGGTCAGAACCGCGCGTCGAGCCGCTTGATCCGGCTCATGCCGCCCTGTATCGGGCAGTCCGCTCACGCATCGCTCACGCGCTGCCGGCTGCTGAGCAGCGCGTGGGTCAGACCTGGCCGAGGTCGATCTGCACGGGGAAGGGGGCCGCTACCTTGAGGACGCCGGTGAACACGTCTCCGTCCCGGTAGGTCTTCGTCGCGGGGTCGAGAACGTAGGTGTACACGAGGGGAACGCCTGTCGCAGCCTGCTCGATCCTCCAGTAAAAGCCGATGCCCGCCTTGGCGTACTGGTCGACCTTCACGATGCGGTCGGTGGTCTCCGAGCCCGGCGACAGCACCTCCGCGACCAGCAGCACGTGCTCAGGGCGAGTGGGGGTGATGTCGATCGTGTCTGCGCGGTACACGACGACGTCCGGGCGGCGATTGGTGAGGGGGACGTCCTGAAGCCGGACGTCGAAGTCCGTGTCGGCGTTCCACTCCGGGCCCGCGGCGGCATCCAGGGCGTTCGCCAAAATCCGGGCCAGCCGGTTGTGCCGCTTGGACGCACTCCGACTTACGACGACCATCCCGTCCACGATCTCGATACCGGCGCACTGCTCCTCGGACCAGGACTCGTACTCCTCCGCCGTGATCTGCTCGTGCATCCACGCCGGGGCCATCATCTCGGCCGTCATGAAGCACCTCCCGGACACTGTGCTGCGGGCCCGATCCCGCTGGATTCAGCGTACTGTCTGCCGTCCTTCCGGCACGCTGATCTCGCTCACGCTCCCTCCCGTGGGCCGACATCCGACCAGCAAGCCCACGACAAGTGGGAAACCGGCGTGGTGGACTCGTCGCCAGAGGATCGGAACACGGTCGGCGGCACCACTGACCTGGCGGCCACCGTGGTGAGCGCTACACCACCCGGCGACGTGACCGTCGTGAAACCCTCGGCCGCAGAGCGGCATGGTGTTGGCGATGCCGCTTCTGCAGGAAGCGGGTCAGGAAGCCGAACCGTCGAGGTCGAGGCGGATCACGGCGAGCGCCTCGGCGATCTCGACGGTCATCTCGTCCTCCGGGCCGAACACCATGCACATGTCCTGGTGGAGTGGTTCGAGGACCTGCCGCGCCTCGGCGGTCCGGCCCTGGGCGAGCAGCAGCATCCCGATGTTGTGCCGCAGCTCCACGGCCTCCTCGCTCACGTCGCTGTCGACGGCCCGCACGACGTTCAGCACACCCTGGAGCGCGGCCAGCGCGTCGGTGACCTGGCCGAGTTCGGCGCGGCAGCGGGCCGCCTGGGCGCGGCAGGCGCGAGCCTGCTCGCCGGTGGGCCCGGCGATACGGGCGTAGGCGTCGGCGAGGGCGTCGAACTCGGGCAGGGCGGCCCGGTAGTCGCCGCCGAGGAGGCGGATCGCCGCCCGCTGGCGGCGCAGCGCCAGGACCTGCCTGCTCTCGGAGCCGAGGGCGAGGGCGGCGGGTGCGATGACCTCGCCGAGCACCTCGGCGGCCTGCGCGAACCGCTCCTCCTCCAGCAGGGCGTCGGAATGCGCGTACGCCTCCTTGATGTCCTCGCGCAGCCGGGCGGGGACGGGCACCGGCGGGGCCCCCGGGAGGACGGCCGTCGGCGCCGGACCACCGGGCGCCGGGGCCTGGGCGCGGGCGCGGGGCGCGAACGGGCGACGGAACACGCCTGTCGGGTCGGGCGCGCCAGCCGGCCCGGCGTCCGCCGTGCCGGGCTCCTGGCCCGGCGGCGGGAGGAACGGCAGCAGCCGCGCGTACACCTCCTGCGTGTCGGCGGGCCGCGCCTCGGGCGCCTTGCGCAGCAGGTGCAGGACCAGCTCCTCCAGCGCCTCGGGGACGTCGGGCCGCAGCTGTCGCAGCGGGGTGGGGGCGGCGTTGACGTGCTGGTACATCAGCAGGTACTCGCTCTCCGCCTCGAACACGAGCCGTCCGCTGAGGAGTTCGTGCAGCACACAGCCGAGCGCGTACAGGTCGGTCTGCGGGGTGATGCGTCCGCCGCGGACCTGCTCGGGCGACATGTACTGGTGGGTGCCGATGGGGCTGCCGGTCGCGGTCAGCTTGGTGACATCGGTTCGCAGCATCGCCGCGATACCGAAGTCGAGGACCTTCACGGTGCCGTCGCGGGCGACGAGGATGTTGCCCGGCTTGAGGTCCCGGTGGATCACCGGCACGTCGTGCGCGTACGACAGCACGGTCGCGACCTGCGCGGCGACGGCGGCCGCCCAGCTGACGGGCAGTGGCCGGCCGGGGTCGAGATAGGCGGACAGAGGTACGCCGTCGACGAGCTCCATCACCAGGAACAGCCGCTCGTACGACGCGTCGAGCACCGCGTCGTACACCTGCGGCACGCCAGGATGCTGGATGCGCGCGGTGATGCGGGCCTCGCGACGGAAGCGCTTGGCGAACTCCTCGGCCAGCTGCGGGGAGGTGACCGACGCCTGCCGGATGAGCTTCACGGCGACGGGCCGGTCGAGGACGGCGTCGTAGCCGCGCCACACGTCGCCCATGCCGCCGTGGCTGAGCTCCTCCAGGAGTTCGTAACGGTCGGAGATCGCCTCCTGCGGCACCTTGCCCCCGGTGTGCGTGATGAACAGTCACGGTCAGGGGTCAAGTGTGACCGCTGCGTCAGGATGCCGTCCAGCGGTCGCGGTGCGACAGCGCTCGGGCGCGGTGGTGGACGACGGGCAGGAGGGCGCGCCGCCCGGTCGGCATCCCGCCGACCGGACCGTCTGAGCCGTACCTTCACCACCGCCGTCGGGCCCAGTCGCACGGGCGGCTGGGCCCTCATGTCCTGCACGGTCAACCGAGACAGAAAAACGCCCCCCGCTCCGAAGAGCCGGGGGCCACCTGCTGGGGTCAGATCCAGGTCACCTGGAGGACGTAGCCGCACTCAAACCGGGGGACGATCAGGAAGACGAACATGCCTCCGGGGACATCCACGGTTTCGCTCTTCGGCCCCATGCCTTCGTACCTCGTGCCGTCGAGGTAGAGAGCTTCAGCGGCGCGGATCAACTCGTCGGCTTTCTTCTCGACCTCGGCGATGAAGGCCGGCGGAGCTCCGCCCGCCACATACTCCTCGCCAGGGTCGTACTCCCATCTCCAGGTCACTCGGACACCGCCTTGTACGCGGCGCGGATGATGTCGCCGGAGATCCTTACGTAGCGGCGGCTTTCTTCAAGCGTCACGGCGGCGTTGGCCATGTACTCGGCGCGGCGCAGCTCACGCGCCGCCTCGGGAAACCGCTCGATTTCGATGTTGGCGGCCCACGCGATCATGAAGAGCTGGAGGGGCTTGATGCTGCTCTGCTCTATGGCGGCGGCGACGGCCTTGCGCTGATCGGCGTCCATTTCCGGCAGCCGCTCCGGCGCGATGGCGGCAAGGGCGGCCCGGAGGGCCTCGGGGGTCCGCGCGGGGCGCGGGATCAGCTCTGTGCCGTGGTCGCGCTGTGTGCTCACGATGTCCTCCAAGGGATGCCCCGGCCAGCATATCCAGCCGGGGCACACGCATCAGATGTCGTCGTCCAGCCCCTCCTCGCGGCGGATCATCCGCCAGGCCGCCGTAGGGGACGATCTGCGCGAGGAAGCCGTACTTCCTGACGTAGTCGTTGAGGTCGGCGCGGAAGCCCTCCGCCGTCTCCTGGTCGTCCTCGTCGTCGCTGTCGAGCAGCGCGGTGAAGCGGGCGACGGCGAGGGAGAGCAGAAGGCACCACCGGCCCTGCGGCCGAATTGCCTCTACGCCGTCACTCCCTGTTCCTGTCGGCTGCCATGATGTCGACGCATTCTTCGAGCGCGGCGTGCAACCCAGCCGGTAGATCTTCGACAAGGAATCCAAGCCCGCTGGTCAGACATGGTGCGGACTCTGCTGAGCACCGCACGACTGCTACGGTCGCGTCCATGACGCTCTCGGTCTCAACGGGTCAGGCTGTCGACCTACGCGTGCAGCCGGTAGACGAGGTTCTTGATCGCGTCGAGCGGTCTCTCCAAGTGGTGCTGCTCGCGGACACGATGGTGCGCAAGCGGAGATCCGTGGGGGCCAGAACCGACCGCGGGACCTGGGTGCGGATCGAGCGGCGCCTGCTCGACAAGATCTCCGACCAGGGGTGGAACGGGACTGAAAGTGGCGCCCGTCTGAAGGGCATCGCCCAGCCCGAATGGCACGGATGTGTGGTCTGGCGGGCCACGGACGGGCCGGTGCTGTGGCGAGCCGACGAAACCGAGCTTCTGCCAGGGGCTCCTGTCGGAAACGCCATCCTGAGCGAGGCCCCGGAGCTGCCGGATGACTGGTGGGAGACATTGAACGCGTCGTTGGACGCACTGGCGGCCCAGAGCACGAGCCGGGTCGCCACGCCGGACACCGACACCATCACCCAGGTCCTGGTCACCGAGTCCATCCGCGGTGTTTTCTCCGGCGATTTCGATACGACCGTGGAGCAGTGGGTGCCGGCCCACGCGGACCTGAACTGGGCCAACATGACCGCTCCGGTGTTCAGTCTCTTCGACTGGGAGGACTGGGGTAACGCGCCGCTGGGGCTGGACTCGGCCTCGCTGTGGGCGAGTTCCCTTGCTGTCCCGGCTCTTGCCGATCGCGTACGGCACGAGCGCCGGTCCGACTTCGAGAGCCGGGACGGCAAGGTGATGACGCTGTTTGCCTGCTCGAAGATCCTCGGGCCGTACGCGCACCCGGAAGACCCTCGGCTGGAACCCGCCAGGCGCATGGCCGAACAGGTCATCAAGGAGCTTCAGAACAGCTGATCGTGTGAACGGTCCCGCAGGAGACTGCGGTACTCCTGGATCGTTTCTTTCTCGACCTCGCCGCCCAGGGCGCCGACGAGTTCGCCCAGGTGGGCGGGCTCATCAGTGCCCACAGCCACAGTGCCGACCCTCGGCAGGTGATAGGCGGCCATGAACGCCGCTTGCACGCGCGAGAGTTGACGGTTGCCACCGAGGAAGACACGGGGGTCGATCCTGGCCCACACCGCGTCGCTGGTGCTGCCCCCGAAGGGGCTCATGCCCCATACCTCGCTGGGGTCCAGGTCCCATGCCCTGATGAGGGCGTCTGCGGCATCCAGCGTTCTGACTCCGGCCAGAAGGCCGGCGCGGACCATGAGGGTCGCTGGCCTCGGTACGGTCGGGCCGATCAGTCCCACCAGGAATGATGGATCCCAGGAGGCGATGCCCCAGGCGGCGCACAAGCCCTTGCCCGTGGCGGCATCGAGAGCTGCGCACGCTTCGGTCAGCACCTCCTGGCCATGCGGGCCGGCCTCGCGGAGCGAGTGTTCCGGGTTGTGCAGGAACACCAGGTCCGGCTCCCGCCCCAGGTCCTCGGCCGCCTGTTCCACGGCCGCGTGCAGCCGCAGGGGGTCCAAGGAATGCTCCGCCCCGCCCGGTGCCGGAAAGTAGCCCACCTTCGTGGAGACGGTGAACTTCGGCAGCAGGTCTCCGGCCGTCTGCGCCAGGACCTGATGCGATCGGAAGCCGAGGTAGTTGGTGCTGGTGTCGAGTGCTGTGACGCCGAGGTCGAGCGCCCCCGTCAGGAGCTGGCGCTCGTGACGAGATCGGTGTAGCCCGAGGACAATTCGGGGGTCAGCACCGCGCACAGCTCCTCCTTCACCAGGACCTCTGCGACCTCTGTCGCTTCGGCCCCGGCGACTGCCGCGGCCTGCTCCAGTTCGACCGGCCTGCCGCTCAGCAGCAGACGCAGTGCGGGCAGGGCTTTGGCCGCGAGGGTGAGCTTCTTCCCCGAGGCCACGATGTCGACGGTTTCTCCGTGCTCGTGAATCTGGGGCGGGAAGTGGGTGGTGCACACCACGGCGTCGAGCGGCCCGAGTATGTCGAGGAACGGCACGTGCCGAGGCAGGGTCGTCGCCTGCTCGTACGCGTCGAAGAAGTCGGCTGGCGGACGCTCGCTGACCAGCTGGGCGGCGGCCTCGGTCAGGGCGTCGGTGCCGGTTCCCTGCGAGCGGTCGAGGTCGTGGCGGAAGATCTCGTGCTCGCGGCACCAGTCGGCCAGCCACGCGAGCCAGCTCGCCCCTGTGCGCTTGGTGATGCCGAACGTGACGTGAAGGCTCTTGCCGGAGCCGCTGCCGGTCCGTGTCGCCTGGTGCCAGTGGCCCCGCGGAATGTGCATGACGTCGCCGGTCCGCATCAGACCGGACCAGATGATCGCGTCGCTCGGAGTGCTGTTGGGGTCGGCGTCCCGGTACATCGGGACCGCGCGGGAGGTCGCGCGCACCTCCCACTCCTTCTCACCGGCGAGCTGGACGATGACGACATCGTGGTCGTCCCAGTGCAAGGGGAAGCCGGAGGCGTCGTTCGTCGTCAGGTACGCGTTGACCTGGACTCGCTCACGGGACCACCACTGCAGGGCCCGGCAGGCGACCTCCATCGTCGGATCGAAGACGTTGGCCTGGTCCATGATCACCGTCGCGCCTTCACCCAGGAGCCTGCCCAGGCTGCGCATGTTGACCATGGAGATGCTCTGGCCGCGGGGGCTGACGCTGTCGGTGTAGTAGATAGCCGGATGGACCTCCTCGCCCTTCTGGAAGCACCGGAATTGCGGGCGGTTCAGGCTCCTGCGCATCGCGACGTCGAGCAGGCGGTTCGGGGTCATGATGCGGGAGACGAGTGCGGGGTCGTCCATGCTCCCGCGTACGAAGCCCTTGCCCAGTTCCTCGGCTCCACTCCAGCCGAGCGCTGCCTCGATGGCGCTGATCAACCGATGTTCCATCGTGCCTCCTCCATGGGTTCGACCACTGATGCGGAGACGGTGGGGGCAGGCGCGGCCGACCACGCCGGCCCCCACCGCTTGGTGCCTACTCGCTGTCGTGCAGGTTGCCGTCGCCACCAGGCCACGGCGCGTCGCCGGAACTACCCTGGTTGTCCGACCGGAGGCTGTCGTACCGGTCGTGGACGGCGGTCAGTTCTTGCACCGCCACGAGCAGGCCGCTTCGGGCCGGAGGCGGTGTCGTGGGCTCTGCCACCTCGTACTCCTTCCTCTTCGCTTCTCCCGCCAGGGCTCCGACGGGAGGTTGATGGCCGCCCCACGGCCGTGGGGGATGTGGTTTGCCGTGGGGCGGCAGTCATTGGGCGTGCGATGAACGGCAGGTGGGCGCCAGGGACAGGTCGGGTCAGCGGTGGTTCGGAAGACCGCGGGTGTCCTTGCGCATGTTGATCTCCAGAACGCGCTGGTCCAGCTCGTACAGGCAGGCACGACAGGCGTAGAGGGCCGCGTGCATGCTGCTCGACCGGACGGGCCCGATCCACGTCACCTCGACGTCGTCACGTCTGCACCACAGCCAGCACTCGCCGCGCGCCTGCCATTCGTGGCGATCCCATAGCGCGTAGTCAGTGGGTTCCCTGGTGACGGGGTCGATGTCCCGGCGAGTGGGCCGGAAGACCGCGTCGGGATCAGGAAGCGGATTCGCTCGTAATGCGTGCCGTCCCATCACACGACCGCCAGACTGAGCGACTCGGGCTCGGATACCACACCGCGCTTCGGCCGTAGCGCGTACAGCCTGTGCAGAACAGCTGCTCGGATGGCGGGCGCCGCCTTGGGAAGGGTGATCTCCGCCCATACGCGTTTCCCCTGGCCGACGGGCTCCCAGGCACACCGCGAAGCGAGAAGCTCGACCAGCGCCAGGCCGCGCCCGCTCTCGTCGTCCGCCTGGGCACAACTCGCCTGCGGAGCAGCAGGATTGTCATCAAGCACGTCGATCACCAAGCGGCCGGGACGGTGGTACAGCGCGACGGTGACGGGTCCTTCCCCATGGATCACAGCGTTGGTGATGAGTTCGGAGGCGACAAGACGAATCGCGTCAGCCGTGTCGTCGTTCAACGGCACACCCCATGCACGCACCTTGTCGACGACCTTGCGCCGGGCAAGGGAAACTTCCCTTTCCTCACTCGCGAGGACGAACCGATGGAGGAGCGTGGGCATGGCGGACGCCTCCGAGGAGTTGGAGAGCGGCTCCGTCCCCGACGGGGAAACAGGGGCGGAGCCGCCGATCTGAGAACCGCTCCGGAGCGGTCACCCTGCGTGGGCTCCGTGGACGGCTGATACTCAGTCAACGGCCCCAGCCAGCAAGGCGGAACGTTTCTAGGGGGTTCCTCCTGGGGACGCCCTCCCCGTACGCGGCGACGCGAAGTAGCCTCCCCACTACGCCTTGAGGGGATGACGGGAGTGATGACATGCCTGGTGAGCCGTTGGCGGTCCACCCGCTGAGCTTCCTCCTCCAGACGAGCGGTTGGGGGAAGGCCGAGTTCGCCCGGCTCATGCAGGCGCACGGGCGGTCGCTCGGAATCCCGCTCGCGACCAACCGGACCACCGTATGGAAATGGGAGCAGGGGCAGGAGCCGGATGCGGACGCCCAGCGCGTACTCGCCGACTTGCTGCGCGTCCCGTACGAGCAAGCGCGAAGGGAAGGATGGCCCCGGTGGCTGCCGGTCTGGGAAGTCACGGGACTCACCACCCCATGGACGGAGGCCGGTACCGTTGAGGCGTTGTCCGAACTCGTGGGGAGTGGCCGCATGGACCGCCGGGGCTTTCTCACCATCACCGGCACCGCCCTGACGGGCCTCGCGGCGAGCTGGGTGGACGCGCCGTCCGCCTTCGCCTCGGCCCTGGGCGGGGATCAGGTCACGGACACGATGGTCTCGACGATCGAGCAGCGCATCAGCACGCTCCGCACCCTCGACGACCAACTCGGCGGCGCCACGCTCCTGGAGCAGGCACGCGGCGATCTCGCCCTGGTCACCGGCCTCCTGAGCACTGGCAGGTACACGGAGAGCATCCGGCTCCGCCTCTACGCCTTGGCGGCCCGGGTATCGCACCTGACCGGCTGGATGGCCTACGACGCGGGGCTGCGGTCCGTCGGCCAGCGCTACTACGTCGGGGCTCTACGCAGCGCCCGTACCGCCGGAGACGACGCGTTCGGTGCCTTCATCCTCGCGGAGATGGGCGTTCACGTCTCCGAGGCCGGACGAACCGCCGACCGCGTCGCCCTCATCTCGACCGCCATCGACAACGCCCCTCGCACGCTGTCGCCGTACACCCAGTCCTTCCTCTACCTGCACAAGGCCGAGGCACTGTCCCGCGACGGCGACCACCGCAACGCCGGAACAGCGCTCAACCGCGCCGTGTCCCACTGGGAGCGCCACACGACGGAGGCAAACCCGGACTGGCTCAACTGGTTCGGCGAAGCCCAGCTGAAGTCGACTGAGGGCAAGGTCCTGCTGCGGTCCGGGCAGGTGGAACGCGCCACGGACTCCCTGGAGACCTCCGTGAAGAGCGCGGCTCCTCGGGACAAGGCCGTACGCTCCAGCCGCCTGGCTGAGGCCCGGCTCGCCGGCGGCGACCTGGATGGGGCGCTGGACGCCGCGAACTACGGCACCGAACTCCTGGAGAACAGTGTCAGTTCCGTACGAGCCCTGGACCGCTTGAAGGAGTTCTCCGCCCACCTCGAACCGCGCAAGTCCGTGCCCGCTGTCCGTGAGTTCCGTGAGCGGCTCCAGGCCGTGCCCGTCGCGGCATGACCTCGCCTCTCGGACTTCGAGGCCCAGCCCGCACCCTCGCATTGGGTAGTCGCAATGCCAGGATGGACGGCATGACGACGATCCACGGTCAGGTCGCGGCTGGGTTCGAACCGGTACGTGAGGCGTTCGCAGCGAACTTCTCCGAGCACGGGGACATCGGCGCGGCAGTGTGCGTGTACCAGCACGGGCGACCGGTGGTGGACCTGTGGGGAGGCGTCGCCGACCCCGAAACCGGTCGTCCGTGGACACAGGACACGCTGCAGCTCGTCTACTCGGCTACCAAGGGGGCGACCGCGACCGCGGCACACATGCTGGCCGAGCGCGGTGCGCTGGACCTAGACGCGCCGGTGGCGAAGTACTGGCCAGAGTTCGCCGCGAACGGCAAGGCGGACACCCCGGTGCGCTGGCTGCTGTCCCACCAGGCCGGCCTGATCACACTGGATCAACCCGTCCCGCTGAATGAGGCGTTGGCCTGGCATCCGATGGCGGCCGCATTGGCCGCTCAGCGTCCCCAGTGGACTCCGGGCACGGCGCACGGCTACCACGGCCGGACCTGGGGCTGGCTGGTCGGCGAAGTGATCCGTCGGGTATCCGGCCAGACACCGGGCCGCTTCTTCGCCGACGAGATAGCCGCCCCCCTCGGATTGGACTTCTTCATCGGACTGCCGACGGATCAACGCGACCGGGTCAGCCGCATGGTGTACCAGCGACCGGCCGTCGACCTCACCGCCATGCCCGCCGAGTCGGTTCCCGAAGAACTCCGCGAG
Source organism: Streptomyces spongiae (assembly GCF_009377185.1). Lineage (GTDB taxonomy): Bacteria > Actinomycetota > Actinomycetes > Streptomycetales > Streptomycetaceae > Streptomyces > Streptomyces spongiae. The sequence goes on from NZ_VJZC01000037.1 coordinate 16,821, forward strand.
CAGGTCGCCGCGTGGCGGGATCCGGAGTCATTCAGCAACAGGGCGTACGCGGTAACCGACCCCGCCGAGATCGACTTCGACTCGCCCGAGGTGCAGGCCGCGGAACTCCCGGCCTCCAACGGCATCGGCACCGCACACGGCCTGGCGCGCATGTACGCCGCGCTGATCGGTGAGGTGGACGGTACGCGCCTGATTCCTCCGGAGATCCTTGAGTCAGCGACCAAGGAGCAGGCCAGCGGGAAGGACCAGGTGATGCTGATCCCGAGCCGATTCAGCGCCGGATACATGCTGCCTACCGAGACCAACCCGATGATTGGGGCAGGCTCTTTCGGCCACACGGGACGAGGCGGCTCGCTCGGCTTCGCCGACTTGGAGCACGGCGTCGCCTTCGGTTACGCGATGAACAAAATCATCGGGGGAGCCGACGACGTGCGCGCGGCCTCGCTGGTCAACGCGGTACGAAGGTCGCTCGCGTAGCCCTGCCCACCTGCGGGTACGGAGCACGCAGCCCCGTCCTGTGCCACCCTGTGGTCGAGCCGGGGACCGGCTACCATCTCTGCGCGGTCTGGGAGAACCTGCAGAAGACGGACCCGCTTCCGCATCGTGCGCCCTTGATCGCCGCCGCTCGGTCGTGGGCCGCGCATCGCGGGCTCATCCGGGGGTGAGGCGGGCAGCCGCGCGTCACGCGTGCGAGAAGGGTGACGACCGGATACGGACCCGAGGTCAAGGAGCAGCGGCGGACGTGGGTCGGTGGCACCCAGGGGCGAACCCTCCGGGCGCCACCGACCTCAAGGCGTAATACCTCTACGTCGTCACTCCCGGGCGGTCGCGATGATGCCGACGCATTCTTCGAGCGCGGCGTGCAACGGCTTTACGAAGGCGGCGAGTTCGGCGTCCGAGGCCTTTCCCACCTCCAGTACGGCGCCGACGACCGTGACCAGGACGGCGGCGGCCTTCAGGGCGTGCGCGTCGGCCAGTTCCTCAAGACGGCCGCCGGGGCACGTGAGGGCCAGGGCCTCCTTGCCGGTGGCCGGGTCGAGGCCCAGGCTGCGCAGACGCGGCGTACTCGTGCTCATACGGCGACCTCCCACGGAACCGGAACGTAGTCCTGCCCCAGCGTCGCCAGGACCGCCGCCCGACGCCGCTCGCGCTGAAGGCGGCGCCGGTCATGTTCGTCCCGCTCGCGTTCCCATTCGACGACGTACGGACGGACCAGGGGCATGGCGTCGACGGTGATGACGTCCGCCGGGTGCAGGCACGTGATCACGGGCGGGGGTTCCGGAACGGGTGGACAGGAGATGGAGGGCAGTGGCGGCGGCGCCGCGGCGCGATGGGCACCGCGGGCGGGCAGGAAGAGGCTCAGAATCGCGGCCAGTAGGCTGCGCACAGGTCGGCTCCTATTCAGTCGGCTGAGGCCCCGGTAGGGAAGTAGCCGCTTCCCGTCGGGGCCGCTTTGTGTTGCGAACCCAAGATAGCGTGGATAACCGCAGATAACCACGGATGCACGGAATGCTGTGGTCACCCACGCTGACGTCATGGAGCTTGACCGCACACGCCCGCTGTGGCGACAGATCGCAGCGGAGATCATCCGGCGAATCAAGAACGGCACGTATCCGCCGGGAAGCCGCGTGCCCTCCACTCTGGAAATCGCCCAGGAGTTCGGCGTGGTGAATGCGACGGCGGCGAAGGCGATGCGGCATGTACGGGAGCAGGGGTGGACACGGGGCGAGGTCGGGCTGGGGACTTTCGTCGCCGACCCCCTGCCGCACTCTCCCGAAACCCCTGCCTAGCCCAAGCCGCAGTCACCCACACATCCGGGACTCGAAGGTCCGCTCCGGCCCGGTTCTGACGGTCCCCCCCCAGGCGTGGGTCGGGTTCGTCAGGCTGGCGGCCGACCAGACCATCTGAGCCGTACATGCGTAAGCCCCGTGGTGGCCCAGTCATACATGCGGCTGGGCCACACCACCGCCCGCGACGCGAACGCGGGCTGCGCGAGCGCGCCTGTGCCTACGCGGGCAGCGCGGGGAACACGACCACCGAGCCGTCCTTGTTGCGGGCAATCTCAACGGCCACGTCTGTCGTGCGGCTGTTGACCGTGATGCCGTCGCCCAGCTTGTGAATCCGGTATGCCGCGCGCATCAGGCGTTCGACTTCACTCGTCGTGAAGACGGGGCGCAAACCGTTCGGGCGTGCCAGCTCCAGTGCCGACAGGCGTACCAGGACACCGGCGATGTTCGACTCCAGTTCGTCGAGGCGCTGCTGATCGCGTTTGAGTGCGCGGGTGAAGTTCTCGAACGGATTGCCGGGGTCGCTCTGGGCGTGCTCGACGGCCTGGAGGACGACGACCCGCCGCTTCAGCGCGATAGCCAGGGAAGCGAGTTCGAGGTGGGTGCGGAACGTGCCGCCATGGTCGTCGACGCCGGGGAACGACTTGGTCAACGTGCCGAGTTCGACGGCCTCGCCCTCGGGTAGCTTGTCGAGCGAGCTCTGCCATCGGGCAAGGCGGCCGTCGGCTTTGCCCAGCGCCGTGTTGATGGCATGCACCGCCGAGTCGAGTCCCAGCGAGAGACCGAGCTTGCCCTGGTCGAGCAGAATGGAAGTGGCTTTGTCGATGGCGTCACGGCAGCCGTCGAGTTCGCTGCGCTCGTCGTCGAGCTTCTCCTCCTGAAGTTGCTCCAGCAGTTCCGTGATGTGTTCGATGGCCTGCTGGCGCTTGCGGTCGGCGTGCGCGCTCACCCCCACCGCCACGGCCATGAGCACGAGCGGCGCGGCGACGGTGAGCGCCGCACTGCCGCCGATCGCGATGCCGGCTGTTGCACCGGCTCCACCTGCTGCGCCCGCAGTGGCCGCTCCACCGACCGGCACGAACGTCGCGCCACCGGCAATTTTGCCCGCTGTGTCCACGAGCGGACCGCGGATGCCATCGGCCACGCCTTTCGCCGCCATCGGGCGAATGATGCCCTGCCCGAGCTGGGCGGCGACCTTCGCCGGGACCACCATGCGATACAGACTTTCGCCGGAAGCGGTCGCTCTGGCCGCCGTAAGGGAACTTCGCGTCGATTGCGTGATGAACTGGGACAGGTGCTGCGCCAAAGGACTCCCGGCGTCGAGCGGGATGCCACGGCCACGGTCGATCTTGTCGGGCAGCGGATGTGCCTCAAGTGTGACGATCGGCTCGTCGGCCAGGACGGCAAGCACTCCGCGCAGTTCAGCCAGGCGCTCGGCCGTCATCGACTCGCCCGCGGTCAACCCTGGCACCCGGACGTCACCGGTTGCCAGCGTCCACACCGGAACGATTCCCTTGCGGTCGTCACTCATCGTCTCCCCTTGTTTTCCAGCAACAGCCCATGGCTGACGTCCGACAAAAATCGGCATGAACCTCGTGTACCTACGGCCGTCAGGCCGCAACGAATCGAGGCCGGAGGGCGCCCCGGCCGGCCTGTCCGACCGGGGCATACGCATCAGACGTCGTCCAGGCCCTCCTCGCGGCGGATCATCCGCCACGCGGCCTTGCGGGCGCTGCGGTCCAGGCTGGACTTGAAGCCCTTGTCGGGGCCGAAGTACTGGCGGCCCATGCCCGCGATGGTGTCGATGTGGTCGGCCATCTTGTCCGCGAAGACGTTGTCGAAGACGAGGCCGAAGTTGTCCTCGTCATTGACGACGGCCGCCGCCCGCACCTTCGGGTCGGCCTTGGCCTCCTCGAACGGGCGGATGACGTCCTGCTCGGTGAACTCGGTGCCGAAGCGTTCGTTGAACTTGTCGATCAGCTGCGAGAGCAGCGACTTCTCTGCTTCCTTCGCGCCGCCCGAGCCGTCGCCGAAGCCCTGCATCGTCGTCGGCCCCTCGGCGGTGAGGGAGACGTCATACTCGCCGGTCTTCTCCACCCGCAGATGGCTGAGGTCGATCTCGCCTATGTCCACGCCGCCGTCCGCGCGGCGCGGCAGCCGGTTGAGGAGGTAGCGGCCGTAGAGGTGCAGCCGTTCCAGCTCGGCGTCCCGGTAGGGGACGATCTGCGCGAGGAAGCCGTACTTCCTGACGTAGTCGTTGAGGTCGGCGCGGAAGCCCTCCGCCGTCTCCTGGTCGTCCTCGTCCTCGCTGTCCTGCAGCGCGGTGAAGCGGGCCACCGCGGGAGACAGCAGCCGGTACAGCTCGGCGTGCAGTTTCTCCCACTTGGACTGTGAGCCCGCCGCCTTCTCCTTGGCGGCGAAGTACGCGGCGGCGAACTCGTCCATCTCCTGCCCGGACAGGATCGCCGCCTGCATGACCCGGCTCTGCGCCGTGTAGAGCAGGTTGGGGTCGGAGGGGAGGGTCATCGCCTCCTCGAAGTACGGGCGGAAGGACTCCTGTATGTCGTTGGCGTCGTTGACGAAGTCCAGGACCGCCAGGTCCGCCTGGGACTTGCGCTCGGCGGTCCGGTTCAGCCGGGACAGGGTCTGGACGGCCGAGATGCCGGTCAGTGTCTTGTTGACGTACATCGTCGTGAGGAGCGGCTGGTCGAAGCCGGTCTGGTACTTCTCCGCCACGACGAGGATTTTGTACTCGCGCTGGCCCGCCCCACCGGCTCGGGCAGCCTTGTCGTCGGCGCGCGTGTACGCGAACGCCTTCGGCAGTGCGCTCTCCGACAGCCCGCCGTTCTCCTTCGGCTCGGTGGTCTCCTCTCCGTCGACGGTGAGTGATCCGGAGAAGGCGACGAGGACACCCAGGTCGGGGTACTTGGTGTCGTAGTCCCGGTCCTTGATGTAGCTCTTGATGGCGCGCGCCATGTGCACGGCGGACTCCCGCGTTCGGGTCACCACCATCGACTTGGCCCGCCCGCCGAGACGGCCCCGGCTGTGCGCCACGAAGTGCTCCACGATCACCTGGGCGTGCTGGGCGACCGTCGAGTCATGGGTCAGCGCGTACCGGGCGAGCAGGCCGTTCGCCTTCGACGGGTCGACCTCCCGCTCGTCGGGGTTCTGGTTCACCAGCTTCCAGTACGTGTTGTACGTGACGTAGTTGCGCAGCGGGTCGAGGATGAAGCCCTCCTCGATCGCCTGGCGCATGGAGTACGTGTGGAAGGGCCGGTAGGTCGCTTTGCCGTCGATGTCCTGGAGTGTGCCGAAGAGTTCGAGGGTCTTGGCCTTCGGCGTGGCCGTGAACGCGAAGTAGGAGAGGTTCGCGGCGCGGGAACGCTGCTCGGCCCGCTTCTTGAGCCGCTCGTCCAGGGTGGCGTCCTCGGCCTTGACCGCGGTCGCGCCCGCGTCGTCCGAGTCGGAGTCCAGGCCGAGGTCGCGCAGGGCGGCCCGTACGTCCTTGGCGGCGTCGCCGGACTGCGAGGAGTGGGCCTCGTCCACGATGATCGCGAAGTGACTGCCCCGGATCTCGGTGGGGTTGCGCTCGATGTACGAGATCAGCGCCGGGAACGAGTGCAGGGTGACGGTGACGATCTTTCCGGTGTCGCGGGAGAGGGCCTTGGCGAGTTGCTCGCCCTTCGCACCGTGCTTCTCGTCGATCTTCACGACGAGGCCTGCGGTCTGCTCGAAATTGCCGACCGTTTCCCGGAGTTGGGCGTCCAGGTTGCGGCGGTCGGTGATGACGATGACCTTGTCGAAGACCGGAACACCGGGCTTGAGGCCCTTGGCGATGGCCTCAGCGTCGAGTTCGCGTGGGTCGGTGGGGGTGTGCAGGTCGCTGAGGCGGTGCGCGAGCCAGCCGATGGTGTTCGACTTGCCCGAGCCGGCCGAGGCCATGACCAGGTAGTCGTGTCCCGCGCCGTGGGTGGCTGCGTGCGCGGTGAGCTTCTTGACCACGTCCCACTGGTGGAACCTGGGGAAGATCATCGTCTTGGTGGTGCCGCGGCCGGGCGTCTTGCTCTTGTGCAGGTGCACGAACCGCTGGAGCAGGTCCAGCCAGTTGTCCGGCTGCCAGACCTGCTCCCAGAGGTAGGAGGTCGCGTACGTGCCGTAGGCGGTGGGGGCGGGGTTGCCTGCGCCGCCCGGCTGACCGGGGCCGTTGGAGCCCGTGCTGAACGGGAGGAAGCGGGTGTTCTTTCCCTTGAGCTGCGTGGCGACGAAGACCAGGTCCGGGTCGACGGCGAAGTTCGCGACGACCCTGCGCGTGAAGATCAGCTCGGTGGGGTCGCGGTCGGTGCGATACTGCTCCTTGGCCTGCTCCACGCCCTGCTTGGTCAGCGGGTTCTTCAACTCGGCTGTGGCGACCGGGATTCCGTTGAGGAACAGGGTCAGGTCGAGCCGGTTGCCCCAGTCGGCCTGCTTGGTCGCGTATTCGAGTTCGCGGACGACGGTGAGGCGGTTGGCCCGGTAACCGTCCAGCACGGAGTCGTGGGCGACGAGGTTCGGCTTGAAGTATGCGACGCGGAGGAGGACGCCCCGGTCCTTGACGCCGTTGCGGAGCGCGTCGAGGAGGCCGTTGGTGGCGATGGCCTGGTCGAGCCGACTGGCGAACCCGCGCTGCGCCTCGTTCGGGTCGCCGCCGTAGACGGTGAGGAGTTCGTTCCACTCGTCGGGCTGGGTCTCGCCGATGAAGGTGAAGAGTTCGTTGGTGTCCAGACCGAGATCGGCCCGGTAGTCCTGCGAGCGCGCTTCGCGCCAGCCACGCTCGACCATGGCGGCGACGATGGCGTCCCCGAAGGCGGACTCCGTGTGGATGGGGCTCATGGCTATGCGTTCACTCCGTCCGTCACGTTGCGCCCGCTGGCAGTGGATACGTCGAACTGGCCGGTTACGGCAGCGGTGATGAGGGCTTGGCGGCGTTCAGACAGCCCCTTCTGTGCGGTGTTCAAGAGAGTGCGTGCCTTCGCCATGTCGCTGATCTTCCGACCGGTTTCTCGAATCATGCTCTGGCCGTCGTGGGGGATCGGAATCCTGTACTGCCGGAGTTGTTCTCCTGTTAGGTGAGGGATGGTCGCAAGATTTCCACTGGCGTCGAACACTCCGCAGGCCTTGGCGAATCGCAGCCAATACATGAGCCATTCAACGGGGACTTCGCTGGATTGCCGCACGCGGTGGAGTGACTTTTGGAAATAGCACTCTTCAATCCGACCGTCCCAGACGGCCGCTTCGGCCACGCCGGCACCGCCTTCACAAACCAGCAGATCGCCGGGAGCCACTGAGTATCGGCGGACTTCATCTGCCTCGAAGTGCATAGAAGCCATGTCTGCTGTGTTGATTTCGTACCAGTGAACGTTTGCGTTGCGCAGATAAGGGTGCAATTTCTCCCCAGAGGCCCGCTCAGCGTTGAGCATTTTTCCGAGGTCGGTGGAGTAGTAGGCATAGACGGGGCCGATGGACCAGTCTGCCGGGATGTGTGGGAGCCATGGCCAATCCGTTGGCCTCCCCCCTTGGCTCGTAGCGCCGCCAGAGAGCATGTGCCTGATGACCGCCAACTCGCGCTCTTCCAGGAGGGAGAGCTGGGCATCACGGGCGGCTGTCAATCGGCCGATGCGGGCGATCTCGGTGTCGAGGTAGTCGGCGATGCGGCGCTGCTCCTCCAGCGGGGGCAGCGGAACCTCGATCGCGCGGAAAGCATCCCAAGAGATGTCGAACTGGTTAGGCGGTTGGTTCTTGCCAAGGCGTTCGTACTCGGCAACCAAGTGGCGTGACCGCAGCAGGTGATGAAGGAAGCGAGGTTCGCCGAGTTGCGGATTAATCCCCATGACCCAATAGGCCGGGCTGGTGATCCCGTTCCAGGGGGACATGCCAACGGAGCCGTGCGGTTTACCCAACCGATTCATGATAATGTTTCCAGGCGCTACGACCTTGTACGCTGTGAGATCTTCGCTTGCGGCGGGGCGTCCGTCATTTGCGCTGCGCTGGGTAACGCCGGAGTGCAGATTGACTCCGAGTAGAGGCAGGTCGGGGCGGTTGTCAGCCTTCGACTGCGAAAGCAGCGAACGGAGCGCAATGATGTTCCATCCGCGGGTGTTCCCGTTCGCTGCGATTGCGCCCTCCAAGCTCATTCCGTCACCTCACCCAGCAGCGCCTGAATCTCCGCCTCCAGCGACTTCAACTCCGCGTCGATCTTCGCCAGCGGCCGCGGCGGCGTATATACGTAGAAGTGCCGCGTGAACGGGATCTCGTAGCCGATCTTCGTCTTCGTGTGGTCGATCCACGCGTCCGGGACGTGCGGCAGCACCTCACGCTTGAGGTAGTCCTCGACGTCCTCTCCCAACGGGACGTTCTCGTAGTCCCGCAGGTCCGCATCCGGCTCCGCTGCGCCCTTGACCTTCTGAACCTCGCCCTCCGGGTCCCGTACCCCGACCGCCTCCCGTACCGCCTTCGCGAACGGCGCTCCCGACGGCCACGTCAGCCCGGCCGCGACCACCGCGTCCTTGAGCGCGATGAACGCCTCGGACTTCGTCGCCCAGGACGAGCCGAGCAGCGTACGCACCGCCGCTACGAATTCCTCGCTCCGCTCCAGCCTCGCTACCGGCTTGGCCTCCGCCAGCGCCGCCAACGTCTCCTCCGTCACCTCGAAGCGCAGCTTCAGCGGCCGCTCGACCGTGATCCGCTGGTAACCGAAGTCCTCGTTGGCGAAGACCTTGACCTTGCCGTGCAGCGGGTGCTCCGCGTCACCCGCGACCTGCAGCGCCTCCGCGTACAGCCGCGTGATGTCCCCGATGTGGTCGGGGCGGCCGTTCGTCCCGTCGCCGAGTTCCTTGCGCTTGTCGCCCAGCGACTTGCGCATCTTCACCCACTGGTCGCGCGCGTCGAGCAGCACGACCTTGCCCTTGTGGTCCTTGTCCTTACGGTTCGTCAGGATCCAGAAGTACGTGGAGATGCCCGTGTTGTAGAACAGCTGGTCCGGGAGGGCGACGATGGCCTCCAGCCAGTCGTTCTCCAGGATCCAGCGGCGGATGTTGGACTCGCCGGACTCGGCCGCGCCGGTGAACAGCGGGGAGCCGTTGAAGACGATGGCGATGCGGGAGCCGCCCCCGCCGCTGACGTCCACCGGCTTCATCTTCGAGATCATGTGCTGGAGGAAGAGCAGCGAGCCGTCATTGATGCGCGGCAGACCCGCGCCGAAGCGGCCGGCGTCGCCGAGTGACTTGTGCTCGTACTCGACCTCCTCCTTGACCTTCTTCCACTCCACGCCGAACGGCGGGTTGGCGAGGATGTAGTCGAACTTGCGGCGGGCGTGGCCGTCGTCGGAGAAGGAGTTGCCGAAGCGGATGTTCTCCGGGTCCTGGCCCTTGATCATGAGGTCGGACCGGCAGATCGCCCAGGACTCGGGGTTGAGCTCCTGCCCGTACACCTCGACCGTCGCGTCCGGGTTGAGGGCCTTGATGCGGTCGTCGGCGGCGCTGAGCATGCCGCCCGTGCCGCAGGCCGGGTCCATGACCGTGCGGACGACACCCGGCACAGTGAGGGCGTCCGCGTCGGGCGCCACCAGCAGGTTCACCATCAGCTTGATGACCTCGCGCGGGGTGAAGTGCTCACCCGCGGTCTCGTTCGACTGCTCGGCGAAGCGGCGGATCAACTCCTCGAAGATGTAACCCATGTTGTGGTTGGGCACGACGTCGGGGTGCAGGTCGAGGTCGGTGAACCTGCCGATGACCTGGTAGAGCAGGTTCGCGCCGTCGAGCTTCCTGACCTGCTGGTTGAACTCGTACTTGTCGAGGACCTCGCGGGCGTTGTCCGAGAAGGCGCCGACGTAGATCTGCAGGTTCCTCGCCGCGTTCTGCGGGTCGGCCGCGATCTTCCGCAGCGTGAGGTCGCTCTTGTTGTAGAAGGAGTGGCCCGAAGCTCTGCGCAGGAAGTGGCCGGTGTCGATGTCCTGGCCCGCGAACCTGGTGACGGTCTCGACGACCTTGTCGCGCGTCGGCTCCAGGACGCACTCCAGGCGGCGCAGCACCGTGAACGGCAGGATGACCTTGCCGTAGTCGGACTGCTTGTAGTCGCCGCGCAGGAGATCGGCGACGGACCAGGCGTGGTTCGCCAACTCCGTGTGCTTGCTGCTGTTCAAGAGGTCCCGGCTTCCTTCCGAAGAGCGCCGTCCGGGCGGGGGACGGCAGGGATCCAGTGTGGTCGTACGCGGTGGGACGCGTGGGGCGTTTCAGACAGAACGGCTGCCCGGGGCGCCCGACGTATCCGGGCTGCCCGGGGTGTCCGGTGGCAGGAGTACGCCGGCGGTGAGGCCGGTCGTCAGGGTGGCCGCGGTGTCGGCGGCGAGGTCGGCGGTTCGGCGGACCACCGCGCGCAGCTCGTACACGCGGCGGAACGCCTCCCCGTAGCGCCGCTGTTCCTCCAGCGGCAGCAGCGGTACGCGCAGGCGGCCCGGTGTGACGTGTACGAGGGTGGAGCCGGTGGACGCGGAGGCGATGTTGTCGTCGGCGCCGAGGAACCCGGCCAGGAACCACGGGTCGAGGCGGGCCGGGTCGGGGCGCAGGAGGTGGATGTGCTGACCGAGCAGCGCTCCGGCGTCCCGGTCGTCCGCGACCCGGGTCATCGCGGACGCGTTGCCGCTGCCCGCGACGGCGCGGACGAGGACGTCCCCGGCGGCGACGGGCTGTGCGGCGTCGGCGTGGAGGTCCACGGCCCCGCCGGACGGGGGGTTTCCGGTGGAGACGTCCTGGGCGGTGAGGACCGGCCGGTCGACGGCGGGGGCGGCGGAGCCCTTGGAGCCGCGGGTGCCGGGCGGCGCCGCCCGCAGCACGGTCAGGGCGCCGCCGCGTGCCAGGTCGGAGACGGTCGCCGTACGCCACTCGCGGGCCGAGGCCCCGGACGGCTGCCAGCCGCCGGACGCGGAGGCGGATGACAGGGCGGCGACCTGCTCGGCCAGTTGGTCGTGCAGGTCGTGCGCGCGCCGGGCCAGGGCCGCCGGGTCGATGTCGGCCGCGGTCGCCCGGACATGGCGGGCCGGGGTGACGTCGACGACGTCGTCGAGGAGGTCGACGAGCGGCACCGCGCGGGCGACGCCGGGCTCGTCGGCATAGGTGTCGGGGGCGGTGGTGAACGCGGCCCACTGGCCGAGGACCCGCTCCGTCAGCCCCGCCCAGTCGAAGGTGGTGGCGGAGGCCGAAGAGGCGGGGGCGGAGGCGGCGGAAGCGGAAGAGCCGGACCGGCGGGAGCGCGGGCCGCCGCGGGAGCCGGCACCCGCCGTCGCCGTACCGGTGGCGGACGGCGTGCCCGCAGCGCCGTCCCGCTGCTCGCCCTCCCCGTCGACGAACAGCACCGTCGTACGGTCCGTGCCGCCCGGCTCGGGGCGTTGGAACACCCAGATCTGCAGGCCGATGTGGAGCGGATACGCGGCACGCACCGGAAGCGAGACGACAGCGCGCAGGGCCCCGCCGCGGATGAGTTCCGCGCGGACGCGGCGGCCGGAGGAGCGGAAAGCCAGCGCGGGCGGCAACAGCATGACCGCGTGGCCGCCGGGCTCCAGGTGTGCGAGGGCGTGCTGCACCCACGCCAGTTCGGACTCGAAGCGCGGCGGGACCCCGTACGCCCACCTCGGGTCGTAGGCCAGCTCGTCGTGACCCCAGTCCCGGTCGGCGAACGGCGGGTTGCACAGGACGGCGTCCACGGTGACGTCGGGGAAGGCGTCGGCGCGCAGGCTGTCGCCGACGCGGATCGCCGTCTCGGCCTCGGGTGCGGCGATCAGCAGCCGGACCGCGGTGCGTTGGCCCTGGACGGGGAGCGAGTCCTGCCCGAACAGCTCCCGCGCGCCCTGCCGTGCGGCGGCGGCGAGGAGCGTACCGCTGCCGCAGGCGGGGTCGAGGACGCGGGACACGTCGGCGGGCAGGAGCCGTGCCATGAGCCGGGCCAGGCCCTCCGGGGTCTGGTAGACGCCGCTGGCGGCGCCCTCGTCCAGTTCGCGTTCGGCGAGGACGTCGAGGGCGGCCTGGGCCCCCGCCTCACGGACGCACCCCAGCAGCGCGCGGACCGCGCCCGCGTCGTCCGGGCCGTAGTGGACCGGCTCGGCCTCGGGCACGGTGGCCGGGAGCTCGCCCGCGGCCTTCTCCGCTCGGGCGAGCAGCTGGTCGTCGGGCACGGCGGCGAGTTCGGCCAGCTCCTCCTGCGTACGGCGGGACGCGGCAGCCACCAGCGGGAAGAGTCGCGCGGCCACCCCCGAGCCGGGCCCCAGCAGCCGTAGTGCCGTCCGCAGCTCCTCGGTCGGAGAGGCGGCGGAGGTGTGACCGCGGCCACGCAGCCATGCCTGGACGGCCGACAGGTCGTAGAGCGGGCTGGCCTCCGTGCCTGCGCTGGGCGCGGGGAAATCGTCGTGGCGGCGGCGCCAGTTGCTGACGGTGGCGCGTGTGACCCCCGCGATGCGGGAGATCTCGGCGGCTGTCACGTGTGCGGAGGGCGCCGGTCGGGCTGGTGGCTGGGGCATGGCGTGGAGTTCCGCACCTCTCGGGCCAGTCGGACAGGGACGGTTAACACATTACAACAGTCGTCAAGTTCGTCAAGCTGTTTGACAGTGCTTTCACGGCTGTGCTTATCTGGTCACGCTTCCGGATGGAAGCATGGCCGTGACTCCGCAACCTCACCGTGAAGCGTCCTGGCGCCGTACCGCGCCACGCATCCGATCTCTCCCGGTCCTTCTCGTCGCAACGCCATACCTCGGGGCCGTCCACTTCGCGTCCATTCCGCACCGCAGTCGCCACCCACCGCACACACGGGAGGAACCCGCATGACCGTGACGGAACAGCCCCGGCAGAACGCACACCACCCCAACGACCCCGCCCGTCCGGCCCCGTCCGACCAGCCCGCGCCCGTGGCCGGTCTGGTGGAGACCCGCCTGGCGGAGGAGGCGCTCAGCGAACCCGTGAAGGTGCTCCTGAAGGAGGCCATGGGCGACGGCGAGCCCCGGGGGACCTCCCCTGCCGGCCGGATCTACCTCGAGTCCGTCGCCGTCGCCCGGTTCCGTGGCATCGGACCGCGCGCCTGGCTCAAGCTCAGCCCCAGACCCGGTGTGAACCTGGTCGTGGGTCGCAACGGCTCCGGCAAGTCCAGCATCGCCGAGGGCATCGAGACGGCCTTCACCGGCGTGAACATGCGCTGGCAGGGGCAGCACGCGATGCGCAGCAGCAACTGGCGCAACCTCCACGACACCGACGGCAGGCCGGAGATCGAGGTCAAGCTCGCCGTCGAGGGCGACACCGGCCGCAGCACCCTCACCCGCACCTGGGAGGGCGACGACTTCGACGCCTCCCAGGCCGAGCTGAAGCGCCCCGGGCACGGCCGCGTCCCCCTCGACCAGGCGGACTGGAAGCAGGACCTGCGGGACTTCCGGCCCTTCCTGTCGTACGTCGACCTCGACCGCATGATCAGTGGCAAGCCCTCCGAGATGTACGACGCCATCGCCACCATCCTCGGCCTGGGGCAGCTCAGCGCCGCCGACGGCCGGCTCCGCCAGGAGGCCAAGGCGCTCGAAGACGCGGACAAGGCGGCGAAGGCGGAGCTGCCGGGCCTCAAGGAGGCGCTGTACGAGTTGGAGGACGACGAGCGCGCGGTGCAGGCACTCGTCGCCGTCGACACGGCGGGATCGCCCGACTTCGAGACTGTTGAAGCCCTTGTCGCCGGTCTGCCCGCCGACGGGGACGATGGCCTGCTCGCCGGGCTGCGCGCCGAGGCAGAGGTGCAGGGGCCCGAGATGGTGCAGGTCCACGCGGCCCTGGACCGCCTGCGCAATGCTCTCGCCGATGTCGAGGACCTGCGCGGCACCGGCGCCGAGGACGCCCTGCGGCGTGCGGAACTCCTCGAACGGGCTGTGGCGCACCACGACCGTCACCCCGATGCGGCCGCCTGCCCCGTGTGCGGGACCGACGGGATGCTGGACCCGGCATGGGCCACGGACGCCATCGCCCAGATCGCCGCACTGCGACAGGAGGCGGAGGCGGCAGCGGGTGCGGGCAGCGAACTCCGGTCGGCCGCGCGGGCCGTGCAGGACCTCGTCCACACGCCCCGACAGATCCCCGCCGCCCTGGCCGACCCGTGGCGCGCCTGGACCGCCTGCCGGACGATCAGTGATCCCGGCGAGCTCGCCCAGCGCGCCCACGAGGCCGCCGCGACCCTGGCCGATGCCTGCGCCGCGGTCAGGCAGAACGCCGTCAGGGAACTGGAGAAGCGGGACGAACGCTGGCGCGGGCTCGTCACCCGCCTGGCGGGCTGGGCGGAGAGGGCCCGTGCCGTGGAGGCGAACAAACCCCGGCTGCGGGACATCAGGAAGGCGAGCACCTGGATCAAGACGTTGGCCGCCGAGTTGCGGGAACAGCGGATGGAAGGCTTCGCCGACCAGTCGCAGCGCATCTGGGAGCGGCTCCGCCAGGAGAGCAACATCGATCTCAAGGCCGTGAGCCTGAAGGGCAGCGAGAAGGCCACCGTCCGCAAGCTCGTCATGGATGTCACCGTCGACGGCGAGGAGGCCTCGGCTCTCAGTGTCATGAGCCAGGGCGAGCAGCACTCTCTCGCGCTGTCTCTGTTCCTGCCTCGGGCCGCCACCGCCGACAGCCCGTTCGGTTTCATCGTCATCGATGACCCCGTGCAGTCCATGGACCCCGCCAAGGTCAACGGACTCGCCCAGGTCCTGCACGAGCTCGGCGAGCACCGGCAGGTCGTCGTCTTCACCCACGACACCCGGCTCCAGCGGGCGTTCACCAGCCAGGGTCTGCCCGTGACGGTGTTCGAGGTCGAGCGGGCCAAGTCGTCCAAGGTGAAGGTCAAGCCGGTGACCGACCCGGTACGGCAGGCACTCGACGACGCGCGGGCCCTCGCCAGTACCGGTGACCTGCCGTCGGCGGCACGGACCCACGTGCTGCCCAGCCTGTGCCGTATCGCCCTGGAGAACGCCTTCCTCGAAGCCGCCTGGATCCGGCATCACCGTTCCGGCGCGCCCGAGGACGAGCTGCAGGCCGCCGTCGGCAGCGCCGACAAGCTCATGAAGGTCGCGGCACTGGCCCTGTTCGGCGACGCCGGCCGGACCGGCGACGTCTACCGGGAACTGCGCACCCTTTGCGGACCGCGTGCTGTGGACCTCCTCAAGGAGTGCCAGAACGGCGCCCACGCCACGGGAGCGCAGATCACCGACCCCCACCGCTTCGTGGACGACATCGAGATCATGGCGCAGAAGGTGCGCAAGCCGGGGGTGACCGCGTGATGAGCACTCCCACCACCTCGGTCGAGGAGCTCCTGCTGACGGCGGATCAGCTGCTTGCCGCCCGTACGGGCGCCACGGCCGCCGGCCGGCACCGCGGAGCCTCCCTCGCTCTGCGGACCGCCCTGGAGCTCTCCATCGACCGCGTGCTCGACGCCGCGGTGCCAGGGCTCGCCGACACCACGATGCGGGCCAAGATGCTGTGCCTCCACTGCTACACCGCGGCGGAGACCGCTCGCCGCACCAACGCCGTCTGGTCGCACCTCTGCCTGGGATGCCACTACCACCAGTACGAGATCGGCCCCACGCACGACCAGGTTCGGGTCTGGCGGACGGAGGTTGGCGAGCTGGTCGGGACGTTGACCATCTGACTGTTTGTTACCAGCAGGTCTCTGATAGTTACTTCGACGGGGCCGGGCGTATGCCCGTCGCAGCGCCCTCCGGGGCGTTGCAAGGGGAGGGGACATGTACATGGGCACCACCACGCGCGACGAGATCATCGCCGTCGAGCAGAAGGCAGTGGACCGCGCCTACGACTGTTACGCCGCGCGGCTGGCCGAAATGACCGGGGGGTCGGTCGCCTCGGCCTCCGCGAGCGGCAAGGACAGTGTCGCCAACCGTCTCGCGGCCGAGGAGCGAGCCGCAGCGTACGGAGGCCTTGGCAAGGCTTCGCTGGTCATCAGCCGCGTGGACGTGCAGGACGGCCCAGGTGGGGAACCCGAAACCTGGTACGTCGGCCGGCGTGCCGTTTCCGACGTTCAGACCCGCGATACCGTCGTCGTGGAGTGGACCAACGAGCTTGCCAAGAAGTGGCTCGACGCGCTGCCGGACGCTCCGGGGGAGGTGCTCCTGCGGCGGCGGCTGCACTGCACGCAGCGCGTCGTCGAAGGCTATGCCGACGACATCACCGTCACCGTCACCGTCCCCGCCCCGCGGCCGACCGCGGACGACGCCGATCCGCAGTCCGCGGCGGCAGACTCCACCACCGACGCACAGCGGCCTGATACGGCGCGGCCCCCCGTCCTCACCCCCGCCGACGTCGCCCGTCTCCATCGCCAAGGTCCCCAGCAGCCCGACGACTTCCTCCTGCGCGAGCTTCAGCGCTCGCGCAGCGGCAGCATGCGGGACATCGTCGAGACCATCCGCCGCGACCAGATGGCCCTGGTCACCGGCTCGCCCTCCGACATCCTCGTCGTGCAGGGCGGCCCGGGTACCGGCAAGTCGGCGGTCGGCCTGCACCGCGTGACCTGGCTCGTCAACAACGGGCACTTCAAAGCCCAGGACGTCCTCGTCGTCGGCCCCCATCAGCGGTTCCTGGACTACGTGAGCCAGGTGCTGCCCACGCTCGGCACCCGGAACGTCAACGCCGTGCAGGTGACCCGTCTGTGGGACGGCGAGGTCCTCGGCACCGACACCCCCACGGCGCGGATGGTGAAGTCCGATGAACGCATGGCGGCCGTCCTGCGGCGGCGCGTCGAGGGCGAGTGCCGTCCCGAGGCCGTCGACGAGTTCACCACCACTGCTTCTTACGAGGGGGCCAAGCCGGAGCTCACCGTCACCGTCGGCAGCACGACCCTGCGCGTCCCGCGCTCCGAAATGCTTTCGCTCCTCGAAGAAGTGCGCCAAGGCGACGGCTCCTACCGTGAGCGCCGCGACCGCTTCCGCGGGCTGCTCGTCGACCGCCTGCTGCGGGAACTCGTCGCCGTCGCCCCTCGCCGCAGCCGCGACGACACGATCCGCCGCGACCTGGAACGCAACCGTCAGGTCGAGCGCCTCATCGAACGTGTCTGGCCTTCGCCCGGCGCCAGGGAAGCCCTCCGCACCCTGTACGACTCCGAAGACCTCCTGCGTACCTGCGCCGAGGGCATTCTCGACGCCTCGGAGCAGGCCGCTCTGCGCCGTCCTCGGGCCGACACGGCCGACGCCGATCCCTGGACACTCGACGACCGGGTCTGCCTCGAAGAACTGCGGTATCTCATCGCCGGGGAGACCCCGCAGCGGTACGGGCACATCGTGGTCGACGAGGCACAGGACCTGACACCCATGCAGGCCCGCTCCCTGCGCCGGCGCTCCGCCGCGCAGGGCTCCATGACCATCCTCGGCGACCTCGCCCAGGCCACCGGCCCCCACACCCACAGCGACTGGGACCGCCTCGGCACCCTCCTGTCCGACCACGGCGACTGGCGCGTGGCCGAGCTGAACACCAGCTACCGCGTGCCCGCCGAAATCATGGAGTTCGTCGCCCCCCTGGCCCGTACCGTCGCCCCCACGCTGCCGTACCCGCAGGCCGTGCGTGCGGCGGGAGAGGACGCTGTGCGCACGATCGCGACCGAGCCGTGGAAACTCCTCGACGACACCGTGGCCCAAGCCACCCGCCTCATCGGCACCAGCGACGGACACACCCTGCGCTCCGTGGCTGTCATCGTCCCCGACGACTCCGGCTGGCTCGACGAGATCAGTCACCACCTGGACCTGGCCGACGGCATCACCGCGCATGGGCGCGAGGCGGTGTCCGTGCTGGCCGCCGCCCAGGCCAAGGGCATGGAGTACGACCACGTCCTCGTCGTCGAACCCGCCACCATCGCCGACCGGGGCCCGGCCGGCCTGCGCCAGCTGTACGTCGCGCTCACCCGCAGCACCCAGAGCCTGACCGTCCTGCACACGTCCCCGCTCCCGGAGGCCCTCACGAACACCGACGGCAGCAGTACCGAACCAGCACCTGCCGAAGGCGAACCAGGCATGGCAGACGCTGACGTCCCTGACATCGGTACGGACGTCCGAGTCCGCGTGACCGGCCGGGCACCCGGTGGCCGGTACAGGGTCAAGGCCCTGTCTCCCGCGATCGACGTCGCTCTGGTCCTGACCGTCCGCCACGGCTCGGTGCCCCCGCATCCCGGCGCGGTAGTGGACTGCTGGGTGTTCGCTCACGAGACGAACCACTGCCTGCTCACCGCGGACCAGCGTGGCCGCCAGCCCATCTCCCCCACCATGGCGGATCGGTATGTGGCGGCGCTCAGCGTCTTCGACGACCTGACCAACGGTGACGGAACCATTCCGGAGAACGCCCGTGATCGCCTGTCCGAGCTCAAGGGCATGGCCAACCGCGTCCTCCGCCGTGACCAGGCGGACTGGGTGGACGTGCGTCGTGTGCTCGGATCCCCGGACAAGCACCGCCTCAGCCTCCTGCGCGACCTGGCGGCGCACACCAACCGCATGCTCAAGGACAACAACCTGGACCTGAACCGACTCCAGGCGGACCTGGCACGCGCCGACTGGGCCCAGGCCCTGAACGCGGCCCGAGAGGCGCTCCAGCACCGCCGGTCCACCCCGGGCGAACCGGAAACCGAGAGTGCGCCCGCCTCCGTCGAACAGCCGTCCGAGCAGAAGGAAGCAGAGCCCGTGACCTCCGAAGGCATGCCCACCACGCCAGCGCCAGCCACGCCCGCCAAGGGACTTCTGCACTCGCTGGAGACCACGGCGGCCACCGACCGCACATGCAAGAAGCACGAGGCGGTGCGCCATGCTCTCAAGGCGGCTCTGCTCTGGGCGGACCTGCAGCCGACCGACTCCCCGGTCATCGATGTCAGCCGCACAGGGGAAGACGGCCACTTCCTCTACGAGGTCCTCGGTGCCGGCCACTCCACCTACGCCGACCTCCGCTCGGGAGCCACCCGCCTCCTGGAGATCAACCACACCCTGCCCGCTCCTGCCGACCGCCTCTACCTGGTGCTCTCCGAACCGCCCGCCGAGGACTGGTCGGCTGACACCGTGTTCGGTGTCTTCGGGGTTCAGGTCCTGTGGCGCACCCCCGACAGTTGGGGCGGCCACGACGCGGAAACCGCCCTGGGCTCCGGAGAGGCGTAACCACTTTCGACAGAAGCGCGATTCTTCCGTGCGCGCTCGTGCGCTCCTTGGGTGCCTGAAGCGGAGCCAGAGCCCGATGGCCCGGAGAAGACCGGGCCGGAGTCCGTGCCGGATGATGCTTATCCGCTGGAGAGATTTCGGGGATCAACTCTCCGTCCGCTCACGCAAACGGCCCCGGACGAGGAGTCCGAGGCCGAGCACGAGCCCTCCCCGGGGCAGAAACCCCAGGTCAGAGCGGTAGCGCGATGTGCCCCCGGCAGGATTCGAACCTGCGACACCCGCTTTAGGAGAGCGGTGCTCTATCCCCTGAGCTACGAAGGCGAGGGCTTGTAGAAAACCTTGGAGAAAATCCAGGAAGTGGATCTTCGGCGAGGATCACAAGCCCGCTGGTCGGACACGGTGCGACGTCCTCTGCGGTGTTGCCTGAGCAGACAGCGCGACGTACCAACGGCCGACCAAGGACAGCGTAGCGGATGCGCGCCAGCGAGCGTCGTTGGTATAGGGAGCAGACGACGAAGGTGGCAGGCAAGAACGTCTCTGACCTGCTGCTTCTGTGGTCTTCGCCGATTGCCTGATGGACGCTGAGGGGTCAGGGAGCGAGGGCGGAAGGACCGTTCTGTACTCTGCGTCAGCTTGTGGGGGTACTTGGCGCTGCCTCGCGGGGCCTGGCCTGACAGGCCGCCCTGTTCGTGGACGTGGCGGTGGCTCGGTGAAGTTGGACGATTGCGCAGTCCTCCCCGGTTTGAGAGCCGTCCTGGACGTGCCTGAACGGTCGGCTCAGGCCCGCCCGCAGCGGGCAGGGAGCGTGAGGACCCTCTTGCGGTGTTGATGGCGAAGCGCCGACCGGCGGGGTCGTCACGGCTTCCGTGTGAAGATCAATATGTGGGGTCGAGTCGAAGTGGGTCGCGCCGTTGACCGGGTTCGGGGCATTCGGCTTGGCTGCCTGCGCGATGCCGTCCTCAGAGGGCGATGCCGTCCCCAGGGGCGAGGCCGGTCGGCTCGGCCCTCGTATAGCGACGCGGGGCGTGTGCTGGTGCGGCGGGTGCTGTTCTCTCAGCGCTTGCCGCTCCGTCGTACGGCGTAGCCGTACTGCTCGGGCCAGCGGGGCTCGGCGCCGAGTTCGAGGGCGGCGTGCTGGGGCCAGTACGGGTTGCGCAGCAGTTCGCGGCCGAGGAGGACGGCGTCGGCCTGTCCGGTGGCGACGATGTCCTCGGCCTGGGCGGGCTCCAGGATCAGGCCTACGGTGCCGGTGGGGATGCCGGTCGCCGCACGGGCTTGGGCGGCGAAGGGGACCTGGTAGCCGGGCGCGACGGGGATGGTGGCGTCGGCGACCATGCCGCCGCTGGACACGTCCAGCAGGTCGACGCCGTGCGCGCGCAGTTCCTTGGCGAGGCGGACGGTGTCGTCGCCGGTCCAGCCCTCGCGGTCGTCCTCGGGGTTCTCGGTCAGCCAGTCGGTGGCCGAGGTTCGGAAGAAGACCGGCAGGTTCTCGGGCCACACCATGCGTACGGCGTTGACGACCTCCAGCGCGAAACGCAGCCGGTTCTCGAAGCTGCCGCCGTAGGAGTCGGTGCGGTGGTTGGCGGCCGGGGAGAGGAAGGAGTGGATCAGGAAGCCGTGGGCGCCGTGCAGTTCGACCACCTGGAAGCCGGCGGCCAGGGCGCGCTTCGCCGACTCGGCGAAGTCGCGTACGAGTTGCTGGATCTCGTCCGGAGTGAGCTCGTGGGGAGCGGGCCGTCCGGTGAACGGCTCCGGGCTGGGGGCGACCGGCTGCCAGCCGCCCTCCGTCCGGGGTACGAACCCGCCGGTGAGCCAGGGCTTGTCGACGGAAGCCTTGCGGCCGGCGTGCGCGAGCTGGATCGCCGGGACCGAGCCGTGGGAACGGATGGCCGCGGTGACGCGGGCGAACGCCTGCTGCTGGCGGTCGTTCCACAGGCCCAGGTCCCAGGGGGTGATGCGTCCGTCGGGTCGTACCGCGGTGGCCTCGGCCATCACGAGACCGGCGCCGCCGGCCGCCCGGCCGGCCAGGTGGGTGAGGTGGAAGTCGGTCGGCATCCCGGTCTCCGGGCCGTCGGAGGCGGCGGAGTACATGCACATCGGGGATGTCCAGATGCGGTTGGGGATCTCGAGTGACCGCAGGGGCAGGGGGGTGAACAGGGCACTCACGGGTGGTTCCTCATCGGTTGGGTCATGTCTGTCGGCCTCGGGCGGCCAACGCCTTGGGTGGCGGGGGTCGCCGCGTCTCTCCGGGGGCGGCTGCCGGGTGCGTCGCCGACCCCCTCGCCGCGTGGACGGTTCACCGCCCACGCGGTCATCGCCCGGCTCCTGCGGCGGGGACCCGTCACCCGAGGGGGTGCCCGTCTGCGAGTGGCGGGCACCTCCGTCGTGCTGCGGCGGTCTGGTCGTCACGCGGCTGTCCGTGCGGCCGGTGACAGAGCGCCGGGGGCGGGGTGGATGGGGCCGGTGCCGTGGGACAGGGGCAGGCCGGTGCCGTGGTTGGTGTGGGCGATGATCTCGGCGGTGATGGAGACGGCTGTTTCCTCGGGCGTGTGGGCGCCGAGGTCGAGGCCGATCGGGGAGTGCAGGCGGGTCAGTCGGTCGGCGGGTACGCCGGTCTCGCGCAGCAGGGCCAGGCGGTGGTCGTGGGTGCGGCGCGAGCCCATGGCGCCGACGTAGCCGACCGGGAGGTCGAGCGCGAGGCGTAGGAGAGGGATGTCGAACTTGGCGTCGTGGGTGAGGACGCAGACGGCGGTGCGGGCGTCGACCTCGGTGTGTTCCAGGTAGCGGTGGGGCCAGTCGACGACGACTTCGTCGGCGTGGGGGAAGCGTG